>NZ_CP084506.1:303390-606780 GCF_003113495.2 Edwardsiella tarda ATCC 15947 = NBRC 105688
TCACTGAGAAACCGCTGGCCGTTCGTATGGGTAAAGGTAAAGGTAACGTTGAGTACTGGGTAGCCCTGATTCAGCCGGGTAAAGTCCTGTACGAGATGGACGGTGTGCCTGAAGAGCTGGCCCGTGAGGCCTTCAAACTGGCAGCAGCGAAACTGCCTATCAAAACCACCTTTGTAACTAAGACGGTGATGTAATGAAAGCAAACGAGCTGCGTGAGAAGAGTGTTGAAGAGCTGAACACCGAGCTGCTGAACTTGCTGCGCGAAGAGTTTAATCTGCGCATGCAGGCAGCAGGCGGCCAGCTGCAACAGTCTCACCTGTTGAAGCAAGTGCGTCGTAATATCGCACGTGTTAAGACTTTACTGAACGAGAAGGCGGGTGCGTAATGACCGATAAAATCCGTACTCTGCAAGGTCGTGTTGTTAGCGACAAAATGGAGAAATCCATTGTTGTTGCTATCGAGCGCATGGTGAAGCACCCGATCTACGGTAAATTCATCAAACGTACGACCAAACTGCACGTACATGACGAGAACAACGAATGCGGTATCGGTGACGTGGTTGAAATCCGCGAATGCCGTCCGCTGTCCAAGACCAAATCCTGGACGCTGGTTCGCGTTGTAGAGAAAGCTGTACTGTAATACAGTACACTGTCTCAGCAATGATAAACGGCTCAGATTTTGAGCCGTTTATTTTTTCTACCCATATTTTGGAAGCGGTGTTATAATGCTGCGCCCTCAATCATGGGGATTTTTAACGGCCCAACTGGGTCTCGAAGTAGTAGTTGACATTAGCGGAGCACTGAAATGATCCAAGAACAGACTATGCTGAACGTCGCCGATAACTCCGGCGCGCGTCGCGTAATGTGTATCAAGGTTCTGGGTGGCTCGCACCGTCGCTACGCAGGCATCGGCGACATCATCAAGATCACCATCAAGGAAGCAATTCCGCGTGGTAAGGTCAAAAAAGGCGATGTGCTGAAGGCGGTAGTGGTGCGCACCAAGAAGGGTGTTCGTCGCCCTGACGGATCTGTCGTTCGCTTTGACGGCAATGCTTGTGTACTGTTGAACAACAACAGTGAGCAGCCGATCGGTACGCGTATTTTTGGGCCGGTGACTCGTGAACTGCGTTCTGAAAAGTTCATGAAAATCATCTCTCTGGCACCAGAAGTACTCTAAGGAGCGAATCCATGGCAGCGAAAATCCGTCGTGATGACGAAGTAATCGTGCTGACCGGCAAAGATAAAGGTAAGCGCGGTAAAGTAAAAAACGTCCTGTCTTCTGGTAAAGTTGTCGTTGAAGGCATCAACCTGGTTAAGAAACATCAGAAGCCGGTTCCGGCCCTGAACCAACCGGGTGGCATCGTTGAAAAAGAAGCCGCAATTCAGGTTTCCAACGTTGCAATCTTCAATGCGGCGACCGGTAAAGCGGACCGTGTAGGCTTTCGGTTTGAAGACGGCAAAAAAGTCCGTTTCTTCAAGTCCAATGGCGAAACTATCAAGTAATTTGGAGTAGTACGATGGCGAAACTGCATGATTACTACAAAGACGAAGTAGTTAAAAAACTCATGACTGAGTTTAACTACAATTCTGTCATGCAAGTCCCTCGGGTCGAGAAGATCACCCTGAACATGGGTGTTGGTGAAGCGATCGCTGACAAGAAACTGCTGGATAACGCAGCAGCTGACCTGGCAGCAATCTCCGGTCAAAAACCGTTGATCACCAAAGCACGCAAATCAGTTGCAGGCTTCAAAATCCGTCAGGGCTATCCGATCGGCTGTAAAGTAACTCTGCGTGGCGAACGCATGTGGGAGTTCTTTGAGCGTCTGATCTCTATTGCTGTACCGCGTATCCGTGACTTCCGTGGCTTGTCTGCGAAGTCTTTCGACGGCCGTGGTAACTACAGCATGGGCGTACGTGAGCAGATCATCTTCCCAGAAATCGACTATGACAAAGTCGATCGCGTTCGTGGTTTGGATATCACCATTACCACTACTGCGAAATCTGACGAAGAAGGCCGTGCGCTGCTGACTGCTTTTAACTTCCCGTTCCGCAAGTAAGGTAGGGTTACTAATGGCTAAGCAATCCATGAAAGCACGCGAAGTCAAGCGCGTGAAGTTAGCTGAAAAGTTCTTTGCCAAACGCGCTGAACTGAAGGCTATCATTTCTGATGTCAACGCTTCCGACGAAGATCGTTGGAATGCGGTTCTTAAGCTGCAGACTCTGCCGCGTGATTCCAGCCCGAGCCGTCAGCGTAATCGCTGCCGCCAAACTGGCCGTCCGCACGCTTTCCTGCGTAAGTTCGGGTTGAGCCGTATCAAGGTCCGTGAAGCCGCTATGCGCGGTGAAATCCCGGGTCTGAAAAAGGCTAGCTGGTAATTGTCACCAATTGAATCACGGGAGTAAAGACAGATGAGCATGCAAGATCCGATCGCGGATATGCTGACCCGTATCCGTAACGGTCAGGCCGCGAACAAAGTTGCGGTCACCATGCCTTCCTCCAAGCTGAAAGTGGCAATTGCCAACGTGCTGAAGGAAGAAGGTTTTATTGAAGATTTCAAAATCGAAGGCGACGCCAAGCCTGTTCTGGAACTGGTACTGAAGTACTTCCAGGGCAAGCCGGTAGTAGAAAGCATTCAGCGTATCAGCCGCCCTGGTCTGCGCATCTATAAGAAAAAAGATGAGCTGCCGAAAGTTATGGCCGGTCTGGGTATCGCAGTTGTTTCTACCTCTAAAGGTGTCATGACTGATCGTGCTGCCCGCCAAGCTGGCCTGGGTGGCGAGATTATCTGCTACGTAGCGTAATCGGAGGAAAGAATGTCTCGTGTTGCAAAAGCACCCGTCGTCATTCCTGCCGGCGTAGAGGTAAAACTCAACGGTCAGGTTATTTCGATCAAGGGTAAAAACGGCGAGCTGACTCGTACTATCAACGACGCTGTTGAAATTAAGCATGCTGATAACGCACTGACCTTTGGTCCGCGTGAAGGCTTCGTGGACGGTTGGGCCCAGGCGGGTACCGCTCGTGCACTGCTGAACTCAATGGTTATCGGTGTTACCGAAGGCTTCACTAAGAAGCTGCAGCTGGTAGGTGTTGGTTATCGTGCAGCGATTAAAGGCAACGTGGTGAATCTGGCCCTGGGCTTCTCTCACCCGGTTGATCATGAGCTGCCGGCAGGCATCACTGCTGAATGCCCGACTCAGACTGAAATCGTGCTGAAAGGCGCTGATAAGCAGCTGATCGGTCAGGTTGCAGCGGATCTGCGCGCTTACCGTCGTCCTGAGCCTTACAAAGGCAAAGGTGTCCGTTACGCCGACGAAGTCGTGCGTACCAAAGAGGCTAAGAAGAAGTAAGGTAACACTATGGATAAGAAATCTGCTCGTATCCGTCGTGCGACCCGCGCACGCCGCAAGCTCAAAGAGCTGGGTGCAACTCGCCTGGTGGTACATCGTACCCCGCGTCACATCTACGCACAGGTTATTGCCCCGAATGGATCTGAAGTCCTGGTTGCCGCTTCTACCGTAGAAAAAGCAATCAGTGAACAACTGAAATACACTGGGAACAAAGAAGCCGCAGCAGCTGTAGGTAAAGCTATCGCTGAACGCGCGCTGGAAAAAGGCATCAAGGACGTGTCCTTCGATCGCTCTGGTTTCCAATATCATGGTCGTGTCCAGGCACTGGCAGATGCTGCCCGTGAAGCTGGCCTTCAGTTCTAAGGTAGAGGTGTAAGATGTCGCACATCGAAAAACAAGCTGGCGAACTGCAGGAAAAGCTGATCGCGGTAAATCGCGTATCTAAGACTGTTAAGGGTGGCCGTATTTTTAGCTTCACCGCACTGACTGTAGTGGGTGATGGCAACGGTCGCGTCGGTTTTGGTTACGGCAAAGCCCGTGAAGTCCCGGCAGCGATCCAGAAAGCGATGGAGAAAGCCCGTCGCAACATGATCAACGTCGCGCTGAACAGCGGCACCCTGCAGCACCCGGTTAAGGGCGCTCACACGGGTTCTCGTGTGTTCATGCAGCCGGCTTCTGAAGGTACCGGTATCATCGCCGGTGGTGCAATGCGCGCCGTCCTGGAAGTCGCTGGAGTTCGTAACGTTCTGGCTAAAGCATATGGTTCCACCAACCCGATTAACGTGGTTCGTGCAACTATCGACGGTCTGGAAAGTATGAAATCTCCGGAAATGGTCGCTGCCAAGCGTGGTAAATCCGTTGAAGAAATTCTGGGGTAATAGACCATGGCAAAGACTATCAAAATTACTCAAACCCGCAGTGCGATCGGCCGTTTGCCGAAACACAAGGCAACGCTGCTTGGCCTGGGTCTGCGTCGCATCGGTCACACCGTAGAGCGTGAGGATACTCCTGCCGTTCGTGGTATGATCAACGCGGTTTCCTACATGGTTAAAGTTGAGGAGTAACAGATGCGTTTGAATACTCTGTCTCCGGCCGAAGGCTCCAAGCACGCTTCCAAGCGTCTGGGTCGTGGTATCGGTTCTGGCCTGGGTAAAACCGGTGGCCGTGGTCACAAAGGTCAGAAATCTCGTTCTGGCGGTGGCGTACGTCGCGGGTTCGAAGGTGGCCAGATGCCGCTGTACCGTCGTCTGCCGAAGTTCGGCTTCACCTCTCGCAAAGCGATGGTGACTGCTGAAATTCGTCTGTCTGAGATCGCACTGATCGAAGGCGACGTTATCGACCTGAACGTGCTGAAAGCGGCTAACGTGATTGGCCCGCAGATCGAATTCGCCAAAGTTATGCTGTCTGGCGAAATCAATCGTGCAGTAACCCTGCGCGGTCTGCGTGTGTCCAAAGGCGCTCGTGCTGCGATTGAAGCTGCTGGCGGTAAAATCGAGGAATAAGTAGCAGATGGCTAAACAACCGGGATTAGATTTTCAAAGTGCCAAAGGTGGACTGGGCGAACTCAAGCGCAGACTGTTGTTTGTTATTGGGGCGCTGATTGTTTTCCGCATTGGCTCTTTTATTCCGATCCCTGGTATTGATGCCGCTGTACTTGCCAAACTGCTTGAGCAACAGCAGGGCACCATCATCGACATGTTTAACATGTTTTCCGGTGGTGCTCTGAGCCGTGCTTCTATCTTTGCGTTGGGGATCATGCCGTATATCTCGGCGTCGATCATCATCCAGCTGCTGACGGTGGTTCACCCCACCCTGGCAGAGATTAAGAAAGAAGGGGAGGCTGGCCGTCGTAAGATTAGTCAGTACACCCGTTACGGTACACTGGTGCTGGCCATATTTCAGTCGATCGGTATCGCTACCGGTCTGCCGAATATGCCTGGGATGCAAGGCCTGGTAATTAATCCGGGCTTTGCTTTCTACTTCACTGCGGTAGTGAGCTTGGTCACCGGGACAATGTTCCTGATGTGGTTGGGCGAACAGATTACTGAACGTGGTATCGGCAACGGTATCTCGATCATTATCTTCGCAGGGATTGTGGCGGGTCTTCCGCCGGCGATTGGCCATACTATCGAGCAAGCGCGGCAGGGCGACCTGCACTTCCTTCTGTTGCTGTTGGTTGCAGTGTTAGTATTCGCAGTAACCTTCTTCGTTGTTTTCGTGGAGCGTGGTCAGCGTCGTATCGTCGTTAACTATGCCAAGCGTCAGCAAGGTCGTCGTGTTTACGCAGCACAGAGCACACATTTGCCGTTGAAAGTGAATATGGCAGGGGTTATCCCGGCAATCTTCGCTTCCAGCATCATTCTGTTCCCGGCCACGATTGCATCTTGGTTTGGGGGCGGTACAGGTTGGAACTGGCTGACTACAATTTCGCTGTATTTGCAGCCTGGGCAACCGCTTTATGTGTTACTCTATGCGTCTGCAATCATCTTCTTCTGTTTCTTCTACACGGCGTTGGTCTTCAACCCGCGTGAAACAGCGGATAACCTGAAGAAGTCCGGTGCATTTGTACCAGGAATTCGTCCGGGAGAGCAAACGGCGAAGTACATCGATAAGGTAATGACCCGTCTGACTCTGGTTGGTGCGCTGTACATTACATTTATCTGCCTGATCCCGGAGTTCATGCGTGATGCGATGAAAGTACCGTTCTATTTCGGTGGTACCTCACTACTCATCGTAGTAGTCGTCATCATGGACTTTATGGCTCAAGTGCAAACTCTGATGATGTCTAGTCAGTACGAGTCTGCATTGAAGAAAGCGAACCTGAAAGGCTATAACCGCTAATCCAGGTGAGTTTGAGAAGTTACGGAGAGTAAAATGAAAGTTCGTGCTTCCGTCAAGAAATTATGCCGTAACTGCAAAATCGTTAAGCGCAACGGTGTTGTGCGAGTGATTTGCAGCGTAGAACCGAAGCATAAGCAGCGTCAAGGCTGATTATCTCGCATATTTTTCTTGCAAAGTTGGGTTGAGCTGGCTAGATTAGCCAGCCAATCTTTTGTTTGTTGCAACGGCGCCATTTGAGTATCCTGAAAACGGGCTTTTCAGAGTGGTGCCGTCGTATATTAATCTAGGAGTGCATAGTGGCCCGTATAGCAGGCATTAACATTCCTGATCAGAAACATACCGTAATCGCGCTGACCGCGATCTTCGGTATCGGTAAAACCCGTTCTCAGGCCATCTGCGCCGCTACGGGCATTGCCGAAAATGTTAAGATCAGTGAGCTGTCTGAAGAGCAAATCGAGAAGCTGCGTGACGAAGTCGCCAAATACAGTGTAGAAGGCGATCTGCGTCGTGAGATTACCCTGAGCATCAAGCGTCTGATGGATCTTGGTAGCTATCGTGGTTTACGCCATCGTCGTGGTCTGCCGGTTCGCGGTCAGCGTACTAAGACCAACGCACGTACCCGTAAGGGCCCGCGTAAACCGATCAAGAAATAGTCGGGGTGATTGAACAATGGCAAAAGCACCAATTCGTGCACGCAAGCGCGTAAGAAAGCAAGTATCTGACGGTGTGGCTCACATCCATGCTTCTTTCAACAACACCATCGTTACCATTACTGATCGTCAGGGTAACGCACTGGGTTGGGCAACAGCCGGTGGTTCCGGTTTCCGTGGTTCTCGTAAATCTACTCCGTTTGCCGCTCAGGTTGCAGCAGAGCGCTGCGCTGACGCTGTAAAAGAGTACGGTATCAAGAATCTGGAAGTTATGGTCAAAGGACCGGGTCCGGGTCGCGAATCTACCATCCGCGCTCTGAACGCGGCCGGTTTCCGCATCACGAACATCACTGATGTGACTCCGATCCCTCATAACGGTTGTCGTCCGCCGAAGAAACGTCGCGTATAACGTCGTTTCTCGGATAGTTGGAGAAAGAAAATGGCAAGATATTTGGGTCCTAAGCTCAAGCTGAGCCGTCGTGAGGGCACCGACCTGTTCCTGAAGTCAGGTGTTCGCGCGATCGATTCCAAGTGTAAAATTGAACAGGCACCTGGCCAGCACGGTGCGCGCAAGCCGCGTCTGTCTGACTACGGTGTTCAGTTGCGTGAGAAGCAAAAAGTTCGTCGTATCTACGGCGTCCTGGAGCGTCAGTTCCGTAACTACTACAAAGAAGCAGCACGTCTGAAAGGCAACACCGGTGAAAACCTGTTGGCTCTGCTGGAAGGTCGTCTGGACAACGTTGTTTACCGTATGGGCTTCGGTGCGACTCGCGCAGAAGCACGTCAGCTGGTTAGCCACAAGGCTATCGTAGTAAACGGTCGCGTTGTTAACATCGCTTCTTATCAGGTATCTCCGAATGACGTAGTCAGCGTCCGTGAGAAAGCGAAGAAGCAGTCTCGCGTTAAAGCCGCTCTGGAGCTGGCTGAGCAGCGTGAAAAGCCGACTTGGCTGGAAGTTGATGCTGCTAAAATGGAAGGTGTGTTCAAGCGTCAGCCTGAGCGTTCCGACCTGTCTGCGGACATTAACGAACACCTGATCGTCGAGCTTTACTCCAAGTAAAGCTTAGTACCAAAGAGAGGACACAATGCAGGGTTCTGTGACAGAGTTTCTAAAACCGCGCCTGGTAGATATCGAGCAACTGAGTTCGACGCACGCCAAGGTGACCCTTGAGCCGTTAGAGCGTGGCTTTGGCCATACTCTTGGTAACGCACTGCGCCGTATTCTGCTTTCATCCATGCCGGGTTGCGCGGTGACCGAGGTTGAGATTGATGGTGTACTGCACGAGTACAGCACCAAAGAAGGCGTACAGGAAGATATCCTGGAAATCCTGCTCAACCTGAAAGGGCTGGCGGTGAAAGTTCAAGGCAAAGATGAAGTAATTCTTACCCTGAATAAATCTGGCATTGGCCCTGTGACTGCAGCCGACATCACCCACGACGGTGATGTCGAAATCGTCAAGCCGCACCATGTGATCTGTCACCTGACCGATGAGAACGCATCTATCAATATGCGTATCAAAGTTCAGCGTGGTCGTGGTTATGTGCCGGCGTCTGCCCGAATTCATTCGGAAGAAGATGAGCGCCCAATCGGCCGTCTGCTGGTTGACGCCTGCTACAGCCCTGTAGAGCGTATTGCCTACAATGTTGAAGCAGCGCGTGTTGAGCAGCGTACCGACCTGGACAAGCTGGTCATCGAGATGGAAACCAACGGTACCATTGACCCGGAAGAGTCAATTCGCCGTGCGGCAACTATCCTGGCTGAACAACTGGAAGCTTTCGTTGACCTGCGTGATGTACGTCAGCCGGAAGTGAAAGAAGAGAAGCCTGAGTTCGATCCGATCCTGCTGCGCCCTGTTGACGATCTGGAATTGACTGTCCGCTCTGCGAACTGCCTGAAGGCAGAAGCTATCCACTACATCGGTGATCTGGTACAGCGTACCGAGGTTGAGTTGCTGAAAACGCCTAACCTGGGTAAAAAATCTCTTACTGAGATTAAAGACGTGCTGGCCTCACGCGGTCTGTCTCTGGGCATGCGCCTAGAAAACTGGCCGCCGGCAAGTATCGCTGACGAGTAACTGGATCACAGGTTAAGGTTTTACTGAGAAGGATAAGGTCATGCGCCATCGTAAGAGTGGTCGTCAACTGAACCGCAACAGCAGCCATCGCCAGGCTATGTTCCGCAACATGGCCGGCTCTCTGGTTCGTCATGAAATCATCAAGACGACCCTGCCTAAAGCGAAAGAGCTGCGTCGCGTGGTTGAGCCGCTGATTACTCTTGCCAAGACCGACAGCGTTGCTAACCGTCGTCTGGCATTCGCCCGTACTCGTGATAACGAGATCGTGGCAAAACTGTTTAACGAGCTGGGCCCGCGCTTCGCGAGCCGTGCCGGTGGCTACACTCGCATTCTGAAGTGTGGCTTCCGTGCAGGCGACAACGCGCCGATGGCTTACATCGAGCTGGTTGATCGTTCTGTATCTGAAGCAGAAGCTGCAGCAGAGTAATTTGCTAAAGCATTAAGAAAGCCGGGCCTTTGGCCCGGTTTTTTTATTGTATTTTTTTACCCTTTCATTTCCCTTCCTCTGGCTTTACTCTGCAGATAACGAGTTAAGCGAGATCATTATGTCGATTATCGATGAGTGGGCCGAGCGTCATATTGCTGAGGCTCAGGCACGCGGTGAGCTTTCTGCCCTACCCGGTGAAGGACGCCCCTTGTGTCTGGATGATGATAGTCATATCCCCGCTGAGTTGCGGGCAGGGTATCGCCTGTTGAAAAATGCCGGTTGTTTACCTCCGGAATTGGAACAGCGGCGCGAGGCGCTCTCCCTGGCCGAGATGTTGCGCGGCATTCAAACGGATCACCCCGACTACAGTGCGTTGAGTAAACGTCTGGCATTACTGGAGCTACGTCTGCGTCAGGCGGGAATGGATACGGCCTTCCTGCGCGGTAGTTATGGTGTATTACTACGCGACCGACTGTGTAAAAGCGAGGAGTAGCGATGTATCGCATAGGGCAATTGGCAAAACTGGCTGGTGTGACACCGGATACCATTCGCTATTATGAGAAGCAGCAGATGATGGCGCATGAGGTGCGTACCGAGGGCGGTTATCGCTTGTATAGTGACGCCGATCTGCAGCGTCTACGCTTTATTCGCTATGCTAAGCACCTAGGTTTGCCGCTGGAGGCGATTCGCGAGTTACTCTCTATTCGCGTCGATCCGGCACACCACACTTGCCAAGAGTCAAAGGCCATCGTGGAGCGCCGGTTGCGTGAGGTTGAGGAGAAACTGCGAGAATTGGAACATATGCGTGATTCGTTGCGGCGTCTTAGCGACGCTTGCTGCGGCACCGCACACAGTAGCGCGTATTGTTCGATTCTGGAGGCCTTGGAGAGTGGGGCGGAGGCGTTGTTGCCACGAGTCGATCTGCGCGGCCACTTCACCTCCTCTTCTTCGCTGGGTTAGCCGCATCGGCGGTATGGCGATGCGGCCTCATCGCCGGATGGCGGGTTAGGGCTGTTTATCTTGCTGTGCCTTTAGCAGATCACGGATCTCACTCAAGAGTACCGTTTCGGCGCTGGGTGCCGGTGGTGCGGCAGGCGCCTCGGCCTTCTGGCGACGTAGCTTGTTCATCAGCTTAATCGCCATAAAGATGGCGAAGGCGACGATGACAAAGTCGAAGATGGTCTGAATGAACTGGCCATAGTTGACGACCACGGCGGGGGCTCCATTGGCGGCTTCACGCAGCACCCAGTGAAACTGTTTGAAATCGACCCCACCGATCAATAGCCCCAGAACTGGCATGATCACATCGCCGACCAGAGAAGAGACGATCTTGCCAAATGCGGCGCCGATGATGACACCCACGGCCATGTCGACCACATTGCCGCGCATGGCGAACTCGCGGAACTCTTTTAGTAAGCTCATAGCTACCCCCACAACAAATCCTACTCTAAGTGTAATCACTCGCCGCCACTTTGCTAGGCGGCGGATCAGCGCTTCCAGAAGCTAGGGAAGAATAGCACCAGCATGGTCATAACCTCGAGGCGGCCAAGCAGCATACCGAGCGCCAAGGCCCATTTGGCGACATCGGGCAGCGGGGCGAAGTTGCCGCTTGGCCCGATGAGTGGCCCCATCCCCGGGCCGACGTTGGCCATCGCGGTCATGGCGCCGGTGATCGCCGATAACGCATCGACACCGCAGAGACCCAGCACGGCGGCGATCAGCATGGTAATGGCGATGAATGCCATCATAAAGGCGATGACCGAGCGGCTGACTTCGTTGGTAATTGGCCGGTTATTGTAACGGCGTGGGAATACGGCATTGGGATGGATCAGCTTGCGCACCTCGATGTGCAGGCTTTCAAAGCCAATCTGTACCCGGAACATCTTGATCCCACCGGCGGTAGAGCCGGAGCAGCCGCCCAGTAGCATCACCGAGGCGAACAGCACGGTGGTGAAGGGGGTCCACTGATCGAAGTTACCTAGCGAATAGCCAGTCGTCGATAGGATGTTAATCAGGTTGAAGAAGGCGATACGTAAACTGTCTTCGAAGTCGAAGACGTGTTTGTGCCATAACCATAGGGTAAGGATCAGTCCGACGATCAGCACGAAGCGACTGAAGCCGACTAGCTGTTGATCGCGAAGTAATGCCTTTAGACTGCGCTGGCGTAGTGCTTGGATAAACAAGAGGAACGGCAGCGAACCGAGGAACATAAAAATAATCGCGTTCCATTGCGCCAACACGGAGTAGGCGGCCATCGACTTATCATTGGTCGAGAAACCGCCGGTGGAGATAGTGGCAAAGGCGTGATTGACCGCGTCGAAGTTGCTCATCCCGGCGTAACGATAGCCGAGATAACACAGGAAGGTAAGCACGGCGTACACCGCCATGATGCCTTTGGCGACATCCTTCATGCGGGGTGAGGATTTCTCCGACCAGTCGGAGGATTCGGTGTGGAAGAGGCGCATCCCCCCAACGTCGAGGAAGGGGAGAATAGCGACCGCCATGACAATAAAGCCAACCCCCCCCATCCACTGGAGTAACGAGCGCCACAACAGTACGCTCGGCTCCATCTGATTGAGATTCGAGAGTACGGAGGAGCCGGTCGTGGTTAACCCGGACATGGTCTCGAAGAAGGCATCGGTAAAGGTGATGTGCTTGATGAACACGAAGGGCAATGCGCCGAAACAACAGGCTGTCAGCCATGCCAGGGTGGTGGTCAGGAACATATCACGGATGCGCAGATAGAACTTCTGCCCGCGTCCTTGGGCGATGAGAAACAGCGCGATCAGGTGCGTAATGATCACCGCCTGAAGGAACTCGTAGACGCCACCAGTACCGGTGAGCAGTGCATAGAGTAGCGGCACATACATCAGTAGTGCCACCTTCGACAGCATCATCCCCAGGATATAGAGAACGGAACGATAGTTGAGCATAGCCGTAGTTACAAAAAGAAAGGACTGGGCTGAAACAGGCGTTCCACGTCGGAGATGAACTTCTTATCCGTCAGGAACATGATCACGTGATCCCCCTGTTCGATCTTGGACTCACGGTTGGCGATCAACACGTCATCCCCGCGTACGATGGCACCGATAGTAGTACCGGGCGGCAGCTTGATCTCCTCGACGCGTCGCCCCACCACCTTGGAGGTTGTTTCGTCACCATGAGCTATGGCCTCGATGGCCTCTGCCACACCACGGCGCAGTGAGGAGACGCTGACGATATCGGCCTTGCGGACATGGCCGAGCAGGGCAGAGATGGTTGCCTGCTGTGGAGAGATGGCGATATCGATCACGCTGCCTTGTACTAGATCGACGTAGGCGCTGCGCTGGATCAGTACCATCACCTTCTTGGCGCCGAGGCGTTTGGCCAGCATGGCGGACATGATGTTGGCTTCGTCATCATTGGTCAGGGCGATGAAGACATCGACTTGATCGATATGCTCCTCAGTCAGTAGTTCCTGGTCGGAGGCGTCACCATAGAAGACGATGGTGTCGTGCAACTTCTCGGCCAGTTCGGCGGCGCGCTGAGCATTGTGTTCGATCAGCTTGACGCTGTAATCCTTCTCCAATCGCTGTGCCAGACCGGCGCCGACGTTACCGCCACCGACGATCATGATACGTTTATAGGGTTTCTCTAGGCGCTGTAACTCACTCATTACGGCACGGATGTTGTGCGAGGCGGCGACGAAGAAGACCTCATCGCCAGCCTCGATCACCGTCGATCCTTGTGGCCGGATGGGGCGATCTTGGCGGAAGATCGCCGCTACACGGGTATCGATGTGCGGCATGTGCTCTTTCAGCGAGGTTAGAGCATTACCGACCAGCGGCCCGCCATAATAGGCCTTCACCGCCACTAGGCCGACCTTACCTTCGGCGAAGTTAACCACCTGCAGTGCCCCCGGGTACTCGATCAGACGATAGACATAGTCGGTGACCAGTTGCTCGGGCGCGATCAGGTGATCGATGGGAACCGCCTCGGGATTGAACAGGCGCTCATGTTCACGGATATATTCGGTTGAACGAATACGCGCGATACGGTTGGGGGTGCTAAACAGGGAATAAGCGATCTGACAGGCGATCATGTTGGTTTCATCCGAGCTGGTCACGGCGACCAGCATGTCGGCATCATCGGCGCCAGCCTCACGCAACACGCGAGGATGCGAGCCGTACCCCTGTACCACGCGCAGATCGAATTTATCCTGTAGCTGGCGCAGGCGATCGCTGTTGGTATCGACGATGGTGATATCGTTGTTCTCACCCACCAGGTTTTCCGCCAGAGTTCCCCCCACCTGGCCGGCACCTAATATGATAATTTTCATGATGCTTTTCTCTGCTTAGCGCGAGTCGCCCAGCGGGTGGGCGACCGACGGATTATGCTTTTATCAGCTTAGCGTAAAAGAAGCCGTCCCCGCCCTCGGACTGGGGTAAATACTGTAGGCCGGGTTGCTGGGCGTCACCGGTTTCCGCGAGGCGCGCGTCGTCGTGGTGCGCCAGAAAGGCGAGGATCTGCTCCCGATTTTCCTGTGGCAGGACAGAACAGGTGGCATACACCATGACACCGCCCGGTTTCAGCAGAGGCCAGACGGCTTCGAGGATCTCGCGTTGTAAGGCGGCTAATTCGGCAATATCGCTATCGCGCCGTAGCCACTTGATGTCGGGATGACGGCGAATGACCCCCGTCGCAGAACAGGGGGCATCCAGTAGAATGCGATCGAACTGACGTCCATTGGCCCAGGCGTCGGGGGTTCGGCCATCGCCGCAGCGGACTTCGGCCTGTTGTTGCAAGCGTTGAAGATTCTCCCGCACACGTTTGAGTCGTTGCTCATCGGCATCGACGGCCAGTAGCTGCGCCTTGGGCGCGGCTTCGAGAATATGGGTCGTCTTACCGCCTGGGGCACAGCAGAGATCGAGGATCTGTTCGCCATCGTGCGGATCGAGTAGATCGACGCAATGTTGTGCGCTGGCGTCCTGCACCGTGACCCATCCGTGTTCGAATCCCGGTAGGCGTGTTACCGGCTGTGCCGCCAGTAGACGGATGGCATCGGGGAAGTGGTCATGTGCCACCGCTTCAATGCCAGCCTGCTGTAACAGAGTGAGGTAGGCGTCGCGGGTATGATGGCGGCGATTAACACGCAACCACATCGGTGGACGCTGGTTATTGGCCTCGACAATCGCAGGCCATTGCTCCGGGTAGGCGTGTTGCAGACGCTTGAGCAACCATGAGGGGTGTAACCAGTGGCTAGCATGTTGTTGAGACTGAAGCAGTAGAGCCTCTTGTTGGCGTTGGAACTGGCGCAGCACGCCATTGATCAGCCCCTTGAGCTGCGGCCGTTTGAGGGCGGTTGCCCCATCGACCGTTTCGGCCAGGGCGGCATGGGGTGGGATACGGGTATACACGAGTTGATACAGGCCAACCATCAGCAGGTAATGAAGCGGACGTTGTTTGCCGGTCAGTACCTTGGCCATCAACTGTTGTAGGATCCATTCCAGCTGCGGCAATACGCGTAAGGTGCCGAAGCATAGCTCCTGTAACAGGGCGCGATCTTTTTCGCTGAGCGATTGGGCGGCGCTGGGCAGGACACTACTCAGAGATTGTCCCTGATCGAGGACAGCACTCAGCGTGCGGGCGGCGATAGCGCGCAGGTTATAGGACGTAGTTTTCATGGATGCAAGAGACCGTCGCTGCAAGTTAAGTCGAATATGGCCTGGAGTTTATCACGGATTGGGGCAGAAATGGCGCATTGGACACGCCGCGTCGGAGGGCGCTTTAGCGAGGTAGCCCGGCGTTCACCGGGCTAAGGATGCTTAGTCGAGGAGGGTTCCCGCGAGGAAACTCTCTTTGCGTGAGTTGAGCAGATCACGGGCGGCCATGCTTTTCTTACCGGCAGGCTGCAGCTGAGTTAACAACAGGATACCCTGGGCCGTCGCGACGGCGATCCCTTGCTTATCGGCCCCGACGATCGTGCCTGGCTGTGCGTCGCTCTCTTGATGAAGGACGTTTGCCCCCCAGACCTTCACCGGTTGTCCTTCCAGCATGAAGAAGCTGACAGGCCAAGGGTTGAAGGCTCGGACACAACGCGCTAACTGCTCGGCAGGGAGTTGCCAATCTAGGCGTGCCTCCTCCTTGCTCAGCTTCTCGGCGTAGCAGGCGAGTGCATCGTCCTGTTGCTGTGCCTGGGCACGGCCATCGGCGAGTTGAGCCAGCGTCGTTAGCAACCCTTGGGGACCCAGCTCGGCCAACTTATCGTACAGGGTAGCGCTGGTATCTTCTTGAGTGATTGGACAGGCCAGTTTCAGCAACATCGCACCAGTATCCAGGCCGGCGTCCATCTGCATAATGGTAACGCCCGTCTCCGCATCACCCGCCCAGAGGGCGCGTTGGATCGGCGCCGCCCCGCGCCAGCGCGGGAGCAGGGAGCCATGTACGTTGATACAACCCAGACGCGGCATATCCAGTACCGCCTGAGGGAGGATCAGGCCGTAGGCCACGACGACCATCACATCAGCCTGTAAGTCGGCGACCAGCTGTTGGTTTTCGGCGGGCCGTAATGATGCTGGCTGGAAGACAGGCAGTGCATGTTGCTCTGCGAGTGCCTTTACCGGGCTGGGTGTCAGCTTGTTACCGCGCCCCGCCGGGCGATCGGGTTGGGTAAATACCCCGACGATCTGGTGTTCAGAGCCGAGCAATGCCGCGAGATGGCGAGCGGCGAAATCGGGCGTACCGGCAAAAATGATACGAAGCGATTGAGACACGGGAATACCTGCCTTGAATTAGTTAGCGGAGCGAGCCTGCTGTTTGTACAGCTTCTCCAGCTTTTGACGGATGCGTTGGCGCTTCAGCGGCGACAGGTAGTCGATAAACAGCTTACCCATCAGATGATCCATCTCATGCTGGATGCAGATAGCCAACAGACCGTCGGTCTCCAACTCAAAAGGCTTGCCATCACGATCCAGCGCACGCACGGTGATCGTCTCGGCACGCGGCACTAGCGCTCGCTGTTCGGGAACAGAAAGGCACCCCTCTTCGATACCGGTTTCGCCACCCTTTTGCAGCAGTTCGGGGTTAATCAGCACTAGGCGCTGATCGCGGTTCTCCGAGATATCGATGACGATAATACGTTGGTGAATATCTACCTGAGTGGCAGCCAGGCCAATGCCCTCCTCGGCGTACATGGTCTCGAACATATCGTCGACAATACGCTGGATTTCGGGCGTCACTTCATTTACCGGCTTAGCAATGGTGCGAAGCCGCTCATCGGGAAAATGTAATACCTGCAATACCGCCATAAATCTCTTTAAACTTCCTCTGGGTTAGGGAATGATTTTCACTCCTATTCTAGACAGTTCTCCCCCCGATTGACAGTATTGTTCACCGATTGAACACATAGGCCGCAGCGTGCCGGGGGGTGGATGGAGAGCAATGAGATTTGGCTGCGTCTAGCCCAGGTGAGGGGGATCAAGGCGGGGCATCTCGTTCCGTTAGCGCACGTCTTATCTCAGGGGATGGATCTAGGCGCACGCTTGCTGCGTAGCGGCTTACTGCCGATGCAACAGCGGCAATTTTGGTCGGCTCATGGGATCGCGGATGCCTTGGCGTGGTTGGCCTCAGGGGAGGGGGAGATGCTGACGTTAGAGGATAGCGCCTACCCCAGCGCCTTGCGTCAGCTCGACGATGCGCCGCCAGTACTCTTTGTGCGTGGTAATGGCGTCCATTTATCTGCGCCAGCGCTGGCTATCGTTGGCAGTCGGACACCGAGCGCCTATGGTCAGGAACAGGCACAGTTCTTCGCCCGGATGTTGGCCGCCAGTGGGCTGACGATCGTCAGCGGTTTGGCATTTGGTATCGATGCCATGGCTCACCGTGGGGCGCTATCGGCCGAGGGAAAGACCGTCGCCGTGTTGGGGAGTGGGCCCGATATCATCACGCCGATGGCGCATCGGGGATTAGCACAGACAATCCTGGCGGCGGGGGGTACGGTGATTTCTGAATTCTTTCCAGGGTGTGGCGCTCGGCCCAGCCACTTTCCGCGTCGTAATCGTATCATCAGTGGCTTAAGCCTAGGTGTCTTAGTCGTCGAAGCGACGTTGCGCAGCGGATCGCTGATCACGGCGCGTCTGGCGTTGGAGCAGGGGCGTGAAGTTTTCGCTATTCCCGGTGATCTGGGGAATCCGCAGAGTGCCGGTTGTCACTGGCTGATCCAACAGGGCGCCTACCTGTGTGCCAGCCCGGCAGATCTCCTCGAACAACTCAATGGGTCGCTACATTGGTTGCCTCCACCTGCCGCAGACAATATTTCTCACTGTGAGGGCGATGCTCAATTGCCATTTGCCGAGGTGTTGGCTAACGTAGGGGACGAGGTGACAACTATTGACGCTGTCGCCGAACGCATCGGCCGATCTGTGCCAGACGCAGCAGTTGCCCTGCTCGAGCTGGAGTTAGCAGGATGGATTAAGGCAGTGTCCGGCGGCTATGTCCGAGTGAAGAGGGCTGGCCATGTTCGACGTACTCATGTACCTATTTGAGACCTATATCCACACGACGGCCGGGATGCACATCGATCAGGATAAGCTGACCGATGATTTGACCAGCGCGGGTTTTGAACGTGGGGATATCTTCCGAGCACTGAACTGGCTAGAAAAGCTGGCAATGATGCAGGAAGAGGGGAATGTAAGTCTGCCGGTGGCGGATCCGCATGCGTTGCGGATTTACACCGCGGAAGAAATGGCCTGTCTAGATAGTGAGTGCCGTGGATTCCTGTTGTTTTTGGAGCAGATCCAACTGTTGACGCCAGAGATCCGTGAGATGGTGATCGATCGGGTGATGGCGTTGGAGATCGATCAGTTTGAGTTGGATGATCTGAAATGGGTCGTGTTAATGGTGCTCTTTAACGCCCCAGGGCATGAGAATACCTATCGGCAAATGGAAGAACTCCTGTTTGAGGTTCATGAAGGTCACCTGCATTGAGTGGATGGCCAGTTAGTTTATTGAAAGAAATAACGTTATGACGCAAGGCACATTATTTGCTGCCAAGAAAAATGAGCCATGCCCGGAGTGTGGAGCCGATCTGGTGATCCGCAATGGTAGGCATGGCCCTTTTTTGGGCTGTTCCCGCTATCCAGAGTGCCAATATATCCGCGCGCTGAAATCTGCCGATGGACATATTGTGAAGGTTCTGGAGGGGCAGCCATGTCCGCAGTGTGGCGATGTGCTGGTACTACGCCAGGGGCGCTACGGTATGTTTATCGGCTGCCACAATTATCCGCAGTGTGAACATACAGAGGCGATCGATAAGCCGGATGAGACGCGACTCGACTGCCCGCAATGTGCGAAGGGAAAATTGCTCCAGCGCCGTTCGCGCTATGGCAAGACATTCTATGCCTGTGAGCGTTATCCCGAGTGCCAGTTTAGCCTGAATTTAAAACCCATCGCCGGCACTTGCCCGCATTGCCATTACCCACTCTTAGTCGAGAAGAAAGGTGCGGGTGGAGTACGGCGCTATTGCGCCAGTAAGTGCTGTGGCAAGGCAGTCGATGCGCGCGGCGACGAATCGGTAGAATCATAAGACAATGATAGATAAACCACAGAATGACTCCTTGGCCTATGTGTTGGCGGCCTTACGTCAGCAGCGTGTGATTGCCTATCCCACCGAGGCGGTATTTGGTCTGGGATGCGATCCGGACAGCGAGTCTGCGGTACAGGCTCTATTGGATCTTAAACAGCGTCCCTGGGATAAGGGGTTGATCCTGATCGCCGCTGATTATCAGCAGCTATTGCCCTATGTCTGTGATGAGGCATTACAAGGGGAGCGGCGTACGGCGGTATTTGCCCGGTGGCCAGGCCCGGTAACTTGGGTAATGCCAGCGCGTGACGATACTCCGCGTTGGCTGACCGGTCGTTTTAGTACGCTCGCCGTACGCGTGAGCGCGCATCCGATGGTACAGCAATTGTGCCGTGCTTACGGTAAGCCCCTGGTCTCCACCAGTGCGAACCTGAGCGGGCTTGCCCCCTGCCGTAGCGCGTCCGAGGTACGCGAGCAGTTTGGCGCCCGCTTCCCGGTACTCGATGCTGCGGTTGGCGGGCGGCAAAATCCATCCGAGATCCGCGATGCACTCAGCGGTGAACTGTTCCGTCAGGGCTAAGTCATGCAGAGATTCGCCGTTTTTGGTCACCCGATCGGGCACAGTAAGTCCCCGCGTATCCATCATCTCTTCGCGCAGCAGACGGGGATCGCATTACACTATGAGGCGATGTTAGCGCCACTGGAGGATTTTCCCGCCTTCGTGCAGGCGTTTTTCCGGCAAGGGGGGCGAGGCGCCAATGTCACGACCCCCTTTAAAGAGCCGGCATGGCACATGGCGGATCAACTGACGGATCGGGCGCGCCAGGCTGGGGCGGTGAATACGCTAAGCTGGCAGAATGGCATCCTGTTAGGGGATAACACCGATGGCGTCGGATTAGTGAGCGATCTGACGCGCCTAGCGATGTTGGCACCGGGGCGGCGCATATTATTGCTGGGCGCTGGCGGCGCGGCGCGTGGCGTGATCTTACCGCTGCTACAACAGCAATGTCGAATAGTGTTAGCTAACCGGACGCCAGCGCGGGCACAGGCGCTGGCCGCAGCATTTCAGACACAAGGGGTGATCGAAGCCCTGCCTTATTCCATGCTGGTGGAGCGAGAGTTTGATTTAATCATCAATGCCACCGCTTCCGGTCTACAGGGCGAGGTCCCTCCTATACCGGCTTCTGTGATTCGGGCTGAGTGTGCTTGTTACGATATGTTTTATCAGTCATCACTAACGCCGTTCCTGGCTTGGGCGCGTCAGCAGGGCGCATGTCAGGTGGCGGATGGCTTTGGTATGTTGGTAGCGCAGGCCGCACACGCCTTTCAATTGTGGCATGGTGTCCTGCCGGAGATGGAGCCGGTCTTGGCACAACTGCGCCAGGAGGGAGAGGCATGAATCAGGCAATCCTTTTTCCTGATCTTGAGCGGTGGCAGGCATCGTTAGCCGCAGTGACCTTCCCGGCGATGGTCGGTGGTTTTCAAGTCACCTGCGCCATTCGGCTGGTGGACTTACGACGCCTGGCCAATCAGGCGGGCCTGGACACACAGTCGGCGCCCTTGGTGTTGTTTAACGCCTTACGTTGGCAACTGGAGGAGGCGGCCGAACAGGCGATCGCTCGAGAAGACTATGATGCTCAGGGCTGGGTATGGATCGCCGCTTGAGTAAGGTAATCTTCCTTCCATTTGACATAATTGACGGCAGACTCGCGCAGTCTCACCCGTTCCTCCGACGTGAGGGGGCGTACTTGGCGTACCGGATTGCCAAAGTACAGATAACCGCTCGTTAAGCATTTGCCCGGCGGCACCAGGCTACCGGCACCCAGAATCACCTCATCCTCAATCTGGGCCCCGTCCAGCACAATCGCCCCCATTCCAACCAAGACCCGGTTGCCGATGGTGCAACCGTGTAACATAGCTTTATGCCCTACCGTCACCTCGTGGCCGATTAGTGTTGGGTGGCCGAGCGGGTTGCTCTCCGTGCAGTGGCCGACATGGATCACCGTACCATCCTGAATATTACTACGCGCGCCCACGACGATGCGGTTGACGTCGCCGCGGATGACGACTTGTGGCCAGATGCTGACATCGTCACCCAGTTCGACTTGACCGATCACGCTGCTGTTAGCATCGACAAAGACGCGTTCACCTAATTGCGGAGTAAAAGAAAGATAAGGACGGATAGAGAAAGACATGATGGGTGCCTATATATCGATATAAAGAGGGGCTGAGAGTGGTTGATCGTAGCGTACGCTTGGGGAAATTCAATCGTCAAACGTCATGTCGTGTGGATAACTCTGTGTGTAATCAGGTATAAGCAGTTCAATTGCTGTGTAATGCGTCAAACGATACTTTTGCCGTAAAATAGCGGTTGCACGCTGCGAATTGGGCCCTATAATGCGCCTCCATCGACACGGCACTTGTGAACAACATCACAAGATGAGCCGGGGAGAGTGAAGTGAAAAACGAGAAATTAATCGTTGACACTCACCGAGGAAAGCGTAACATACGCTGCCTCGACTTAGTGAAGCAAAGCTCCTAAGTCATTGCTCTTTAACAAATTATCAGACAATCTGTGTGGGCACTCGCAAGATTCGTATTAAGCATTCTTCGGAATGCCAAAATATTTAAAGTCTTGAAGAGTGACAGCAGTTAATTCATTACGAATAAACAGTTTAATTTCTTTGAGCATCAAGCTTTTAATTGAAGAGTTTGATCATGGCTCAGATTGAACGCTGGCGGCAGGCTTAACACATGCAAGTCGAGCGGTAGCGGGAGGAAGCTTGCTTCCTCGCCGACGAGCGGCGGACGGGTGAGTAATGTCTGGGGATCTGCCTGATGGAGGGGGATAACTACTGGAAACGGTAGCTAATACCGCATAACGTCGCAAGACCAAAGTGGGGGACCTTCGGGCCTCATGCCATCAGATGAACCCAGATGGGATTAGCTAGTAGGTGAGGTAATGGCTCACCTAGGCGACGATCCCTAGCTGGTCTGAGAGGATGACCAGCCACACTGGAACTGAGACACGGTCCCAGACTCCTACGGGAGGCAGCAGTGGGGAATATTGCACAATGGGCGCAAGCCTGATGCAGCCATGCCGCGTGTATGAAGAAGGCCTTCGGGTTGTAAAGTACTTTCAGTAGGGAGGAAGGTGTGCGTGTTAATAGCACGTACAATTGACGTTACCTACAGAAGAAGCACCGGCTAACTCCGTGCCAGCAGCCGCGGTAATACGGAGGGTGCAAGCGTTAATCGGAATTACTGGGCGTAAAGCGCACGCAGGCGGTTTGTTAAGTTGGATGTGAAATCCCCGGGCTTAACCTGGGAACTGCATCCAAGACTGGCAAGCTAGAGTCTCGTAGAGGGAGGTAGAATTCCAGGTGTAGCGGTGAAATGCGTAGAGATCTGGAGGAATACCGGTGGCGAAGGCGGCCTCCTGGACGAAGACTGACGCTCAGGTGCGAAAGCGTGGGGAGCAAACAGGATTAGATACCCTGGTAGTCCACGCTGTAAACGATGTCGATTTGGAGGTTGTGCCCTTGAGGCGTGGCTTCCGAAGCTAACGCGTTAAATCGACCGCCTGGGGAGTACGGCCGCAAGGTTAAAACTCAAATGAATTGACGGGGGCCCGCACAAGCGGTGGAGCATGTGGTTTAATTCGATGCAACGCGAAGAACCTTACCTACTCTTGACATCCAGCGAATCCTGTAGAGATACGGGAGTGCCTTCGGGAACGCTGAGACAGGTGCTGCATGGCTGTCGTCAGCTCGTGTTGTGAAATGTTGGGTTAAGTCCCGCAACGAGCGCAACCCTTATCCTTTGTTGCCAGCGGTTCGGCCGGGAACTCAAAGGAGACTGCCAGTGATAAACTGGAGGAAGGTGGGGATGACGTCAAGTCATCATGGCCCTTACGAGTAGGGCTACACACGTGCTACAATGGCGTATACAAAGAGAAGCGACCTCGCGAGAGCAAGCGGACCTCATAAAGTACGTCGTAGTCCGGATTGGAGTCTGCAACTCGACTCCATGAAGTCGGAATCGCTAGTAATCGTGGATCAGAATGCCACGGTGAATACGTTCCCGGGCCTTGTACACACCGCCCGTCACACCATGGGAGTGGGTTGCAAAAGAAGTAGGTAGCTTAACCTTCGGGAGGGCGCTTACCACTTTGTGATTCATGACTGGGGTGAAGTCGTAACAAGGTAACCGTAGGGGAACCTGCGGTTGGATCACCTCCTTACCTGAAAATACGAAGTATTGTGTAGTGCTCACACAGATTGTCTGATAGATGTTCGAGCAAAGCGTCTGCGAAGTCGACCCAGTGTCCCCTTCGTCTAGAGGCCTAGGACACCGCCCTTTCACGGCGGTAACAGGGGTTCGAATCCCCTAGGGGACGCCATTTGCGGTATCGGGTGAAAGACGGTGCCAACAATATTGCAAAACGGACTTACGAGTCATGTTTGCAATATTTTGCTCTTTAACAATCTGGAACAAGCTGAAAATTCGAAAACAATCGAATTGCTTTTAACAAGTGATTCGAGAGTCTCTCAAATGCTTGCAGCACGAAGTGAAACACCTTCGGGTTGTGAGGTTAAGTGACTAAGCGTACACGGTGGATGCCTAGGCAGTCAGAGGCGATGAAGGACGTGCTAATCTGCGATAAGCGTCGGTGAGCTGATATGAAGCATTATTAGCCGGCGATGTCCGAATGGGGAAACCCAGTGCAATCCGTTGCACTATCGTTAAGTGAATACATAGCTTAACGAGGCGAACCAGGGGAACTGAAACATCTAAGTACCCTGAGGAAAAGAAATCAACCGAGATTCCCCTAGTAGCGGCGAGCGAACGGGGAAGAGCCCAGAACCTGAATCAGTTTGTGCATTAGTGGAAGCGTCTGGAAAGTCGCGCGATACCGGGTGATAGCCCCGTACACGAAGGTGCACAGCTGTGAGTTCGATGAGTAGGGCGGGACACGTGTTATCCTGTCTGAATATGGGGGGGACCATCCTCCAAGGCTAAATACTCCTGACTGACCGATAGTGAACCAGTACCGTGAGGGAAAGGCGAAAAGAACCCCGGCGAGGGGAGTGAAATAGAACCTGAAACCGTGTACGTACAAGCAGTGGGAGCATCCTTCGGGGTGTGACTGCGTACCTTTTGTATAATGGGTCAGCGACTTATATTTTGTAGCAAGGTTAACCGAATAGGGGAGCCGTAGGGAAACCGAGTCTTAACTGGGCGTCTAGTTGCAAGGTATAGACCCGAAACCCGGTGATCTAGCCATGGGCAGGTTGAAGGTTGGGTAACACTAACTGGAGGACCGAACCGACTAATGTTGAAAAATTAGCGGATGACTTGTGGCTGGGGGTGAAAGGCCAATCAAACCGGGAGATAGCTGGTTCTCCCCGAAAGCTATTTAGGTAGCGCCTCGTGAACTCATCTTCGGGGGTAGAGCACTGTTTCGGCTAGGGGGTCATCCCGACTTACCAACCCGATGCAAACTACGAATACCGAAGAATGTTATCACGGGAGACACACGGCGGGTGCTAACGTCCGTCGTGAAGAGGGAAACAACCCAGACCGCCAGCTAAGGTCCCAAAGTCATGGTTAAGTGGGAAACGATGTGGGAAGGCATAGACAGCCAGGATGTTGGCTTAGAAGCAGCCATCATTTAAAGAAAGCGTAATAGCTCACTGGTCGAGTCGGCCTGCGCGGAAGATGTAACGGGGCTAAACCATGCACCGAAGCTGCGGCAGCGACACTATGTGTTGTTGGGTAGGGGAGCGTTCTGTAAGCCTGTGAAGGTGGCCTGTGAGGGCTGCTGGAGGTATCAGAAGTGCGAATGCTGACATAAGTAACGATAAAGCGGGTGAAAAGCCCGCTCGCCGGAAGACCAAGGGTTCCTGTCCAACGTTAATCGGGGCAGGGTAAGTCGACCCCTAAGGCGAGGCCGAAAGGCGTAGTCGATGGGAAACAGGTTAATATTCCTGTACTTGGTGTTATTGCGAAGGGGGGACGGAGAAGGCTAGACCGGCCGGGCGACGGTTGTCCCGGTTTAAGCGTGTAGGTGTGATAACCTGGCAAATCCGGTTATCTTTAACACTGAGGCGTGATGACGAGGCACTACGGTGCTGAAGTGGTTAATGCCCTGCTTCCAGGAAAAGCCTCTAAGCTCTAGATAACACTGAATCGTACCCCAAACCGACACAGGTGGTCAGGTAGAGAATACCAAGGCGCTTGAGAGAACTCGGGTGAAGGAACTAGGCAAAATGGTGCCGTAACTTCGGGAGAAGGCACGCTGGCATGTAGGTGAAGTCCCTCGCGGATGGAGCCGAAGCCAGTCGAAGATACCAGCTGGCTGCAACTGTTTAATAAAAACACAGCACTCTGCAAACACGAAAGTGGACGTATAGGGTGTGACGCCTGCCCGGTGCTGGAAGGTTAATTGATGGGGTCAGCCGCAAGGCGAAGCTCTTGATCGAAGCCCCAGTAAACGGCGGCCGTAACTATAACGGTCCTAAGGTAGCGAAATTCCTTGTCGGGTAAGTTCCGACCTGCACGAATGGCGTAATGATGGCCAGGCTGTCTCCACCCGAGACTCAGTGAAATTGAACTCGCTGTGAAGATGCAGTGTACCCGCGGCAAGACGGAAAGACCCCGTGAACCTTTACTATAGCTTGACACTGAACATTGAACCTTGATGTGTAGGATAGGTGGGAGGCTTTGAAGTGTGGACGCCAGTCTGCATGGAGCCGACCTTGAAATACCACCCTTTAATGTTTGATGTTCTAACCTGGTCCCGTAATCCGGGATAGGGACAGTGTCTGGTGGGTAGTTTGACTGGGGCGGTCTCCTCCCAAAGAGTAACGGAGGAGCACGAAGGTTAGCTAATCCTGGTCGGACATCAGGAGGTTAGTGCAAAGGCATAAGCTAGCTTGACTGCGAGAGTGACGGCTCGAGCAGGTGCGAAAGCAGGTCTTAGTGATCCGGTGGTTCTGAATGGAAGGGCCATCGCTCAACGGATAAAAGGTACTCCGGGGATAACAGGCTGATACCGCCCAAGAGTTCATATCGACGGCGGTGTTTGGCACCTCGATGTCGGCTCATCACATCCTGGGGCTGAAGTAGGTCCCAAGGGTATGGCTGTTCGCCATTTAAAGTGGTACGCGAGCTGGGTTTAGAACGTCGTGAGACAGTTCGGTCCCTATCTGCCGTGGGCGTTGGAAGATTGAGAGGGGCTGCTCCTAGTACGAGAGGACCGGAGTGGACGCACCGCTGGTGTTCGGGTTGTGATGCCAATTGCATTGCCCGGTAGCTACGTGCGGAAGAGATAAGCGCTGAAAGCATCTAAGCGCGAAACTTGCCTCGAGATGAGTCTTCCCTTGGACCTTGAGTCCACTAAAGGAACGTTTAAGACTAAGACGTTGATAGGCTGGGTGTGTAAGCGTAGCGATACGTTGAGCTAACCAGTACTAATGATCCGTGAGGCTTAACCTTACAACACCGAAGGTGTTTTTAGAGAGACGAATTTAGCTTGTTCAAGATTGGAACCAATGGCCTTGATGGCGGTTGGTAAAACAGAATTTGCCTGGCGGCGATAGCGCGGTGGTCCCCACCTGACCCCATGCCGAACTCAGAAGTGAAACGCCGTAGCGCCGATGGTAGTGTGGGGTCTCCCCATGCGAGAGTAGGGAACTGCCAGGCATCCATTTCCAAAGATCATTGTTTAGTGATCTTTCGAAATGAGATAAAACTGCTAAATTAGCGGTTGACACTCACTGAGGAAAGCGTAACATACGCCACCTCGACTTGGTAAGGAACGCTTGCTAAGTCACTGCTCTTTAACAAATTATCAGACAATCTGTGTGGGCACTCGCAAGATTCGTATTAAGCATTCCTCGGAATGCCAAAATATTTAAAGTCTTGAAGAGTGACAGCAGTTAATTCATTACGAATAAACAGTTTAATTTCTTTGAGCATCAAGCTTTTAATTGAAGAGTTTGATCATGGCTCAGATTGAACGCTGGCGGCAGGCTTAACACATGCAAGTCGAGCGGTAGCGGGAGGAAGCTTGCTTCCTCGCCGACGAGCGGCGGACGGGTGAGTAATGTCTGGGGATCTGCCTGATGGAGGGGGATAACTACTGGAAACGGTAGCTAATACCGCATAACGTCGCAAGACCAAAGTGGGGGACCTTCGGGCCTCATGCCATCAGATGAACCCAGATGGGATTAGCTAGTAGGTGAGGTAATGGCTCACCTAGGCGACGATCCCTAGCTGGTCTGAGAGGATGACCAGCCACACTGGAACTGAGACACGGTCCAGACTCCTACGGGAGGCAGCAGTGGGGAATATTGCACAATGGGCGCAAGCCTGATGCAGCCATGCCGCGTGTATGAAGAAGGCCTTCGGGTTGTAAAGTACTTTCAGTAGGGAGGAAGGTGTGCGTGTTAATAGCACGTGCAATTGACGTTACCTACAGAAGAAGCACCGGCTAACTCCGTGCCAGCAGCCGCGGTAATACGGAGGGTGCAAGCGTTAATCGGAATTACTGGGCGTAAAGCGCACGCAGGCGGTTTGTTAAGTTGGATGTGAAATCCCCGGGCTTAACCTGGGAACTGCATCCAAGACTGGCAAGCTAGAGTCTCGTAGAGGGAGGTAGAATTCCAGGTGTAGCGGTGAAATGCGTAGAGATCTGGAGGAATACCGGTGGCGAAGGCGGCCTCCTGGACGAAGACTGACGCTCAGGTGCGAAAGCGTGGGGAGCAAACAGGATTAGATACCCTGGTAGTCCACGCTGTAAACGATGTCGATTTGGAGGTTGTGCCCTTGAGGCGTGGCTTCCGAAGCTAACGCGTTAAATCGACCGCCTGGGGAGTACGGCCGCAAGGTTAAAACTCAAATGAATTGACGGGGGCCCGCACAAGCGGTGGAGCATGTGGTTTAATTCGATGCAACGCGAAGAACCTTACCTACTCTTGACATCCAGCGAATCCTGTAGAGATACGGGAGTGCCTTCGGGAACGCTGAGACAGGTGCTGCATGGCTGTCGTCAGCTCGTGTTGTGAAATGTTGGGTTAAGTCCCGCAACGAGCGCAACCCTTATCCTTTGTTGCCAGCGGTTCGGCCGGGAACTCAAAGGAGACTGCCAGTGATAAACTGGAGGAAGGTGGGGATGACGTCAAGTCATCATGGCCCTTACGAGTAGGGCTACACACGTGCTACAATGGCGTATACAAAGAGAAGCGACCTCGCGAGAGCAAGCGGACCTCATAAAGTACGTCGTAGTCCGGATTGGAGTCTGCAACTCGACTCCATGAAGTCGGAATCGCTAGTAATCGTGGATCAGAATGCCACGGTGAATACGTTCCCGGGCCTTGTACACACCGCCCGTCACACCATGGGAGTGGGTTGCAAAAGAAGTAGGTAGCTTAACCTTCGGGAGGGCGCTTACCACTTTGTGATTCATGACTGGGGTGAAGTCGTAACAAGGTAACCGTAGGGGAACCTGCGGTTGGATCACCTCCTTACCTGAAAATACGAAGTATTGTGTAGTGCTCACACAGATTGTCTGATAGATGTTCGAGCAAAGCGTCTGCGAAGTCGACCCAGTGTCCCCTTCGTCTAGAGGCCTAGGACACCGCCCTTTCACGGCGGTAACAGGGGTTCGAATCCCCTAGGGGACGCCATTTGCGGTATCGGGTGAAAGACGGTGCCAACAATATTGCAAAACGGACTTACGAGTCATGTTTGCAATATTTTGCTCTTTAACAATCTGGAACAAGCTGAAAATTCGAAAACAATCGAATTGCTTTTAATAAAGTGATTCGAGAGTCTCTCAAATGCTTGCAGCACGAAGTGAAACATCTTCGGGTTGTGAGGTTAAGTGACTAAGCGTACACGGTGGATGCCTAGGCAGTCAGAGGCGATGAAGGACGTGCTAATCTGCGATAAGCGTCGGTGAGCTGATATGAAGCATTATTAGCCGGCGATGTCCGAATGGGGAAACCCAGTGCAATCCGTTGCACTATCGTTAAGTGAATACATAGCTTAACGAGGCGAACCAGGGGAACTGAAACATCTAAGTACCCTGAGGAAAAGAAATCAACCGAGATTCCCCTAGTAGCGGCGAGCGAACGGGGAAGAGCCCAGAACCTGAATCAGTTTGTGCATTAGTGGAAGCGTCTGGAAAGTCGCGCGATACCGGGTGATAGCCCCGTACACGAAGGTGCACAGCTGTGAGTTCGATGAGTAGGGCGGGACACGTGTTATCCTGTCTGAATATGGGGGGACCATCCTCCAAGGCTAAATACTCCTGACTGACCGATAGTGAACCAGTACCGTGAGGGAAAGGCGAAAAGAACCCCGGCGAGGGGAGTGAAATAGAACCTGAAACCGTGTACGTACAAGCAGTGGGAGCATCCTTCGGGGTGTGACTGCGTACCTTTTGTATAATGGGTCAGCGACTTATATTTTGTAGCAAGGTTAACCGAATAGGGGAGCCGTAGGGAAACCGAGTCTTAACTGGGCGTCTAGTTGCAAGGTATAGACCCGAAACCCGGTGATCTAGCCATGGGCAGGTTGAAGGTTGGGTAACACTAACTGGAGGACCGAACCGACTAATGTTGAAAAATTAGCGGATGACTTGTGGCTGGGGGTGAAAGGCCAATCAAACCGGGAGATAGCTGGTTCTCCCCGAAAGCTATTTAGGTAGCGCCTCGTGAACTCATCTTCGGGGGTAGAGCACTGTTTCGGCTAGGGGGTCATCCCGACTTACCAACCCGATGCAAACTACGAATACCGAAGAATGTTATCACGGGAGACACACGGCGGGTGCTAACGTCCGTCGTGAAGAGGGAAACAACCCAGACCGCCAGCTAAGGTCCCAAAGTCATGGTTAAGTGGGAAACGATGTGGGAAGGCACAGACAGCCAGGATGTTGGCTTAGAAGCAGCCATCATTTAAAGAAAGCGTAATAGCTCACTGGTCGAGTCGGCCTGCGCGGAAGATGTAACGGGGCTAAACCATGCACCGAAGCTGCGGCAGCGACACTATGTGTTGTTGGGTAGGGGAGCGTTCTGTAAGCCTGTGAAGGTGGCCTGTGAGGGCTGCTGGAGGTATCAGAAGTGCGAATGCTGACATAAGTAACGATAAAGCGGGTGAAAAGCCCGCTCGCCGGAAGACCAAGGGTTCCTGTCCAACGTTAATCGGGGCAGGGTAAGTCGACCCCTAAGGCGAGGCCGAAAGGCGTAGTCGATGGGAAACAGGTTAATATTCCTGTACTTGGTGTTATTGCGAAGGGGGGGACGGAGAAGGCTAGACCGGCCGGGCGACGGTTGTCCCGGTTTAAGCGTGTAGGTGTGATAACCTGGCAAATCCGGTTATCTTTAACACTGAGGCGTGATGACGAGGCACTACGGTGCTGAAGTGGTTAATGCCCTGCTTCCAGGAAAAGCCTCTAAGCTCTAGATAACACTGAATCGTACCCCAAACCGACACAGGTGGTCAGGTAGAGAATACCAAGGCGCTTGAGAGAACTCGGGTGAAGGAACTAGGCAAAATGGTGCCGTAACTTCGGGAGAAGGCACGCTGGCATGTAGGTGAAGTCCCTCGCGGATGGAGCTGAAGCCAGTCGAAGATACCAGCTGGCTGCAACTGTTTAATAAAAACACAGCACTCTGCAAACACGAAAGTGGACGTATAGGGTGTGACGCCTGCCCGGTGCTGGAAGGTTAATTGATGGGGTCAGCCGCAAGGCGAAGCTCTTGATCGAAGCCCCAGTAAACGGCGGCCGTAACTATAACGGCCCTAAGGTAGCGAAATTCCTTGTCGGGTAAGTTCCGACCTGCACGAATGGCGTAATGATGGCCAGGCTGTCTCCACCCGAGACTCAGTGAAATTGAACTCGCTGTGAAGATGCAGTGTACCCGCGGCAAGACGGAAAGACCCCGTGAACCTTTACTATAGCTTGACACTGAACATTGAACCTTGATGTGTAGGATAGGTGGGAGGCTTTGAAGTGTGGACGCCAGTCTGCATGGAGCCGACCTTGAAATACCACCCTTTAATGTTTGATGTTCTAACCTGGTCCCGTAATCCGGGATAGGGACAGTGTCTGGTGGGTAGTTTGACTGGGGCGGTCTCCTCCCAAAGAGTAACGGAGGAGCACGAAGGTTAGCTAATCCTGGTCGGACATCAGGAGGTTAGTGCAAAGGCATAAGCTAGCTTGACTGCGAGAGTGACGGCTCGAGCAGGTGCGAAAGCAGGTCTTAGTGATCCGGTGGTTCTGAATGGAAGGGCCATCGCTCAACGGATAAAAGGTACTCCGGGGATAACAGGCTGATACCGCCCAAGAGTTCATATCGACGGCGGTGTTTGGCACCTCGATGTCGGCTCATCACATCCTGGGGCTGAAGTAGGTCCCAAGGGTATGGCTGTTCGCCATTTAAAGTGGTACGCGAGCTGGGTTTAGAACGTCGTGAGACAGTTCGGTCCCTATCTGCCGTGGGCGTTGGAAGATTGAGAGGGGCTGCTCCTAGTACGAGAGGACCGGAGTGGACGCACCGCTGGTGTTCGGGTTGTGATGCCAATTGCATTGCCCGGTAGCTACGTGCGGAAGAGATAAGCGCTGAAAGCATCTAAGCGCGAAACTTGCCTCGAGATGAGTCTTCCCTTGGACCTTGAGTCCACTAAAGGAACGTTTAAGACTAAGACGTTGATAGGCTGGGTGTGTAAGCGTAGCGATACGTTGAGCTAACCAGTACTAATGATCCGTGAGGCTTAACCTTACAACACCGAAGGTGTTTTAGAGAGACGAATTTAGCTTGTTCAAGATTGGAACCAATGGCCTTGATGGCGGTTGGTAAAACAGAATTTGCCTGGCGGCGATAGCGCGGTGGTCCCACCTGACCCCATGCCGAACTCAGAAGTGAAACGCCGTAGCGCCGATGGTAGTGTGGGGTCTCCCCATGCGAGAGTAGGGAACTGCCAGGCATCCATTTCCAAAGATCATTGTTTAGTGATCTTTCGAAATGAGGTGAAACTGCTAAATTAGCGGTTGACACTCACTGAGGAAAGCGTAACATACGCCACCTCGACTTGGTAAGGAACACTTGCTAAGTCACTGCTCTTTAACAAATTATCAGACAATCTGTGTGGGCACTCGCAAGATTCGTATTAAGCATTCCTCGGAATGCCAAAATATTTAAAGTCTTGAAGAGTGACAGCAGTTAATTCATTACGAATAAACAGTTTAATTTCTTTGAGCATCAAGCTTTTAATTGAAGAGTTTGATCATGGCTCAGATTGAACGCTGGCGGCAGGCTTAACACATGCAAGTCGAGCGGTAGCAGGGAGAAAGCTTGCTTTCTCCGCTGACGAGCGGCGGACGGGTGAGTAATGTCTGGGGATCTGCCTGATGGAGGGGGATAACTACTGGAAACGGTAGCTAATACCGCATAACGTCGCAAGACCAAAGTGGGGGACCTTCGGGCCTCATGCCATCAGATGAACCCAGATGGGATTAGCTAGTAGGTGAGGTAATGGCTCACCTAGGCGACGATCCCTAGCTGGTCTGAGAGGATGACCAGCCACACTGGAACTGAGACACGGTCCAGACTCCTACGGGAGGCAGCAGTGGGGAATATTGCACAATGGGCGCAAGCCTGATGCAGCCATGCCGCGTGTATGAAGAAGGCCTTCGGGTTGTAAAGTACTTTCAGTAGGGAGGAAGGTGTGCGTGTTAATAGCACGTACAATTGACGTTACCTACAGAAGAAGCACCGGCTAACTCCGTGCCAGCAGCCGCGGTAATACGGAGGGTGCAAGCGTTAATCGGAATTACTGGGCGTAAAGCGCACGCAGGCGGTTTGTTAAGTTGGATGTGAAATCCCCGGGCTTAACCTGGGAACTGCATCCAAGACTGGCAAGCTAGAGTCTCGTAGAGGGAGGTAGAATTCCAGGTGTAGCGGTGAAATGCGTAGAGATCTGGAGGAATACCGGTGGCGAAGGCGGCCTCCTGGACGAAGACTGACGCTCAGGTGCGAAAGCGTGGGGAGCAAACAGGATTAGATACCCTGGTAGTCCACGCTGTAAACGATGTCGATTTGGAGGTTGTGCCCTTGAGGCGTGGCTTCCGAAGCTAACGCGTTAAATCGACCGCCTGGGGAGTACGGCCGCAAGGTTAAAACTCAAATGAATTGACGGGGGCCCGCACAAGCGGTGGAGCATGTGGTTTAATTCGATGCAACGCGAAGAACCTTACCTACTCTTGACATCCAGCGAATCCTGTAGAGATACGGGAGTGCCTTCGGGAACGCTGAGACAGGTGCTGCATGGCTGTCGTCAGCTCGTGTTGTGAAATGTTGGGTTAAGTCCCGCAACGAGCGCAACCCTTATCCTTTGTTGCCAGCGGTTCGGCCGGGAACTCAAAGGAGACTGCCAGTGATAAACTGGAGGAAGGTGGGGATGACGTCAAGTCATCATGGCCCTTACGAGTAGGGCTACACACGTGCTACAATGGCGTATACAAAGAGAAGCGACCTCGCGAGAGCAAGCGGACCTCATAAAGTACGTCGTAGTCCGGATTGGAGTCTGCAACTCGACTCCATGAAGTCGGAATCGCTAGTAATCGTGGATCAGAATGCCACGGTGAATACGTTCCCGGGCCTTGTACACACCGCCCGTCACACCATGGGAGTGGGTTGCAAAAGAAGTAGGTAGCTTAACCTTCGGGAGGGCGCTTACCACTTTGTGATTCATGACTGGGGTGAAGTCGTAACAAGGTAACCGTAGGGGAACCTGCGGTTGGATCACCTCCTTACCTGAAGATACGAAATATTGTGTAGTGCTCACACAGATTGTCTGGTAAATGTCAACGAGCAAATACCTTATGCAGGCTTGTAGCTCAGGTGGTTAGAGCGCACCCCTGATAAGGGTGAGGTCGGTGGTTCGAGTCCACTCAGGCCTACCAACTCCCTTCCTGGGTGAAGTGGAGCGGGTAATAAGGTATCGGCAGTAAAGTCATGGGGCTATAGCTCAGCTGGGAGAGCGCCTGCTTTGCACGCAGGAGGTCTGCGGTTCGATCCCGCATAGCTCCACCATATTTCAGAACATACTGAGAAATCAGCATGTTGTGAAATATTTTGCTCTTTAACAATCTGGAACAAGCTGAAAATTCGAAAACAATCGAATTGCTTTTAACAAGTGATTCGAGAGTCTCTCAAATGCTTACAGCACGAAGTGAAACACCTTCGGGTTGTGAGGTTAAGTGACTAAGCGTACACGGTGGATGCCTAGGCAGTCAGAGGCGATGAAGGACGTGCTAATCTGCGATAAGCGTCGGTGAGCTGATATGAAGCATTATTAGCCGGCGATGTCCGAATGGGGAAACCCAGTGCAATTCGTTGCACTATCGTTAAGTGAATACATAGCTTAACGAGGCGAACCAGGGGAACTGAAACATCTAAGTACCCTGAGGAAAAGAAATCAACCGAGATTCCCCTAGTAGCGGCGAGCGAACGGGGAAGAGCCCAGAACCTGAATCAGTTTGTGCATTAGTGGAAGCGTCTGGAAAGTCGCGCGATACCGGGTGATAGCCCCGTACACGAAGGTGCACAGCTGTGAGTTCGATGAGTAGGGCGGGACACGTGTTATCCTGTCTGAATATGGGGGGACCATCCTCCAAGGCTAAATACTCCTGACTGACCGATAGTGAACCAGTACCGTGAGGGAAAGGCGAAAAGAACCCCGGCGAGGGGAGTGAAATAGAACCTGAAACCGTGTACGTACAAGCAGTGGGAGCATCCTTCGGGGTGTGACTGCGTACCTTTTGTATAATGGGTCAGCGACTTATATTTTGTAGCAAGGTTAACCGAATAGGGGAGCCGTAGGGAAACCGAGTCTTAACTGGGCGTCTAGTTGCAAGGTATAGACCCGAAACCCGGTGATCTAGCCATGGGCAGGTTGAAGGTTGGGTAACACTAACTGGAGGACCGAACCGACTAATGTTGAAAAATTAGCGGATGACTTGTGGCTGGGGGTGAAAGGCCAATCAAACCGGGAGATAGCTGGTTCTCCCCGAAAGCTATTTAGGTAGCGCCTCGTGAACTCATCTTCGGGGGTAGAGCACTGTTTCGGCTAGGGGGTCATCCCGACTTACCAACCCGATGCAAACTACGAATACCGAAGAATGTTATCACGGGAGACACACGGCGGGTGCTAACGTCCGTCGTGAAGAGGGAAACAACCCAGACCGCCAGCTAAGGTCCCAAAGTCATGGTTAAGTGGGAAACGATGTGGGAAGGCATAGACAGCCAGGATGTTGGCTTAGAAGCAGCCATCATTTAAAGAAAGCGTAATAGCTCACTGGTCGAGTCGGCCTGCGCGGAAGATGTAACGGGGCTAAACCATGCACCGAAGCTGCGGCAGCGACACTATGTGTTGTTGGGTAGGGGAGCGTTCTGTAAGCCTGTGAAGGTGGCCTGTGAGGGCTGCTGGAGGTATCAGAAGTGCGAATGCTGACATAAGTAACGATAAAGCGGGTGAAAAGCCCGCTCGCCGGAAGACCAAGGGTTCCTGTCCAACGTTAATCGGGGCAGGGTAAGTCGACCCCTAAGGCGAGGCCGAAAGGCGTAGTCGATGGGAAACAGGTTAATATTCCTGTACTTGGTGTTATTGCGAAGGGGGGACGGAGAAGGCTAGACCGGCCGGGCGACGGTTGTCCCGGTTTAAGCGTGTAGGTGTGATGACCTGGCAAATCCGGTTATCTCTAACACTGAGGCGTGATGACGAGGCACTACGGTGCTGAAGTGGTTAATGCCCTGCTTCCAGGAAAAGCCTCTAAGCTCTAGATAACACTGAATCGTACCCCAAACCGACACAGGTGGTCAGGTAGAGAATACCAAGGCGCTTGAGAGAACTCGGGTGAAGGAACTAGGCAAAATGGTGCCGTAACTTCGGGAGAAGGCACGCTGGCATGTAGGTGAAGTCCCTCGCGGATGGAGCTGAAGCTAGTCGAAGATACCAGCTGGCTGCAACTGTTTAATAAAAACACAGCACTCTGCAAACACGAAAGTGGACGTATAGGGTGTGACGCCTGCCCGGTGCTGGAAGGTTAATTGATGGGGTCAGCCGCAAGGCGAAGCTCTTGATCGAAGCCCCAGTAAACGGCGGCCGTAACTATAACGGTCCTAAGGTAGCGAAATTCCTTGTCGGGTAAGTTCCGACCTGCACGAATGGCGTAATGATGGCCAGGCTGTCTCCACCCGAGACTCAGTGAAATTGAACTCGCTGTGAAGATGCAGTGTACCCGCGGCAAGACGGAAAGACCCCGTGAACCTTTACTATAGCTTGACACTGAACATTGAACCTTGATGTGTAGGATAGGTGGGAGGCTTTGAAGTGTGGACGCCAGTCTGCATGGAGCCGACCTTGAAATACCACCCTTTAATGTTTGATGTTCTAACCTGGTCCCGTAATCCGGGATAGGGACAGTGTCTGGTGGGTAGTTTGACTGGGGCGGTCTCCTCCCAAAGAGTAACGGAGGAGCACGAAGGTTAGCTAATCCTGGTCGGACATCAGGAGGTTAGTGCAAAGGCATAAGCTAGCTTGACTGCGAGAGTGACGGCTCGAGCAGGTGCGAAAGCAGGTCTTAGTGATCCGGTGGTTCTGAATGGAAGGGCCATCGCTCAACGGATAAAAGGTACTCCGGGGATAACAGGCTGATACCGCCCAAGAGTTCATATCGACGGCGGTGTTTGGCACCTCGATGTCGGCTCATCACATCCTGGGGCTGAAGTAGGCCCCAAGGGTATGGCTGTTCGCCATTTAAAGTGGTACGCGAGCTGGGTTTAGAACGTCGTGAGACAGTTCGGTCCCTATCTGCCGTGGGCGTTGGAAGATTGAGAGGGGCTGCTCCTAGTACGAGAGGACCGGAGTGGACGCACCGCTGGTGTTCGGGTTGTGATGCCAATTGCATTGCCCGGTAGCTACGTGCGGAAGAGATAAGCGCTGAAAGCATCTAAGCGCGAAACTTGCCTCGAGATGAGTCTTCCCTTGGACCTTGAGTCCACTAAAGGAACGTTTAAGACTAAGACGTTGATAGGCTGGGTGTGTAAGCGTAGCGATACGTTGAGCTAACCAGTACTAATGATCCGTGAGGCTTAACCTTACAACACCGAAGGTGTTTTTAGAGAGACGAATTTAGCTTGTTCAAGATTGGAACCAATGGCCTTGATGGCGGTTGGTAAAACAGAATTTGCCTGGCGGCGATAGCGCGGTGGTCCCACCTGACCCCATGCCGAACTCAGAAGTGAAACGCCGTAGCGCCGATGGTAGTGTGGGGTCTCCCCATGCGAGAGTAGGGAACTGCCAGGCATCAAATAGAGAAAAAGCCCCACGCTGATGCGTGGGGCTTTTTCTTTTTCTATCGTTTACTCTCTTGTCTTCGCTGACTGTATATCCCCTTTATTTTATCCTCCTTTTGTTGTGAATCACGCTATGGCGCAATGCTTTCACCGGAAAAGCGATTGACCGTCGGCCAGCCTTCTCGTTAAATGCTCCGATGCATCTCTGGGATCGATCGCCAGGCGTTTCGAATGCTGCGCGCTGTCTGTCTGCCTCGGGGCTAAAAGCTGCCATGGCGGCATTGATGCGCGAGTGATGATGCTCTCTTCCTCTCTGATTTGATGGTGCTTGGCGATGATAATTCAACGATTCTCTTGTGCTCTCGCGTTGTGCGCGGTGTCCTTCTCTCCTTTTACACAGGCCGCACAACCAGCGACGGAAGCGCAACGCGTCGCCGTAGCGGTGGAGCAGACCATCGTGCCATTGCTGCAACAGCAGCAGATCCCCGGCATGGCGGTGGCGGTGGTCTATCGAGGCAAATCCTACTACTACAACTATGGTGTTGCCGATCAGGCGACTCAGCGTGCGGTGACCCCACAGACATTGTTTGAATTAGGCTCGGTAAGTAAAACCTTTACTGGCGTTCTGGGCGGTTATGCCTTACAGCGAGGCGACATTCGCCTGCAAGATCGTGCGGCTACGCTTTGGCCGGCGCTAAGCGGTACGCAATGGCATAACATTACCCTCCAGCAATTGGCAACCTATACCGCGGGGGGATTACCGCTACAGGTGCCGGAGAGCGTGGGCGATAAGGCGCAACTGCTGGACTTCTATCAGCGTTGGCAACCCCAATGGGCCGCCGGAACGACGCGTTATTACTCTAATGCCAGTATCGGTCTGTTTGGTATGTTGGCGGTTCAGCCGAGCGGCTTGAGCTTTAGCCAGGCGATGGCGCGTTGGATCTTGCAGCCCCTGGCATTGCGCCATACCTATCTGAACGTTCCCGCCGCAGCCATGGCTAACTATGCTTGGGGTTACCGTGACGGTCATCCACTGCGTGTGACGCCGGGAGCGTTAGATGAGGAGGCCTATGGTATCAAATCAACCTCGCAGGACATGGCCAGCTGGCTACAGGCCAACATGGATCCCGCTCAGGTTAAAGATAAGACGTTGCGCCAAGCCCTAGACTTCGCGCAGTCGCGTTACTATCAGGCCGGTGCGTTATACCAGGGATTAGGTTGGGAGATGCTGAACTGGCCGCTGAACGCGCAGACGCTGATTGCTGATAGCGCGAATAGCGTCGCTTTACAGCCTCGCGTCGTGCGCTTGATTACCCCGCCGAGTGCGCCGCAGGCCGCCTCCTGGGTGCATAAGACCGGCTCGACGAATGGCTTTGGCGCGTATATCGCCTTTATTCCTCAGGCTCAGTTAGGCATCGTGATGCTAGCGAATAAAAACTATCCGAACCCGCAGCGAGTCCAAGCTGCCTACACCATTCTGCAACATCTCCAGTAATCCTCCCTTGTGCGGCGCTGTGGCGCCGCCTCTGGCCACTGAATGAAAATTTCTCACGGGCCTTACCCTGTACAAGCGGGATAAAACGGATTATTTTGGCTATCCAGATGTCTAAAAGTGAACATGGACCGTCTTTCATCACCGCTGGAGTGCACGCATGCCAATCAGGATCCCCGATGCCTTACCCGCCGTTAATTTTTTGCGTAATGAAAACGTCTTTGTCATGACGCACTCGCGTGCCGCAGGGCAGGAGATCCGCCCGTTGAAGGTGTTGTTGCTGAACCTGATGCCGAAGAAGATCGAGACAGAGAATCAATTTCTCCGTCTGTTATCGAACTCTCCACTGCAGATCGACATCCAATTACTACGCATCGATCGGCGTGAATCAAAAAATACGCCGAGCGAACATCTGAACAACTTCTATTGCGATTTTGAGGAGATTCAGCAGCAGAATTTCGATGGTTTGATCGTCACCGGTGCTCCATTGGGCTTGGTCGATTTTGGTGATGTCGCCTACTGGTCGCAAATCGCGCGGGTGATCGAATGGGCGCGATCCCATGTGACCTCGACGCTCTTCGTCTGCTGGGCGGTGCAGGCGGCGCTCAACGTGCTATATGGACTACCGAAGATGACACGCAGCGAGAAACTCTCCGGGGTTTACAGCCATCAGACGTTACACCCCTTAGCGTTGCTGACCCGCGGTTTCGATGAGGCTTTTTGGGCGCCACACTCGCGTTATGCCGATTTTCCGGCGTCGCTGATCCGCACGGAGACCGACCTGCAGATCTTTGCCGAGTCGGAACAGGCGGGCGCCTACCTGTTCGCCAGCGCCGATAAGCGTATGGTGTTCGTCACCGGTCATCCGGAATATGACCCCCATACGTTGGCTGATGAATATCAGCGTGATGTGAATGCTGGCCTGGCGCCAACGCTGCCGCTCAATTACTTTCCCCAGGATGACCCTACACGTACCCCCAGGGCGACCTGGCGCAGCCATGGACATCTGCTATTTACTAACTGGTTGAACTATTATGTTTACCAGATAACCCCTTATGATCTGCGCCAGATGAATCCAACCCTGGAGTAAGCCGCCGCTCCAGATGGCGCTCCATCGTCGCACTGCGTTGGGTGTCAGCGCCAGGCCGTCACGCGCCCTCCCGTTTGGGGATGGCGCATGGGCTAACATCCTCTTGATTTCTTTTCTTGGCCGTAATGCGTATAATCGCCGCCCTGATCCTGATGATTTGTTCACCAGACCCGCCTGTCTTACCAATACAAGAGTAGCGTCATGAGTAGTGTCAGCCTAATCCAACCGGAGCGCGATCTGTTCTCCTACACCCCTTATTGGGCCGAATGTTTCGGCACCGCACCGTTCTTACCGATGTCGCGTGAAGAGATGGATAAGCTGGGGTGGGACAGCTGCGACATTATCATCGTGACCGGTGATGCCTACGTGGATCATCCCAGCTTCGGTATGGCCATCGTCGGCCGTATGCTGGAAGCGCAAGGCTTCCGGGTCGGCATCATCGCGCAGCCGGACTGGACCAGTAAAACCGACTTTATGCGCCTGGGTAAGCCGAATCTCTTCTTCGGCGTGACCGCCGGCAACATGGACTCGATGATCAACCGCTATACCGCCGATCGCAAGCTACGTCATGACGATGCCTATACGCCGAATAACGAGGGGGGAAAGCGCCCGGATCGCGCCACCTTGGTTTATAGCCAGCGTTGTAAGGAGGCGTTCAGTGACGTGCCAGTGATCCTCGGGGGGATCGAGGCCAGCCTGCGCCGTGTGGCGCACTACGACTATTGGTCGGATACGGTGCGTCGCTCGGTCCTGGTGGATGCAAAGGCCGATATGCTGATGTATGGCAACGGGGAGCGCCCATTGGTCGAAGTCGCACACCGCTTAGCGGCAGGCGAACCGATCAGCAGCATCTGCGATGTGCGTAACACCGCCATCATGCGCAAGGAGCCGTTACCGGGGTGGAGCGGCGTCGATTCGACTCGCCTCGATACCCCAGGGCGGATTGAGCCGATCCCCAATCCCTACGGCGACGATCTGGCTTGTTCGCCCAAGCCGGTCGACGAGGCGGCGCCGATCACCGTGCGTGCGCCCAAGCCCAAACCCTGGGAAAAGACCTACGTTCTATTGCCCTCTTTCGAGAAGGTGAAAGGGGATAAGGTGATGTATGCCCACGCCTCGCGTATTCTGCATCATGAAACCAACCCCGGTTGCGCACGCGCCCTGATGCAGAAACATGGCGATCGCTATGTCTGGGTCAACCCACCGGCCATTCCGCTGAGTACCGAAGAGATGGATAGCGTCTATGCCCTGCCGTTTCAACGGGTACCGCATCCTGCCTACGGTAAGGCGCGTCTACCGGCCTATGACATGATCCGTTTTTCGGTCAACATCATGCGTGGCTGCTACGGCGGTTGTGCCTTCTGTTCGATCACCGAGCATGAGGGGCGCATCATTCAAAGCCGCTCCGAAGACTCCATCATTCGCGAGATCGAAGAGATCCGCGATAAGGTCCCGGGCTTTACCGGGATCATCTCCGATCTCGGCGGCCCGACCGCCAACATGTACATGCTGCGCTGCCAGTCGCCGCGCGCCGAACAGACCTGCCGCCGAGCCTCCTGTGTCTATCCGGATATCTGTCGTCACATGGATACCAATCACGAGCCGACGATTAAGCTCTATCGCCGTGCCCGCGATCTGGCCGGGGTGAAGAAGATCCTGATCGCCTCCGGTGTACGTTACGATCTGGCGGTGCAAGATCCGCGTTACATCAAGGAGCTGGCGACGCATCACGTCGGCGGTTATCTGAAGATCGCCCCGGAGCATACGGAAGAGGGGCCGTTGTCGAAGATGATGAAGCCGGGGATGAGCAGCTATTACCGCTTTAAGGAGCTATTCGATAGCTATTCGAAGCAGGCGGGCAAAGAGCAGTATCTGATCCCCTATTTCATCTCCGCGCATCCGGGAACACGCGACGAGGACATGGTGAACCTGGCGCTTTGGCTTAAGCAGCATCGTTTCCGCCTCGATCAGGTGCAAAACTTCTACCCATCGCCGCTGGCCAACTCGACCACCATGTACTACACCGGGAAGAACCCGCTCTCTAAGGTGGATTATAAGAGCGAAGAGGTGGTGGTGCCGAAGGGAGAACGCCAACGCCGTCTACATAAAGCGCTGTTACGTTATCATGATCCGGCGAACTGGCCGATGATCCGCGCCGCGCTGGAGGAGATGGGGCTGCAACATCTGATCGGTAATCGCCGCGAGTGCCTGGTCCCCGCACCGACGCTGGAGGAGCAGCGCGCCGCTCGCCGGGGTTATCAGCGCAACATGACGCCGGCGATGACGAAACACACCGGTGCGCCACGCCGTCCTGCCGCTAATGCTCAGAGCAGTAGTCGGCCGGCGAAGAGTGGGGCGGTGAAGGGAGCGGCGCAGCCCGCGTCGCGTTCGGGCGGGAAGGGGGACAATGGCCGTCCTGCTCGTCCAGAGGGGCGCAATACCCGTCGTCCTGCCGGGCAGAGCAAGAAGCCGCGCTAAAGGTCTCATGAGTGGCCCTGATGCATCGCATCAGGGCCATACTCATGCCCTACAGGCGCATATAGGTGGCGGGATCGGATCCCAGCCGCTTGCCGCACTCCAGACGGGCGATCTGTGCCAGTTCGCCCGCCTCCAGTTTAAAGTCAAATACGGCGATATTTTCCTTCAGACGCATCGCCGAGACGGTTTTCGGGATCACGATGCGCCCGCAATCCAGATGCCAACGAATGACAATCTGCGCCGGCGTCTTACCATACTTGGCCGCCAGGCGGCGAATCGGTTCGGCGTCAAACACGCCCTCTCCCCCCTGAGCCAAGGGGCTCCAGGCCTCGGTCGCAATACCGTGGCGGCGGTTCCAGGCTTGCAATGTCGCTTGCTGCATCAAGGGATGAAGTTCGATCTGATTGATGGCAGGTACCACACCGGTCTCATCCAGCAGGCGTTGGATATGCTCGGGATTGAAGTTACAGACTCCGATACTCTTGACCACGCCTTGGCGGCGCAGGGCGATCAGGTGGCGCCAGGCATGGACGAAGGTGTCCTGCAGCGCCATCGGCCAGTGGATGAGGTAGAGATCGACATACTCCAGACGTAGCTTATGTAGGCTCGCGTGCAGGGCGCGCTCAACCTCCAGATGGTCGGCATTCCACAGCTTCGTGGTGATGAACAGCGACTCACGCGCCAGGCCGCTCTGCTGCAATGCCTGGCCGACACCGCTTTCATTACCGTAGATCGCGGCTGTATCGATGGCGCGGTAACCGACGCGTAACGCCTCGCCGACGACGTCGCGCGCTAAGACATCGCTGACCTGCCAGACCCCTAATCCGAGTTGTGGGATGCGGTTGCCATCATTCAGCGTAATAGAGGGAGGGGTAGGCATGACGATCTCCAGTGTGGGTTGTATCGAAGAGGTACTCATCAGATTTTTACCTTAGCACACTCCCTATTATCGTGGATCGTCCGACTGGGTCGGCATGCGTAACGCGTGAGCCGGCTAGTATTTTTCTGTGATATAGGGTTATGTTATGGCTATCAGCCAAAAGGAGAGCCACCCCGTGTTTGAACATGTAGATGACTATGCCGGCGACCCGATCCTCTCTCTCATGGAGCGTTTCCAGCAGGATCCTCGTCCCGAGAAAGTGAACCTGAGTATCGGACTGTATTATGACCAGCGGGGCGAGGTACCGATGCTCTCCTCGGTCGCCACCGTCTTGGATCGCCTGAATGCGGCGCCGCCGACGGCACCGCTTTATTTACCCATGGAAGGCTTGGCCAGTTATCGTGGCGCCGTACAGTCGCTGCTATTGGGCGCCGATCACCCGGCGTTGCGCCAGAAACGCGTGGCGACGGTGCAAACGGTGGGGGGATCGGGGGCCTTGAAGATCGGTGCCGACTTTTTGCGACGCTATTTCCCTGCCGCTGAGGTATGGGTCAGCGATCCGACGTGGGAGAACCATGTCGCGATCTTCGAGGGGGCGGGTTTTCGTGTGCATCGTTATCCCTATTTCGACTCACAGACGTTAGGGGTACGCTTCGACGCCATGCTGGCGGCATTGGAGCAGTTAGCGCCGCAGAGCATCGTGCTGTTGCACCCCTGCTGCCATAATCCGACGGGCGCGGATCTAACGCCTGCGCAGTGGGACACGCTAGTGGCGCTGTTGCGTCGACGTACCCTGATCCCCTTCCTTGATATCGCCTATCAAGGATTCGGCGGTGGCATGGATCACGATGTCTACGCCATTCGCGCCATCGCTGATGCCGGGCTGCCATGTCTGATCAGCAACTCCTTCTCCAAGATCTTCTCGCTGTATGGCGAGCGGGTCGGCGGCTTATCAGTGCTATGTGGCGATAGCGCCGAGGCGGCACGCGTCTTGGGGCAGCTAAAGGCAACGGTACGACGTAACTACTCCAGCCCACCGTTACACGGTGCGACGCTGGTGGCTGGCGTGCTCAGCGATCCGGCATTACATCGCCAATGGCGGGGAGAGGTCGAGGCGATGCGCTTGCGTATCATCGATATGCGTAAGCAGTTGGCCTCCCTGCTCAATCAGGCGCTGCCGCAGCGTAACTTCGACTATCTACGCCGCCAGCGTGGGATGTTCAGCTATACCGGGCTGTCGCCTCAGCAGGTGGCGCAACTGCAGCAGCAGGACGCAGTCTATCTGGTGGCGAGCGGTCGAATCTGTATGGCCGGCTTGAATGAGGGTAATCTGGCGCGCGTAGCGGCGGCATTGGCGCGCGTGATGGCCTGAGGTACATAGTGTTTCAGCGCGAAGGGGGGCGTAATACTGCGCCCCTCTCTTATGACTGAGACTGGCGTAGATTCTGCGTTTGCTCCCGGCGCTTTGGCGCCCCTTGTCCTTTTCTGACGCGGCGTCTGGCTATCTTTACAGAACTTTCCGCTGCGTTTTCTTGCTGCCAGCTGTACAAAGAATATACTTATCGAGGACGTTGTAAGAATGTGGTATCAGCAAACCTTGACGCTGCGGGCGAGAGCGCGCGGTTTCCATCTGATCACGGCGGAGATCACCGCCGCATTACCGGCCTTGTGTCAGGTACGGGTGGGGCTGTTGCATCTGCTGTTACAACACACTTCGGCGTCGCTTACCCTCAATGAAAACTGTGATCCCACAGTGCGTCATGACATGGAACGTTATTTTTTGCGTGCGGTGCCGGAAGATGCTCCCTATGCGCACGACGACGAAGGTGCGGACGACATGCCCGCCCACATCAAGTCGTCTCTGCTGGGAACCTCGCTGGTGGTGCCGATACGCCAGGGCGCGTTACAGCTTGGAACCTGGCAGGGTATTTGGCTTGGCGAACACCGTATACAGGGCGGGATACGCCGTATCGTAGCAACCATACAAGGGGATAGGATTGATGGATAATTCGGCATTTATGCAATATTGCCTGTCGAAGCCCGGGGCGCAGCAAACCTTACAGAACCGCTGGCGTACCCACCAAGTGCGTGTTGGCGGGGTATTATTCGCGATGGTGGAGAATGGCGAGGCACGCCCGGCGGTGGCGGTGAAGACCAGCTGTGAGCAGGCCGCCAGGCTGCGCAGTCTTCACAAGGATATCGTACCGAGCAGTCGCCTGAACAAGGCGCACTGGAGCACCGTGTTCCTCGACGGTGCCCTCAACGATTCGTTGCTTTATCAGTTGGTGGATGGCTCCTACCAGTTGGCGCTACATCAAGCCAGCGAGCAGCACCCGTTACAGTAAGTTCCCCGCGAAGCTGTACCGGCCGCCGGGCGATGTCCCGGCGGCGTGGTACGTATCACGCGTGTTCGAGGATCGGGCGCAGGAAGCGTGCGGTATGCGAGGTTTCGCATTGCGCGACGGTTTCCGGCGTCCCGGCGACCAAGATTTGTCCACCACCGCTGCCGCCTTCCGGCCCCAGATCGACGATCCAGTCCGCCGTTTTGATCACGTCCAAATTGTGCTCGATAACCACGATGGTATTGCCCTGGTCACGTAGCTGGTGCAATACCGCCAGGAGTTGCTGAATATCGGCGAAGTGTAGACCGGTGGTCGGTTCGTCCAGAATATACAGGGTTTGCCCGGTGCCGCGCTTAGAGAGCTCTCGTGATAGCTTAACGCGCTGTGCCTCGCCGCCGGATAGGGTGGTGGCCGATTGTCCCAAACGAATATAACCCAGGCCAACATCCATCAGCGTCTGTAGCTTACGCGCCAGCGCCGGGACGGCGTCGAAGAAACTGCGCGCCTCCTCGATGGTCATCTCCAGCACCTCGTGGATGTTCTTCCCTTTGTATTTGATCTCCAAGGTTTCGCGGTTATAGCGCTTACCTTTGCAGTGATCGCATGGTACGTAGATGTCCGGTAGAAAGTGCATCTCCACCTTGATCACCCCATCGCCCTGGCAGGCCTCACAGCGCCCCCCGCGTACGTTAAAGCTGAAGCGGCCAGGGGTATAACCACGGGCGCGCGACTCCGGTACCCCGGAGAACAGCTCACGGATCGGGGTGAAGATACCGGTGTAGGTCGCCGGGTTAGAGCGTGGCGTCCGTCCGATGGGGCTTTGATCGATGTCGATCACCTTGTCGAAGTGCTCCAGCCCCTCAATGCTACGGTAGGGGGCCGGTTCACTCAGCGTGGCGCCATTCAACTGGCGTTGCGCGATGGGGAACAGCGTATCGTTGATAAGCGTCGATTTGCCGGAGCCAGAGACACCGGTGATGCAGGTGAACAGCCCGACGGGCAGGGTTAATGTCACCTCTTTCAGGTTATTACCACGCGCACCGCTCAGCTTGAGCACACGCGTTGGATCGGCGGCGACCCGCTCGCTGGGGATGGCGATCTTACGTTGTCCGCTCAGATATTGGCCGGTGAGGGAGGCGGGGGTCGCCATGATCTGCGCCACGTCGCCTTGGGCGACGATCTCGCCACCATGCACGCCGGCACCGGGGCCGATGTCGATGATATGATCGGCGGCACGGATGGCGTCTTCATCGTGCTCGACGACGATCACCGTGTTACCCAGGTTGCGCAGATGCATCAATGTGTCGAGCAGGCGCTCATTATCGCGTTGATGTAGGCCGATGGAGGGTTCATCCAGTACATACATCACCCCGACCAGCCCGGCACCGATCTGGCTGGCCAGGCGGATGCGTTGCGCCTCGCCGCCGGACAGCGTCTCGGCCGAGCGCGACAGGGTCAAATAGTTGAGCCCGACGTTGACCAGGAATTGCAGGCGTTCGCCGATCTCTTTCAGCACCTTTTCGGCGATCTTGGCGCGTTGTCCGCTGAGGGCCAGTTGGTGGAAGAAGCGTAACGCCGCGCCGATGCTGAGATCGGCGATCTGCGGCAGGGTGGTGTCCTCGATGAAGACATTACGCGCCTCTTCGCGCAGACGGGTTCCACCGCAGGCGGCGCAGGGACGGTTGCTGATAAACTTCGCCAGCTCCTCGCGTACCGCGCTGGACTCGGTCTCTTTATAGCGGCGCTCCATGTTGTGCAGCACCCCCTCGAAGGGGTGATGGCGTACCGTGGTGTCGCCGCGATCGTTAATGTACTTGAACTCGATCTCTTCTTTGCCTGAGCCGTAGAGCACTACCTTCCGTACCGCCTCGCTCAGTGAGTCGAAAGGCGCTTCGATATCAAAATGATAATGGTCGGCTAACGAGCGCAGCATCTGGAAATAGTAGAAGTTACGGCGATCCCAACCGCGAATCGCACCACCGGCTAACGAGAGCTCGCCATTCTGCACCACGCGATCGGGATCGAAGTATTGCTGAACACCCAGGCCATCACAGGTCGGACAGGCGCCTGCCGGGTTATTGAAGGAGAACAGGCGCGGTTCTAACTCCCGCATGCTGTAGCCACACAGAGGACAGGCGAAGTTGGCGGAGAACAGCAACTCTTCCGCCTGGGGATCGTCCATATCGGCCACGACCGCACTGCCGCCAGAGAGTTCTAGCGTGGTCTCGAATGATTCGGCCAGGCGCTGTGCCATGTCAGGGCGAACCTTAAAGCGATCGACCACCACGTCGATGCTGTGTTTCTTTTGCAGCTCTAGCTTCGGCGGATCGGAGAGATCGCAGACCTCGCCATCGATCCGCGCGCGGATATACCCTTGCGCCGCCAGGTTTTCCAGGGTCTTACTGTGTTCGCCCTTGCGATCCTTGATGATCGGCGCCAGCAGCATCAGACGCTTACCTTCCGGTTGCGCCAACACATTGTCGACCATCTGGCTGACGGTCTGCGCCGCCAGCGGCGTGCCATGCGTCGGGCAACGTGGCTCGCCGACACGGGCGAACAGCAGACGTAGATAGTCATGGATTTCGGTGATGGTGCCGACGGTAGAGCGTGGGTTATGTGAGGTTGACTTTTGTTCGATGGAGATGGCGGGTGATAAGCCCTCGATATGATCGACATCGGGCTTCTCCATCAACGACAAAAACTGGCGGGCGTAGGCGGAGAGTGACTCGACGTAGCGCCGTTGTCCTTCGGCATACAGCGTATCGAACGCCAGAGAGGACTTACCGGATCCGGACAGGCCGGTGATGACCACCAGTTTGTCGCGGGGAATGATCAGGTTGATATTCTTGAGATTGTGGGTGCGAGCACCCCGTATTTCTATTTTATCCATTACCGACTTCCCGGATTAACAGTTATCGATCTCTGCGTGCACAAACGTGATCAATAATTATGACATATTCAAAACTGAATGAATATCCAGTATTCAATAGCCGTACCGCTGACGGATTACGGCGTGCGCCGCAGAAACGATCGAGAGTGCTCAAGCGCCGCTGGCGTGTTAGAATTTACCGTTTAGACTGAATAAATTTACTTCATCAGGAGAGTCGATATGGCCAGCAGAGGCGTAAACAAAGTGATTCTTATCGGTAATCTGGGTCAGGATCCGGAAGTCCGTTATATGCCGAACGGCGGTGCCGTTGCCAACTTGACGCTGGCGACCTCTGAATCTTGGCGTGACAAGCAGACCGGTGAGCAGAAAGAGCGCACCGAATGGCATCGTGTTGCGCTGTACGGCAAGCTGGCGGAGATCGCCGGCGAATACCTGCGCAAAGGCTCTCAGGTATACGTTGAGGGGCAACTGCGTACGCGTAAGTGGCAGGATCAGAGCGGCCAGGACCGCTATACCACCGAAGTCGTCGTCGACATCAACGGCTCTATGCAGATGCTGGGGGGACGTCAGGGTGGCGGGGCTCCGATGGGTAACCAAGGTAACCAAGGCCAGCAAGGGGGCTGGGGCCAGCCGCAGCAGCCGCAAGGCGCCGCCTTCAGCGGTGGGCAATCCGCGCCTCGTCAGCAGCAGGGGGGTTATGCCGCGCCAGCACAACCGGCCGCACCGCAGAGCAACGAGCCGCCGATGGATTTCGATGATGATATCCCGTTCTGATCGCGCGGGTAGACGGTCAGAGAGCCCCGCGATGCGGGGCTTTTTCTTTGGCGTAATCGGCCATGAGGCGTGGCGAAGCATCGTGAAGGGTGATGCGGTGGAGATGGCCTACTATTTCTGCGGCTCGGCGAGCTGAGAGGGTGTGATGGTATTACGACGACTTTCCTGGATGGTGGGCAGTGGTGCCTGGCTGATGCCATGGGTATTGTTGCTCTGGCAGTGGCTGGAGACGGGGCGTTATCAGGCTGCGCTCTCCGCCCAGGCGTATCGAAGCTGGCAGATGACGGTACTGCTGGCCGATGCGGCCTTTGCCGGCCTTCTGTCATTATTGGCGTTGCTGGTGGGGGCGCTCGCCCTGGCACGCAGTACGCCGGAAAGTGTGCGGCCAGGCCAGCGTATGGTCGAGCTTGTGGTGTTGGCCCTACCGCTATTGTTTGCCATGTTCGTCGCCGGCCTGTTCTGGCTACATGGTTGAGTGGGCCCGTTGGATGGGCCCACTCGGTGCATTACGGTGTCGTTAGCTCATACTTTTTGATCTTGCGGTAGAGCGTCGCGATGCCTATCCCCAACTCTTCCGCCGCCTGCTTCTTGTTACTGTGGCGTGATAGCGCCTCGCGGATCATCTGCTTCTCCATCTCCTCCAGCGCCGTGCTGCCATGGTCATCGCAGGCCACACTACTCTGATAGTGGCTGTTGTCTTCGCGGTAGACCGGCGTGACCTGGCCATTGACCAGGTTCGGCGGCAGCAACGCCGTATCGATCACCTCGCCGCTGGGCACCACGTTGATCAGGTACTCCATCAGGTTACTCAGCTCGCGTACGTTACCCGGCCAACGGTAGCGTTTGAGTAACATCATCACCTGCGGGGAGATCCCCGGGTAGACCAGGCCGATACGCTTGGTATGCAGGTTAAGGAAGTAGTGGATCAGCAGCTCGATGTCGCCATTACGCTCGCGTAGTGGCGGTAGCGCGACGGGGATGACGTTGAGGCGGTAGTAGAGATCCTCGCGGAATTTTCCCTCCGCGATGTACTGCTCCAGATTCTGGTTGGTCGCCGAGATGATGCGGATATCGACGGAGACCGGGTTACTGGAGCCGATCGGCTGAACCTCCCGAGCCTCGATGGCCCGCAACAGCTTGGCTTGCAGCGTGAGGGGCATGTCGCCGATCTCATCGAGGAATAGCGTACCGTGATTAGCCGCCTGGATCAGGCCGACCTTACCGTTGGCCGAAGCCCCGGTGAAGGCCCCCTTCACATAGCCGAACAGCTCGCTCTCCAGCAGTTGGTCGGGAATGGCGGCGCAGTTGATGGCGATGAAGGGCTTATTGTTACGATCGCTCAACTGGTGGATGGCCCGCGCCACCACTTCTTTACCGGTGCCGCTCTCACCGACGATCAGCACGCTGGAGGGACTGGGCGCCACGCGGCTGATTAAGCGTTTGAGGGTGCGCATCGGACGACACTCCCCCACCAGATGTTCGATACGCGGATCGTCCGGATTCAGCTCGACGTTCATCGGCGAGTGAGACTGATGGAACGCCATCAGGAACAGCTGGTGGTCCTGTATATCGTGTAGCTGCCCGATGACCAACTCTTGATGCTGATCGAAGGTGACGATATGTTGCAGATGGCCGCTGAGATAGTTTTGTTGATAGGTCAGCGGGCGAATATTAAAAGTTTTACCTATAACTTGCTCATTAATGGCATTCAATTGTTTTAATGCCGTCGCGTTGGCAAATTTCGCCTGATTATTTTCGTCAAGGACGACCACCCCCTGATCCATATTCTCGATTAGGCTTAGCAGTATTTTGCTGACGCCATCGTTTGCTCCTTGGCTTTCCAATAGTTTAGAGACGAATATGTTGGATATATGGCGAACGTAATCGGAGAACTCGTGTAAATTATCTTTTATTCGTTCTTGTTGCTCTTGGGTAAAGGCGACCAGGCTAATCACCCCGATACAGTTTCCTTGGAACAGAATGGGCGTACCAAGGAAAGCCTTCTCCTTACAGTTATCCTTACTGTTGCATCCTTCACAGACCGGATCGAAACGTGAGCGGATCACCACCTTTTCCTGTTTAGTATCGAGGACGTAACGCAGTAGGCGTGAATTGCTGTTGAGCTTGCGGCCGAAGAACTTGCCATACGGGCCGGTGCCGGCGACGCGTGTCATGGCGGCATCGACGATTTCAACCTCCAGTTGCAGTACGCTAGACAGCATCTTGGTAAAGCGCAGAATGATGGGTTGGATCTGCATTAAAACGGATTGCGTGTTTGCCGACGTCATAATTAAACCTTTCTTTTAGCACTTAACCAGTTACCCGGTGTCGCGGATATTTTGGCGGTGGTGACAACCTATTCCATTAGGTCACATGCATCTTCATTTATCGCATGATACTAACTCAGCAAAATTGAATTTTGATAAATATGGATTTTTTTTCGCGCGCGATACGACAAATATGTAATAGCCATCACACTTTATTATCAAAATGAGACTAATGGCGGATATGTTATCAATATGGGTTACTGAACAGTGAAAAAAAATGGCCGCCGCTGACTCCGCAAGCAAGTGTTTAGTGTATTTACTCTGCTGATAATATGCATCCAACAGATAAAACAGGTCCCCTTTCAGGGCTTTTGAGTCTTATTTTGTGATGCCTCTCGCACAATATCATGGGCGCTCTCGCTCCACACTGGCAGAAAACAAATTTGGCACAGTTATTGTTTAAGTCTTATCAGTCGCTGTTATCGGCTGTTTGCAGGTCGGACTCTCACCGCCTGGGCGGCGTAGCAGGTTGTCAGGTAGCCAGTCACTTACTCATTAGGGCCATACGATGAAAACTGTTAATGAAATTATCAAGGATATCAACGCGCTCAAGTCTAACCTTCATGACAAGGACTTTTTGCTGACCTGGGAGCAGAGTCCGGAAGAGCTAAAGCTGGTGCTGGATGTCGCCGACGCGTTGAAGACGATGCGTGCAGAAAATATCGCGACCAAAATCTTTAATAGCGGGCTGGGTATCTCCGTATTCCGTGATAACTCAACCCGTACTCGTTTCTCCTATGCCTCGGCCTTGAACCTGCTGGGTCTGGCTCAGCAGGACCTGGATGAGGGCAAATCCCAGATCGCTCACGGAGAGACCGTGCGTGAGACCGCCAACATGATCTCCTTCTGCGCCGATGCCATCGGCATCCGTGATGACATGTATCTGGGGGCTGGTAACGCCTATATGCGCGAAGTCGGTGCCGCGTTGGATGAAGGCTATGAGCAGGGTGTGTTGCCGCAGCGTCCGGCGCTGATCAACCTGCAGTGTGATATCGACCACCCGACGCAATCCATGGCCGACCTGGCTTGGCTGCGTGAGCACTTCGGCAGCCTGGAGAATTTGAAGGGCAAGAAGATCGCCATGACCTGGGCCTACTCACCGAGCTACGGTAAGCCGCTGTCCGTACCGCAAGGCATCATCGGCCTGATGACGCGCTTCGGTATGGATGTCACCCTGGCTCACCCGGAAGGCTATGACCTGATCCCGGATGTGGTCGAGGTCGCGCGTAACAATGCCAAGGCATCCGGCGGCAGCTTCCGCCAGGTGAACTCGATGGCCGAAGCCTTCAAGGATGCGGATATCGTCTATCCCAAGTCCTGGGCTCCGTATCAGGTGATGGAGCAGCGCACCGAACTGCTGCGCGCCAATGACCACGATGGCCTGAAGGCGCTGGAAAAACAGTGCCTGGCCCAGAACGCCAACCATAAAGATTGGCACTGCACCGAAGAGATGATGAAGCTGACGCGTGGCGGTGAGGCCCTGTATATGCACTGCCTGCCGGCTGATATCTCCGGTGTCTCCTGCAAAGAGGGTGAGGTCACTGAAGGCGTATTCGAAAAATACCGCATCGCCACTTACAAAGAGGCCAGCTGGAAGCCGTATATCATCGCCGCCATGATCGTCGCCCGTAAGTTCCCGAAACCGGGTCTGTTGCTGGAGCAACTGCTCAAAGAGGCGCAGAAACGTATTAAGTAACACCGTCGGCCGGCCGACAGGGCCGGCCCCTCCGCCAGCGCGGATCTCTTTTTCGATGGATGAGGTTGGTTTATGTCTGTTTTCTCGTTGAAGGTGGATATTGCGCAGAACCGTTTCTTCAATGGTGAAACGTCGCCACTGTTCTCCCGTGCCGAAGCACAGAAAGCGCGGGCCTTTCATAAAAAAATTACCGGCTACCGTCCCACGCCGCTATATGCCCTGGATGAACTGTCTCACCTGTTCGGCATCGGCAAGATCTTAGTGAAGGATGAGTCGCAGCGTTTCGGCCTCAACGCCTTCAAGATGCTGGGCGGTGCCTACGCCATCGCTCGCCTGTTGTGTGATAAGTATCACATGGATATCAATGACTTCTCCTTCGAGAAGCTCAAATCCACACTGACCGAGCGCATGACCTTCGCCACCACTACCGATGGTAACCATGGTCGTGGCGTGGCCTGGGCCGCGCAGCAGTTGGGGCAGCATGCGGTGGTGTACATGCCGAAGGGCTCGGCGCGTGAGCGGGTAGAGCATATCCGTAACCTGGGCGCCGAATGCATCGTTACCGATATGAACTATGACGACACGGTACGTCTGACCATGAAGACCGCGCAGGAGCGGGGTTGGGAAGTGGTGCAGGATACCGCGTGGGAAGGCTACACCAAGATCCCGACCTGGATCATGCAGGGGTACGCCACGCTGGCGGACGAAGCGGTGGAGCAGATGGCGCAGATGGGCATTGAGCGCCCGACTCACGTCTTCCTGCAAGCTGGCGTCGGCGCCATGGCGGGGGGCGTGTTGGGCTATCTGGTCGATGTGTATGGCGCGAATAATCTGCACTCGGTGATCGTCGAGCCGGATCTGGCGGACTGCGTATTCCGCTCCGGGGTGAAGGGGGAGATCGTCAACGTCGGCGGCGACATGTCCACCATCATGGCTGGCCTGGCCTGCGGCGAGCCGAACCCGTTGGGCTGGCCGCTGCTGCGCAATTGTGCCACCCAGTTTATCTCCTGCCAGGACAAGGTGGCGGCGCTGGGGATGCGTGTGTTGGGTAACCCGTTGGGTCAGGATGCACGCATCATCTCTGGCGAATCGGGTGCCGTTGGTCTCGGGGTCTTGGCTGCCGTTCACCATCACCCGCGTCGTGAAGAACTGATGAAGACGTTAGGGCTGAATCGCGACTCCGTGGTGCTGTTGATCAGTACCGAAGGGGATACCGACGTGAAGCACTACCGTGAAGTGGTTTGGGAAGGGAAATACCCGGCGTGTGAATAAGCGCGGGGGCATCGTTGAATTCATGCTCCCCGCCCGGCGGGGGGATCACCACTGGAGAAGAATATAATGGCTAAGCAAGTTCCGTTCGATATGATTCTGGAGAAGGCGCATCAGTATAAAGACGACATGTCCCGTTTCCTGCGCGACATGATTGCCATCCCCAGTGAAAGCTGCGACGAAAAGCGTGTAGTACTGCGTATCAAAGAAGAGATGGAGAAAGTGGGCTTCGATCGTGTCGAGATCGACCCGATGGGTAACGTGTTGGGCTATGTCGGTCACGGCCCGCATCTGATTGCCATGGATGCCCACATCGACACCGTCGGGGTGGGTAACATCAAGAACTGGACCTTCGCTCCCTATGAGGGGATGGAGACCGATGAACTGATCGGCGGACGCGGCGCGTCGGATCAGGAAGGCGGCATGGCCTCCATGGTATATGCCGGTAAGATCATCAAGGATCTGGGGCTGGAAGATCAGTACACCCTGCTGGTGACCGGGACGGTACAGGAGGAGGATTGTGACGGCCTGTGCTGGCAGTACATCATCGAGCAATCTAAGATCCGTCCGGAGTTCGTGGTCAGTACCGAACCAACCGATTGTCAGATCTACCGCGGCCAGCGTGGGCGTATGGAGATCCGTATCGATGTACAGGGTATCAGCTGCCACGGTTCTGCACCGGAGCGCGGCGATAACGCCATCTTCAAGATGGGGCCGATCCTGAACGAGTTACAAGAGCTGTCACAGAATCTGGGGTATGACGAGTTCCTCGGCAAGGGGACGCTGACCGTCTCCGAGATCTTCTTCACCTCACCGAGCCGTTGCGCCGTCGCCGACAGCTGCGCCGTCTCCATCGACCGTCGCCTGACCTGGGGCGAAACCTGGGAAGGTGCACTGGAGGAGATCCGTGCCCTGCCGGCGGTGAAAGCCGCTAACGCGACCGTCTCCATGTACAACTACGATCGCCCCTCCTACACCGGGCTGGTCTATCCGACCGAATGCTACTTCCCTACCTGGAAGGTCGAAGAAGATCACATCACGGTGAAGACACTGAGCCAAGCTTATCAAGGCTTGTTCCGTAAGCAGCCGGTGGTCGACAAGTGGACCTTCTCCACCAACGGCGTCTCCATCATGGGTCGTCATGGCATCCCGGTGATCGGTTTCGGTCCGGGTAAAGAGCCGGAGGCGCATGCGCCGAACGAGAAGACCTGGAAGGATCATCTGGTGACCTGTGCGGCGATGTATGCCGCCATCCCGCTGACCTATATGGAACAGCTGAAGAAGTAAGTTAATGCCCCCCGCCCCGGCACCCGTGGTGCCGGGGCTCCTCTGCGGAGTCACGACGATGAGAACGCTAATTAAGAATGGCACGGTGGTGAACCACGACGGCGAACGGTTGGCGGATGTGCTGATTGAGCATGGCATCATCAGTCGCGTCGACCCCGGCCTGAGCGAGGACGAGGCGGATGAGGTGATCGATGCGCAAGGCTGCTATGTGTTGCCCGGCGGCGTCGATGTCCATACCCACTTCAACATCGATGTTGGCTTGGCGCGGAGCTGTGATGATTTTTTTACCGGCACCCGCGCAGCGGCGTGTGGCGGTACAACAACCATTATCGACCATATGGGCTTCGGCCCGAAAGGCTGCTGCCTGCATCATCAGTTGGCGGCCTATCATGACTATGCCGCCGGCAAGGCGGTGATCGACTACAGTTTCCACGGGGTGATTCAGCATATCGACGAGGCGATCCTCGACGAGATGGCCTCGATGGTGCATGACGAGGGCATCAGCAGCTTTAAGCTCTATCTGACCTATGGTTTCAAGCTGGACGATGACGCGGTATTGCGTGCCTTGCGTCGTTTGCATCAGGTCGGGGCCTTGACCACGGTGCATCCGGAGAACGATGCCGCCATCGCCCAACGTCGCGCCCATTATCTGGCGCAAGGCGAGGTCGCACCGATCTTTCACGCTCGCAGCCGTCCCTTGGAGTGCGAGGCGGAGGCCATCGCCCGGATGATTAACCTGGCGCAGTTGGCCGGCAATGCACCGCTGTATATCGTCCACCTCTCTAATGGCTTAGGGCTGGAGTACCTGCGCCTGGCGCGTGCGCGCCATCAGCCGGTGTGGGTGGAGACCTGCCCGCAGTATCTGCTGTTGGATGAGCGTTGTTACCTGCGTGAGGATGGGCTGAAGTTTATCCTTAGCCCGCCGCTACGTAATCTGCGCGAGCAGGATGCCTTGTGGTGTGGCATCAGCGACGGCGCCATCGATGTGGTGGCCACCGATCACTGTACCTTCCCTTACAGCCAGCGACAGGCACTCTCCGGCGGTAACTTCAGTCGTTGTCCCAATGGGTTACCGGGCGTCGAGAACCGTATGTTGCTGTTGTTCTCCGCCGGGGTGATGACCGGACGTATCTCGTTGCCACATTTCGTGGCGTTGACCAGCGCCACCCCGGCGCGCCTGTTCGGCCTCTGGCCGCAAAAGGGGCTGATCGCCCCAGGCGCCGATGCCGACGTGGTGATCATCGATCCGCGCCGCACCACCACTATTCATCACAGCGCATTGCATGATAACGCCGACTACAGTCCCTACGAGGACATGGTCTGCCGGGGGGAGATCCGTCATACCCTGGCACGCGGCGAACGGATTTTCAGTGAAGGGCAGTTTAGCGCCGAACCGGGGCGCGGGCGTTTTCTGAAGCGTAAAGCGTTTCAGGCACCGCTATAGGCAGTACGGCTGCGCCCGCATACCGCCGGGAAGCTTGCGCGACGGGATGCAGTCCGGCCCAACAACATACGAGTGAGGATATGATGAAGAAAAAAATCGTGCTCGCGCTGGGGGGAAACGCACTGGGCGAAGGGCTGGCCGAACAGATGAAGGCGGTGAAAACCACGGCACGGGCGATCGTCGATCTGATCGCCCAGGGCCATCAGGTGGTGGTCACCCACGGCAACGGCCCACAGGTTGGCATGATCAACCAGGCGTTCGAGGCGGCGGCGAAGACCGAAGCGCACACCCCGATGCTGCCGATGTCGGTCTGTGTCGCGTTGAGTCAAGGATATATCGGCTACGATCTGCAAAACGCGCTGCGTGAGGAGCTGCGGGATCGGGGGATGGATACGCCGGTCGCGACGCTGATCACTCAGGTTGAGGTGGATGGTAAGGATCCCGCCTTCCTCAATCCGTGCAAACCGATCGGATCGTTCTTCAGCCAGGAGGAGGCGGAGATCCTGACGCGCAACGGCTACAACATGAAGGAGGATGCCGGACGGGGTTATCGCCGTGTGGTCGCTTCGCCGAAACCGGTCGATATCATCGAGAAAGAGACGGTGAAAGCGATGATCAACGCCGGCCAGGTGGTGATCACCGTCGGTGGCGGTGGGATCCCGGTGATCCGCGAGGGGAATCATCTGCGTGGCGCCAGCGCGGTGATCGACAAGGATTGGGCCAGCGCCAAGCTGGCGGAGATGATCGATGCCGATATGCTGATCATCCTGACGGCGGTCGAGAAGGTGGCGATCAACTTTGGTAAGCCGAATCAGCAGTGGCTCGATCGCCTCAGCCTGGAGGATGCCCAGCGTTTTATCGATGAGGGGCACTTTGCCAAGGGTTCGATGTTGCCCAAGGTCGAGGCGGCGCTCTCCTTCGCGCGGACTCGAGCGGGCCGAGAGGCATTGATCACCGTGCTGGATAAGGCGAAAGAGGGGATCGAGGGTAAGACCGGTACCGTGGTGTGCCAGTGATCCTCACCGGGCCTTGGGTGTCGCGTCCGAGGCCATCACTTGAACAGCAATGACCGAGGGGGCGCTTAGCGCCCCCTCGGTGTTATCGGTTAGGCCGTGCCGTGTCGGCACGCTATGCGCGGGATTGCCGCGCGCTGATGGATCAGGATTGTGGGCTCAGTTTCATCATCGCCTCTAACACCGCGCCACCGATGGCGCGCGCCTTATCGGAGACGGTGGTGTGGTCGGCCTGGGCCCCACGCGGATCGACGTCGCCGATCTTAAAGCCAGCGCTGACCTCCAGTCCCTCACTCAGCAGACCGCGCACCATGCCCTGCAGCGGCGAAATCACCGGCGTGTTATCGATATGGGCAAGGGTATCGCCTTCGTTAACCAGATCGCCCAACTTGACGCAGCAGTGCATGATGCCGGCGTGCGGTGCCCGGATCACTCGACGGGTGGTGTGGCCGTTGATATTCCCAGGGATGCCGGTGTTAGCCTGGGCAAAGCCGCGGTAGATCACCCGTCCCAGGTGGTGGCCCCGGTTGGTTTCGATCACCGCATCGCAGTCTTGGCCGGCATCGAAGCCCGGGCCGAGGGCGATGGTGACGGGGGCCATGTCGCGTCGCGTCCCCAGATTCTGCTTGGCCAGGATCGCATCGACCAGGTAGTGGGGTTGCAGCGCCGCCAGGGTGAGGCACTGCGGATCGACCAGCACCGGGATGATGCCCTGTTCGATCAGGCTGAAGGCCTGCTCCGCACCCTCGGCGCGCCGCGCCGTCACCCCTTCGACCGTCGTCTCGCCATCGAATACCGCCTGAGCGAACGCGACGCTACGGCGGATCACCGTCGGTTTGGCCACCTCTAACATCAAGATGCGGAAGCCAGCATGATACAGGCGCAGCGCCACGCCGGTGGCGATGTCGCCAGCACCCCGGATGGCCACCAGTCGATTGCGCTGTAGACGAATGTTCTGCTTCATCTGGCCGCCGGCGGCGCGATTCTTGATCTGCAACACTTCGGCCAGAATGCTGACGGCGATCTCTTCCGGTGTTTCGGCGCCGATGTTATAGCCGATGGGGGCGTGCAGGCGTGCTAACTGCTCCTCGTCGATGCCGCTCTGGCGCAGTTGTTGGCAGAAGGTCTGTACCTTGCGACGGCTACCTAACAGCCCTAGGTAATCGAGCGGCTTATCGATCAGGCAGTCGAGGGCCTCCTTGTCCTGGCTATTGGTGGCGATAATGACAAAGCTCTCCGCTTCGATCTGCATCGCCGCGATGAGATGGGTATAGCTGTCGGCATGGTGTAGGCGAGTACCCGCAGGAAAGAGCGCCGGATCCAGGCTCTCCTGATAAGTATCGCCGACATGAATATCGAAGCCTAGCGGCGCGGCGGCATGAGCGATGGCACGATTGACGTGCCCGGCGCCGATCAGTACCAGGCGGGGGCGCAGGCCGTGAACATCGATGTATACCGACATGGCGCCGCCACAGTCGGAGCCGACCGCATCTTGCCCGCTGCGTGCCATACGGCCATGAAAGACGCGTGGTTTACGCTCGGCCAGTGCCTGCATGGCCTGTTCGATGACCAGGCGTTCGACCATCCCGCCACCGATGGTGCCGATGATGCTGCCGTCTTTTAAAACCAACATTTGGGCCGAATGGCGCGGTGTAGAGCCCCGACTCTCGATGATCTGGGCCATGGCGAAGGGGCGGTTCTGTTCCTCAAGTTGCGCGGCTTGTGCAAAGATATTCATAAAGACCTCAATGTTTACTGCCTTGTTGTTATTCCCAGCGCTGCCGCGGGCATCCGCGGGGAGAGTTGTTGTCATGGCGCTGCAAGATACGCGTAATCGGGGGATGTTCACGGACGGCACCGAGCCAGATGGCATCCAGCAAACCGTCATGCAACAGGGCATACAGATCGGCGTCCGTCACATTATCAGATTGATAAAAGCGGTTGATCAGCCAGACCCGTCGCGCCCCATCGGGGACGCCCTTAAACATACCGTTTGGATGGCGAATGAAGCGGCTCATCGCCGCCATATCCAGGCGTTCTCCCTGCGCCAGGCCGCTGCAGGCGGCGAATAGCGGCCAACGGTGTACGTTCTGTGCGCCGACGGGATGCCCTAACGCCGCTCCCCCGCTCACCGCGATCACGCAATGGCTACGTTCAGGGATGCAAGGTTCGTGCCCCGCAGGCGCCTTCATCGCTAGGCGATGAGCCCCATCGGCCTCGACCAAGATCACATCGGCTAGCGGGCGTTGGGCCAGCGCATCAACCTGTTCCGGCGTGAAGCCGCGCACCTTGCCGTTGGCAGCATCCCAGGCGGAGAAGCAGGCGGTGATCGGGGCGTGGAGCGCATCAGCCGGTAAGGCTGCCGGCTGATGGCAGAAGAGGGTAGGGAGCGTGTCGGGGAGATACATGCGGGTCGTGGTGGTAACCACTACCCGTCGCTGCTGGGCGGCCCAGGCCTGCGCCAGCCAGTGTAAGGCGCTGGTTTTGCCCCCGGCGCCGATCAGGCTGATCAGCAGTGGCCGCGCGCGCGTTTCACGATCACAAAACAGCGTATTGAATTCGGGTATTATGCGGTTCACCGTCATAGGCTATGAATAATGTGATTAATCCAGTGGAAAAATAGAATGATGCCAGCAGAAGAATATATTAATCCCGAGGCGGTGAGTGCGATCATTCCTGCCGCCGGGCTCTCGTCACGGATGGGACAGTGGAAAATGATGCTGCCCTATCGCGATGGTACCATCCTGGATGCCAGTATTAATAACGCATTGGTATTTTGTCAGCAAATAATATTAGTGGTGGGCTTTCGCGCCGAGGTGTTATTACAACGTTATGGCGATCATCCTCGCATTAAACTGGTGGTAAATAACGATTATGCCAGCGGTTTATTTTCCTCTATTCGTTGCGGAGCGGCGTCGGTACAGAGCGACTATTGCTTTATCTGCCATGGTGACATGCCTTGCCTGACATCGGCGCTATTCGCCCAGTTGTGGCGGCAGCGTGGGCCCTATGCCTTACTGCCGCGTTATCGTGGCGTTCCCGGTCATCCGGTGCTGCTGCCACGCACGTGGTTGCCGCAGGTTGGGCAGGCGTATCCTCAGCGTAGTATGCGTGAATATTTGCTGGCAAAAGATTATCGTTATCTCGATATAAATTCAGAAGAAATTATTTTTGATGTCGATACACCGCAGGCGTATCAATTGCTTTTGCAAAAATAAGCTGTTTAGTTTTTATATTTAAGCGATTGCGTTCACAGTTAAAATAATTATCGCAAAATTCGCATATCAAAGTGATACGGATTCTCTTTTTTTGATAATCTCATTCGCGCCGAATAAACGGCAGAGAAGTGAGCCTGTTTTAGTGATTGGTATTCTCATTTAGCCGATGTGAGCTGTTTCACAAATAGATAAAACAATTAGATATTACTCACGATTTTTATCATCCAAGGGAAAGTAATAAAGATTTGGCGTGATTGTTGCTGATATCTGGGTAGCCGCCGGTGTGCGCGGGACGTACCCCGGTAAATCAATATCAGCGTTATGTCGCAGCAAGGAGAGAGTCATGGGTGATATTATGCGTCCCGTTCCGTTCGAGGAGCTTCTGACGCGCATTTTTGATGAATACCATCAAAACCGCTCTATCTTTGGGATCCCCGAGCAGCAGTTTTACCGCAAAGAGAATCAGAACCTGATCAAGGTGTTCGGTGAAACCTGTGAGACCCCCATCGGCCCCGCCGCCGGCCCGCATACTCAGCTGGCGCAAAATATCATCGTGTCTTGGCTGACTGGCGGCCGCTTTATCGAACTGAAGACCGTGCAGATCCTCGACCGTCTGGAGCTGGATAAGCCCTGTATCGATGCCGAAGATGAGTGCTTCAACACCGAATGGTCTACCGAGTTTACTCTGCTGAAGGCGCACGACGAATATCTGAAAGCCTGGTTCGCGCTGCATCTGCTGGAGGAGATCTTCGATCCGCGTATCCAGGGTGAGGCCAAGTCCTTCATCTTTAATATGAGCGTGGGCTATAACCTCGACGGCATCAAACAACCGCCGATGCAGCAATTCATCCACGACATGATGGATTCCGCCAAGCATCCTAAGTTTGCCGAATATCGCCGCATCCTGGCGCGCTTGGTCAAGGATGAGGCATTCTTGGCCCGCCTGGGGCTTACAGAGCGGCGCGACCGCCTGGCCGCATTGGCGGAGGCGATCCCTGGCGATATGGCGCACGGTGTTACCCTCTCTACCATGCATGGTTGCCCGCCAGATGAGATCGAAGCCATCTGCCGTTACATGCTGGAAGAGAAACAGCTGAACACCTTCGTTAAGCTGAACCCGACCCTGCTGGGTTACGCGCGAGTGCGCGAGATCCTCGATACCTGTGGTTTCGACTATATCGGCCTGAAGGAGGAGTCCTTCGAGCACGATCTGAAGCTGGCGCAGGCGTTAGAGATGCTGCAGCGCCTGATGGCGTTGGGGCGTGAGAAACAGCTGAGTTTCGGCGTCAAGCTGACCAATACCCTGGGCACCATCAACAATAAGGGGGCGTTGCCCGGCGAAGAGATGTACATGTCCGGTCGCGCCCTGTTCCCGCTCTCCATCAACGTGGCGGCGGTGTTGTCACGCGCCTTCAACGGCGAGCTGCCGATCTCCTATTCCGGTGGCGCCAGCAAGTTCAATATCCGCGATATCTTCGAGACCGGTATCCGTCCGATCACCATGGCGACCGATCTGCTGAAGCCGGGTGGCTATCTGCGCCTGACCGAATGCATGCGCGAGCTGGATCGCTCCGAATATTGGGAGATGCCGAGGGTCGATGTCGCCCGACTGGAGGCGTTGGCCGCCCGCGCCGTCAGCATGGAGTACACCCAGAAACACTGGAAGTCCGAGGACCGCATCGATGCCGGTGGCCCTCTGCCTCTGACCGACTGCTATGTGGCGCCCTGTGTGACAGCCTGTGCCATCAAGCAAGACATCCCCGAATATATCCGCCTGATGGGCGAGGGGCGTTATGCCGATGCCCTGGAGGTGATCTACCAACGTAACGCCCTGCCGGCCATCACCGGTCATATCTGCGACCATCAGTGCCAGTACAACTGTACCCGCCTGGATTATGACAGTGCCTTGAATATCCGTGAATTGAAGAAGGTGGCGCTGGAGCGCGGCTGGCCGGAGTATCAACAGCGTTGGCACAAGCCGGCCGGATCCGGTGACAAGCACCCGGTGGCGGTGATCGGTGCCGGTCCTGCGGGTCTCTCTGCCGGTTACTTCCTGGCTCGGGCCGGTCATCCGGTGACCCTGTTTGAGCGTGAGGCCAACGCCGGTGGGGTGGTGAAAAACATCATTCCGCAGTTCCGCATCCCAGGCGAGTTGATCGCGCATGATATCGACTTCGTCGCCGCTCATGGGGTGAAGTTTGCGTTCGGCTGCGATCCGCATCTGACGGTCGAGCAGCTACAACAGCAGGGCTTCGCCTACGTGCTGGTGGGGGTCGGGACCGATAAGAACAGCGGCGTGCGCCTGGCGGGGGATAACCGTAACGTCTACCGCTCTCTGCCGTTCCTGCGCGATTACAACCGTGGCGAGTCCCTGAAGTTAGGCAAGCACGTCGCCGTGGTCGGCGCCGGTAACACGGCGATGGACTGCGCCCGTGCCGCCCTCCGGGTTCCCGGGGTCGAGGATGTCACGGTGTTGTATCGCCGTACCCTGAATGAGATGCCGGCCTATCGTGAGGAGTACCAAGAGGCGGTAGAGGACGGGGTGAAATTCATGTTCCTGACCAACCCGGAGCGTTTCGATCAGGACGGCACCCTGGTGGCGCGTGTCATGGTGCTTGGCGAGCCGGATGAGCAGGGACGTCGCCGCCCGGTAGCGACCGAGCAGACCGTCACCCTGCAGATGGATGCCCTGATCACCGCCATCGGCGAACAGGCCGACTGTGAGCACTTGGCCGCCATCGGCGTGCCGTTGGACGACAGTGGCTGGCCGGCGGTACGCGATGCCAGCGGCGAGACCACGCGCGACAACGTATTCCTGATCGGTGACGTGCAGAGCGGCCCCTCTTCCATCGTGGCCGCCATCGGTACCGCCCGTCGGGCGACGGACGCCATCCTGGCCCGCGAGAACATTGCCAACAGCTACGGCGATAAGTACTGGAACAACGTCGATCCGGCGCGCATCTACCAGCGCAAGGGGGCGATTGCTGTCACCCTGGTAGACAAAGAGGAGCGTGATGCCTTCGTGGCACAGGAGGCGCAGCGTTGCCTGGAGTGTAACTATGTCTGCAGCAAGTGTGTGGATGTCTGTCCGAACCGCGCCAACGTCTCCATCGCGGTACCGGGATTCCAGAACCGTTTCCAGACGCTGCATCTGGACGCCTATTGCAACGAGTGCGGCAACTGTGCCCAGTTCTGTCCGTGGCAGGGTAAGCCTTACAAAGATAAGGTCACTATCTTCAGCCTGGCGCAGGACTTTACCAACAGCACCAACCCCGGCTTCCTGGTGGAGGGTTCCCAGGTGAGCGTGCGTCAGGATGGCCAAGAGTGGCAGCTACGCATCGATGAGTCCGGTGAGTTCGCCGAGGTGCCGCCGGTATTGAGCGACATGTGCCGCATCATCAGCCATGTTCACAACCACCACCATTATCTGCTTGGCCGCGTGGAGGAATAATCATGCTGATTCTGAAGAATGTCACCGCCGTGCAGTTCGAGCCGGCGCAGGTGCGGGAAGGCGTCGATATCGCCATCGACGGCGCGGAGATCCGCGCCATCGGCGACAACCTGCATGCCCAATTCCCGGATGCGCAGGTGAAAGAGATGCACGGGCGCCTGGTCATGCCAGGCATCGTCTGCGCGCACAACCATTTTTACTCCGGTCTGTCGCGCGGCATCATGGCGAACATCGCCCCCTGCCCGGACTTCATCTCCACCCTGAAAAATCTGTGGTGGCGCCTGGATCGGGCATTGGATGAGGAGTCGCTCTACTACAGCGGCCTGATTTGCTCGCTGGAGGCCATCAAGAGCGGTTGTACCGCGGTGATTGACCATCACGCCTCGCCCAACTATATCGCGGGCTCCCTGGCGACGCTGCGTAAAGGTTTCCTGAAGGCCGGTCTGCGTGGCATGACCTGCTTTGAAACCACCGATCGTAACGGTGGCACCCGTGAGTTGCAGCAGGGCGTCGAGGAGAATATCCGTTTCGCCCAGTTGATCGACGAGGCCAAGGCGAAGGGGAGTGAGCCCTATCTGGTCGAGGCACATATCGGGGCGCACGCACCGTTTACCGTCTCCAACGCCGGGTTAGAGATGTTGGCTGAGGCCCTGCGCGCCACGGGCCGCGGGCTGCATATCCACGCGGCGGAGGATCGCTACGATGTCTCCCACAGCCATGACAAGTATGGTCAGGATCTGGTCGTGCGCCTGGCCGAGTATGGCTTGATCAACGATAAGACCCTGTTAGCCCATGGGCTCTATCTCTCCGATGAGGATATTCGCATCCTCAACGAGCAGGATGCCTTCCTGGTGCATAACGCCCGTTCCAACATGAACAACCATGTCGGTTACAACCAGCGCCTGGCACAGTTCCGTAACCTGGCGTTGGGTACCGACGGTATCGGCGCAGATATGTTCGAAGAGCTGAAGTTCGCCTTCTTCAAGCATCGCGATGCCGGTGGTCCGCTGTGGCCAGATAGCTTTACCCGTTTCCTTTACAACGGCAACCAGCTGCTTAACCGTAACTTTGGCGCGCGTTTCGGGCGTCTTGAGGCGGGATATAAGGCGGATCTCACCATCTGTGATTACCCGTCTCCGACCCCGTTGGCGGCACAGAATATCGGTGGGCATCTGGCCTTCGGTCTGGGCTCCTCCAGCGTACATAGCGTGATGGTCGAAGGGGTAATGGTGTACGAGGATCGCGCCTTCCCGTTCGATATCGAGCCGATTTACGCCGAGGCCCGCAAGGTCGCCGCCCGCATGTGGCAGCGTATGGATGCACTGAACTGAGACCATAAAGCGCCTCGACCTGTGGTCGAGGCGCTTTTGCACAAAGAGGGTGGAACATGATTGAGCAATTTTTCCGGCCGGACTCCATAGAGCAGGCGTTGGAGCTTAAGCGCCGCTTGCAGGACGAGGCCGTCTACTTCGCCGGAGGAAGTAAATTAAACGCCACGCCGACGCGTACCGAGAAGCGTGTCGCCATCGCCCTGAAAGGACTGGGTCTGGATCAGGTGACCTGGCATGGCGGGGCGTTGCACCTTGGCGCGATGAGTACGCTGCAACAGTTGCGCGATACGGCGCTGCTGCCGCAGGCGTTGCAGGAGGCGCTCGGTTTCGTCTACTCGCGTCATCTACGTAACCAGTCGACGCTGGGCGGCGAGCTGGCGGCTCAACAGGCGGAATCGGTGCTGGCACCGGTGCTGTTGGCGCTGGATGCCCGTGTGCAGAGCGCCGACGGCGCGGAGATCGCGTTGGAGGATTACCTGGCCGCCCCGGACGATCGTCTGCTGACGGCGGTGATCATCGCCGATCCCTTCCGTTGCTGCGCCACACGTAAAGTCAGCCGTTCGGCGGCGGGCTGGTCGGTGGTGACGGCGGCCGTCGCCCTGCCGGATGAGGGGGGCATGCGCATCGCCCTGGATGGTGTCGGCGAGCGCCCGTCGCGTCTGCGCGATGTGGAGGGGCAGGGCCTGGAGGGCGAGCAATTGGAGCAGGCGGTCAGCGCTGCGATCGCACCGCGCGCCGATTTGAGCGGCAGCGAGGCATACAAACGCTATATCGCGGGCGTCGTAGTGGCTGAACTGTTGGCCGACTGCCAGCAGATGAGGGAGGAAGCAAAATGACAATTCGCTTTACGCTGAACGGTACGCCACGCACGCTGGCATGCCAGCCGGGCGAGAATGTGCAGCACCTGTTGTTTGGACTCGGCATGCACTCCGTCCGTAATAGCGACGACGGTTTCGGCTTTGCCGGCTCCGATGCCATTATCTTCGACGGGGTGGTGATCAACGCCTCCCTGCTGATCGCCGCCCAGTTAGAGGGCGCGGTGGTGCGTACCGCCGAATCACTCGGTGCGTGGAATCAATTGAGTCCGGTCCAGCAGGCGATGGTCGATGTCGGCGTGGTGCAGTCCGGCTATAACGATCCGGCGGCGGCGCTGATCCTGACCGATCTGTTAGAGCGTATTCCGGCGCCGAGTCGCCAGGATATCGACGATGCGCTCTCCGGGCTGTTCAGCCGTGATGCGGGCTACCAGCAGTTCTACCAGGTAGTGGAACTGGCCGCGGCGCGGATGCGCGATCCGCAGTACCAGATGGAGGTCGCTCCAGAGTTTCGTGACGATCTGACAGTCGTCGGTAAGAACTGCCCGAAGGTGGATGCGGCTAAGATGGTGCAGGCCAAGCCCTGCTACGTTGAGGATCGTATCGCGGCGGACGCCTGCATCATCAAGATGTTGCGCTGCCCGCATCCTCATGCGTTGATCACGCATCTGGATGTCAGCCGTGCCGAGGCGTTGCCAGGGGTGGTGCATGTTATCACCCATCTGAACTGCCCGGATGTCTATTACACGCCTGGCGGCCAGAGTGCGCCGGAGCCGTCGCCGCTCGATCGCCGCATGTTCGGCAAGAAGATGCGCCATGTCGGTGATCGTGTCGCCGCCGTGGTGGCGGAAAGCGAGGCGATCGCCCTGGAGGCGTTGAAGCTGATCGAGGTGGAATACCAGATCCTGCGTCCGGTGATGTCCATCGACGAGGCGATGGCCGACGATGCGCCGTTGATCCACGACGAACCCATCGTGTATGTGAACGGGGCGCCTAGCGATCTGGAGGTGCAGAATCGGGGCTCGGCACAGCGCGGCGAACACATGATCATCAACTTCCCGATCGGGGCACGCCCGCACGACAATATTGCCGCCAGCGTTCACGGCCGTATTGGGGATGTTGAACAAGGCTTCGCTCAGGCGGATGTCGTCATTGAACGCACCTACGAGTCAACCCAGGCTCAGCAGTGCCCGACCGAGCCGCACGTCTGTTACACCTATATGGATGGCGATCGTCTGGTGGTGCATGCCTCTACCCAGGTGCCGTGGCACGTACGCCGCCAGGTGGCGCGTATCGTGGGGATGAAACAGAATAAGGTTCACATCATCAAGGAGCGTGTCGGCGGCGGCTTTGGCTCCAAGCAGGATATCCTGTTGGAAGAGGTGTGTGCCTGGGCGACCTGCGTCACCGGGCGTCCGGTCTACTTCCGCTATACCCGTGAAGAGGAGTTTATCGCCAACACCTCGCGTCATGTCGCCAAGGTGAAGGTGAAGATCGGCGCCACCAAAGAGGGGCGTCTGACCGCCATCGACATGGACTTCCGCGCCAATACCGGTCCGTATGGTAACCACTCCTTGACGGTGCCGAGTAACGGCCCGGCGCTGTCGTTGCCGCTCTATCCCTGCGATAACGTCAATTTCCAGGTCACCACCTATTACAGCAATATCTGTCCGACCGGGGCCTATCAGGGCTACGGGGCGCCGAAGGGGAACTTCGCCCTGACCATGGCGCTGGCCGAACTGGCCGACCAACTGGGCATCGACCTGCTGGATATCATCGAGCTGAACCGGGTGCATGAGGGACAGGAGTTGAAGATCCTCGGCGCGATCGGCGAAGGCAAGATGCCGACCTCGGTTCCCTCCGCCGCCAGCTGTGCGTTGGAGCCGATCCTGCGTAAAGGGCGTGAGCTGATCGATTGGGATTCCCCGAAACCGGCCGACGGTGATTGGCGTGTCGGACGTGGCGTGGCGATCATCATGCAGAAGTCTGGTATTCCCGATATCGATCAGGCCAACTGCATGATCAAGTTGGAGTCGGACGGCACCTTTATCGTCCATTCCGGCGGTGCCGACATCGGGACCGGGTTGGATACGGTGGTCAACAAGTTGGCGGCCGAGGTGCTGATGTGCCCGATGTCCGAGGTGCATGTCATCTCCGGCGATACCGACCACGCGCTGTTCGACAAGGGGGCTTACGCCTCATCCGGGACCTGCTTCTCCGGTAACGCCGCCAAGAAAGCGGCAGAGAATCTGCGCGAGAAGATCCTGTTCCACGGCGCGCAGATGCTGGGTGAGCCGCAAGAGGATGTCGTGTTGGTCGCACCGGGGATCGTGCGCGGTAAGCGTGGTGAAGTCAGCTATGCCGACATCGCGCATAAGGCCGAGACCGGTACCGGTTTCGGGACCTTGGTGGCGACAGCCAGCTACATTACGGCGGACTTCGCCTTCCCTTATGGCGCTAACTTCGCTGAAGTGGCGGTCAACGTGCGTACCGGTGAGATCCGGCTGGACAAGTTCTATGCCCTGCTCGACTGCGGTACCCCGGTGAACCCCGAGCTGGCGTTGGGGCAGATCTACGGCGCCACCATGCGCGCCATCGGCCACAGCATGAGCGAGGCGATCCGTTACGACAGTGAGGGGCGGCCGATCACCCGCGATCTGCGCACCTACGGTGCCCCAATGATCGGCGATATTCCGCGTGACTTCCGCGCCTTCCTGGTACCGAGCGACGATCATGTCGGCCCGTACGGCGCCAAGTCGATCTCGGAGATCGGGGTTAACGGGGCGGCACCGGCCATCGCCACGGCGATTCACGATGCCTGCGGTGTTTGGCTGCGTGAATGGCATTTCACTCCGGAGAAGATACTGAACGCGTTAGGAAAACTGTAAGACCGCATGGCGCCGCCCCGCGGGGGGCGGCCCTATGCCAACGATTCAATTAGCCGTTGGATAATAAATATCCGCCCTACACAGCGACAGACGGATGAATGAGGACGTGAGGTTCAGGGACGCCCTTTGCCGTTAGCGAGGAAAACGCGTAGGTGGATATTTATTAATTGAATCAGATGATCAAATTTACCTGAGGAGTAAAGGGATGTCTGATATACCGCGTGCTGGATCCGATCTTATTTATCAACTCGAGGACAAACCGCCCTTTCACCAATTAATGGTGGGCGCGGTGACTCATCTATTAGCTATTTTCGTCCCCATGGTGGCACCGGCATTGATCGTCGGCACCGCCTTGGGCCTATCGACTGAAATCACCGCCTACCTGGTTTCGATGGCGATGATCGCCTCCGGCGTCGGCACCTGGCTACAGGTCAACCGCTATGGCTGCGTCGGTTCAGGTTTGTTGTCGATCCAGTCGGTCAACTTCTCCTTCGTCACCGTGATGATCGCCCTCGGCGGTGCGATGAAACACGATGGACTCCATGAAGAACTGATCGTCTCGACGCTGCTCGGCGTCTCCTTCGTCGGTGCCTTCCTGGTGGTGGGTGCCTCGTTTATCCTGCCCTACCTACGCCGGGTGATCACCCCGACGGTAAGCGGGGTGGTGGTGCTGATGATCGGCCTGAGCCTGATCAAGGTTGGCATCATCGACTTCGGCGGCGGCTTCGCCGCCAAGAGCAGCGGCACGTTTGGCAACTATGAAAACATCGGCGTCGGTCTGCTGGTACTGCTGGTGGTGATCGGCTTTAACTGTGCGCGCCACCCCTTGCTGCGGATGGGCGGCATCGCCATCGGGCTGATCGTCGGCTATATCGTGGCGCTGTGCCTGGGCATGGTCGATTTCAGCGCCCTGCGCGACCTGCCGCTGGTGACCGTGCCGGTTCCTTTCAAGTATGGCTTTACCTTCGACATGCACGCCTTCCTGGTGGCCGGCACCATCTATCTGCTGAGTGTGCTGGAGGCCGTAGGGGATATCACCGCGACCGCCATGGTCTCCAACCGTCCCATCGAGGGGCCGGAGTACCAGTCGCGCCTGAGCGGTGGTGTGCTGGCCGATGGGCTGGTTTCCGTCATCGCCTCCGCCCTCGGTTCGCTGCCGCTGACCACCTTTGCGCAGAATAACGGGGTGATCCAGATGACGGGCGTGGCCTCGCGTTATGTCGGTCGGGCTATCGCCGTGATGCTGGTGATCCTGGGGCTGTTCCCGGTGATCGGCCGTTTCTTTACCACCATTCCCGCTCCGGTATTGGGGGGCGCGATGACGCTGATGTTCTCGATGATCGCCATCGCCGGGATCCGCATCATCATCTCCAACGGTCTACGCCGGCGCGAGACGATCATCGTCGCCACCTCCCTCGGGCTCGGGTTAGGCGTCTCCTATGATCCGGCGGTATTCCGGGTGTTGCCGGACTCCCTGTATGTGTTGGTGGAAAACCCCATTTGTGCCGGTGGCCTGACTGCCATCATCCTGAACCTGCTGATCCCGATGCGTAACAAGGCCGAGGTTCGCGAAGAGAAGGATACGGCGGTCGAGTCGTTACGCGGCGAAGAAGAGATGGATTGAGTCAACGAGTTGGCTGACGAGGAGTTAAACATGGTTTGTGAACACACGCTCAAGGCAGTACGCGGCAGCATCCTGGATGTCACCCGCACGGTAAGCGATCCGCAAGAGGTCGAATCCGCACTGCGTTTTATCGAAGATGGCCTGCTGCTGATCTGCAACGGTAAGGTTGATTGGTGCGGTACTTGGGAAGAGGGGAAGGCGCGTATTCCCGCGTCGATCCGTGTGCGCGATTATCGCGGTAAGCTGATCGTGCCCGGTTTCGTCGATACCCATATTCACTACCCACAGAGCGAGATGATCGGTGCCTATGGCGAGCAGCTGTTGGAGTGGCTGAACAAGCACACCTTCCCCACCGAGCGGCGTTACAACGATCTCGATTATGCGCGCGAGATGTCTAACTTCTTCCTCAAGCAGTTGTTGCGTAACGGTACCACCACCGCTTTGGTGTTCGGCACCGTGCATCCCGAGTCGGTGGACGCACTGTTCGAGGCGGCCAGCCATATCAATATGCGCATGATCGCCGGCAAGGTGATGATGGACCGCAACGCGCCCGATTATCTGTTGGACGATGCCCAGAGCAGCTATGACCAGAGCAAGGCGCTGATCGAGCGTTGGCACAAGAATGGCCGCCTGCTGTACGCGATCACGCCGCGTTTCGCCCCGACCTCCAGCCCCGAGCAGTTGGCGATGGCTCAGCGCTTGCGTGAAGAGTACCCCGATACCTATTTGCACACCCATCTCTGCGAGAACCGTGAGGAGATCGCCTGGGTGAAGTCGCTCTACCCGCAGCATGATGGCTACCTGGATGTGTATCACCAGTATGGTTTGACCGGGAAGAACTGCGTGTTCGCTCACTGTATCCACCTAGAAGAGAAGGAGTGGGATTGCCTGAGCGATACCGGTTCGTCGATCGCCTTCTGTCCAACCTCCAACCTGTACCTCGGCAGCGGGCTGTTCAACTTACAAAAAGCCTGGCGTAAGCGGGTGAAAGTCGGGATGGGGACCGACATCGGCGCCGGCACCACCTTCAACATGTTGCAAACCCTGAATGAGGCCTACAAGGTGATGCAGCTCCAGGGTTGCCGCCTCTCCGCCTATGAGGCGTTCTACCTGGCGACGCTGGGCGGTGCGGCCTCGTTGGGACTGGATGATCGCATCGGTAACTTCCAGGAAGGGAAAGAGGCGGACTTTGTGGTGCTGGAGCCGACGGCGACGCCGTTGCAGCAACTGCGCTACGACAACTCTGTCTCCTTGGTGGATAAGCTGTTCGTCACCATGACACTGGGCGACGATCGCACCATATATCGTACTTATGTGGATGGTCGTTTAGTGTACGAACGCACCTAAAATGGCCCATTTTTGGGTTGAAATGACGAGCTATTAGGCCAGATAATCGTTTGCCTTTTACTTCCGTCCCATTTTTACCCGAATTTGGTCGCAGGATGTAGTGGCAGGGAGTAACGGCTGCCGGTAGGGCAGCCGACATGGGGCGGAGGGCAGATAAGAATCATAGGCCGCTCTGCATCAACAGACGTAATCGATTACGTTACAGATTAGTTTTCTAAATCACTCAGAGGACATCATCATGTCTAGCGATTCTTCTCAGGTATCGACGGCAGGGAAGTCACAGGGATCACTCGATGGCTTTTTTAAGATCTCTGCGCGTGGTAGCAGCGTACGTCAGGAGGTGCTCGCCGGTTTAACGACGTTTTTGGCGATGGTCTATTCGGTGATCGTGGTACCGGGCATGCTGGGCAAGGCCGGATTCCCGCCGAGTGCTGTCTTTGTGGCGACCTGTTTGGTGGCCGGCTTTGGTTCGCTGGTGATGGGGTTGTGGGCTAACCTGCCGATGGCCATCGGCTGCGCCATCTCCCTCACCGCCTTTACCGCCTTCAGCCTGGTGCTGGGGCAGCAGATCAGCGTGCCGGTGGCGTTAGGCGCCGTATTCCTGATGGGTATTCTGTTTACCGCCATCTCGGTGACCGGGATTCGAACCTGGATCCTGCGTAACTTGCCGATGGGGATCGCCCATGGCACCGGCATCGGTATCGGCCTGTTCCTGTTGCTGATTGCCGCCAACGGTGTCGGCCTGGTGGTGAAGAACCCATTAGAGGGGCTGCCGGTGGCGCTGGGGGCCTTCACCTCATTCCCGGTGATGATGTCGCTGCTGGGGCTGGCGGTGATCTTCGGATTGGAAAAACTGAAGGTGCCGGGCGGGATCCTGCTGGTGATCATCGGTATCTCTATTATCGGCCTGATCTTCGACCCGACCGTACAGTATCACGGCCTGGTGGCGATGCCGAGTCTGGCGGGGGCCGATGGCCAGTCACTGATCTTTAGCCTGGATATCATGGGCGCCTTGCAGCCGGTGGTCTTGCCGAGCGTACTGGCGCTGGTGATGACCGCGGTGTTCGATGCGACCGGCACCATTCGCGCGGTGGCCGGTCAAGCCAACCTGCTGGATAAAGAGGGGCAGATCATTAACGGTGGCAAGGCGCTGACCGCCGACTCCGTCAGCTCGATCTTCTCCGGCCTGGTCGGTGCCGCTCCGGCGGCGGTGTACATCGAATCGGCTGCCGGTACCGCTGCCGGTGGGAAGACCGGTTTGACCGCCGTGGTGGTCGGGGTGCTGTTCCTGCTGATCCTGTTCCTCTCTCCGCTCTCCTATCTGGTACCGGGCTACGCGACGGCACCGGCGCTGATGTATGTCGGCCTGCTGATGCTGAGCAACGTCGCCAAGCTGGACTTCAACGACTTCGTCGATGCTATGTCCGGCCTGGTCTGCGCGGTGTTTATCGTGTTGACCTGTAACATCGTTACCGGGATTATGCTGGGCTTCAGCACCCTGGTGATCGGCCGCGTATGCTCGAAAGAGTGGAACCGCCTGAACATCGGTACCGTGGTGATCGCGGTGGTGTTGGTCGGCTTCTACGCCGGGGGATGGGCTATCTAACCGCCTGGTCTCTCCATGTTGGAAAAGCGCCTACGGGCGCTTTTCTGCTGTCTGAGAGGGCGAAACTTCAACACCAGTGCTACCAGTCACGATTTTCCGACCCCGCCTAACCGTTTACGCTAGATTTCCCTTCGGTGAAAAATTCATAAGATGATATTTTGTAACGTGTTGCATTAATTACCTAGGCTGTGAGTCGGAACTAGCATGGAAATATTCTTCACAATCCTGATCCTGATTTTGGTGGTGTCACTCTCCGGTGTGCTGACGCGTATGCTGCCGTTTCAAGTCCCGTTGCCGTTGATGCAGATTGTCATCGGGGCACTGTTGGCCTGGCCGCATTTTGGGTTGCATGTCGATTTCGACCCAGAGCTGTTCCTGGTGCTGTTCATTCCCCCCTTGCTGTTCGCCGACGGCTGGAAGACGCCGACGCGTGAGTTTCTCCACCATGGGCGTGAGATCTTCGGCTTGGCATTAGTATTGGTGTTGATCACCGTGATCGGCGTCGGCTATTTCCTGCATCTGCTGCTACCGGAGGTACCGTTGGTGGCGGCCTTCGCATTAGCCGCCGTCCTGTCGCCCACCGACGCCGTGGCGCTCGGTGGGATCGTCGGTCAGGGGCGAATTCCGAAGAGCATCATGGGGGTGTTAGAAGGGGAGGCGCTGATGAACGACGCCTCCGGCCTGGTCGCCTTGAAGTTTGCCATCGCCGTGGCGATGGGCACCATGGTGTTCACCATCTCGGGTGCCACGCTGGAGTTTATCAAGGTGGCGTTGGGCGGTCTGCTGACCGGCGCGGCGGTCACCTGGCTGTACAGCAAGTCGTTACGGGTGATGAGCCGTTGGGCGGGGGATGACCCGGCCACCCAGATCGTCTTTCTGATGCTGCTGCCCTTCGCCAGTTACCTGATCGCCGAACATATTGGCGTCTCCGGCATCCTGGCCGCCGTCGCGGCCGGGATGACCATCAGTCAGTCGGGAGTGATCCGCAACGCGCCGCTGACCATGCGCCTACGCGCCAATAGCGTATGGGCGATGTTGGAATTCGTGTTTAACGGCATGGTATTCATCATGTTGGGGCTGCAATTACCGGGGATCCTGGAGAACTCCATCATCCAGGCCGATCGCGACCCCAATATCGAAACCTGGTATCTGTTCGCCGATGTGGTGTTGGTGTATGCGTTGCTATTGGTGCTGCGCTTCCTCTGGCTATGGGGCATGAAGCGTATCAGCCTCCACTTTTTTCAACGTAATCCGTTGCAGTTTGCCTCTTATAGCATGCGCGATCTGTGGATCGCCTCCTTCGCCGGGGTACGCGGGGCGATTACGCTGGCGGGTGTCCTCTCTATTCCGCTATTCCTGAGCGATGGCTCGCCGTTCCCTGGGCGTTATCAGTTGGTGTTCCTCGCCGCCGGGGTGATCCTGTTCTCCTTGCTGATCGGCGTGGTGGCGTTGCCGCTGCTGTTGCGTGGCGTCGAGGTCAGTGATGGCGCCACCTATCGCGACGAGGAGCTGATGGCGAAGTCGATCAGCGCCGAGGTGGCCATCGAGAGCCTGAAGAAGATGCAGGAGCGCTTGGAGGCAGACACCGAAGAGAACATCGATCCGCAGCTGCTTACCGAGGTCAGCTCCCGGGTGATCGGTAGCCTGCGGCGGCGGGTGATGACCAAGGAGAATGTCGACGAGATCCGCGAGGTAGAGAACCTGGAGCGCCGTTTCCGCTTAACGGCGTTGCGTGCCGAGCGGGGCGAGCTGTATCACCTGCGCGCCACACAGAAGATCAGCAACGAGACGCTGCAGAAGATGTTGCACGATCTGGATCTGCTGGAGGCGTTACTGATCGATAAGGGATAAGTGGAGGCCGCGTCGCTGGCTCGGGCCCCGCTCGTCTTAGACGGCCGGGGCTTTTTTCTTGCGACTCTGTGTGGTCTCAGGGGTGCGGGGTCTCCGGTGTCTCATCGCTGGCGCAGTGCGTCAGCCGCTCGGGGTGCATCGTCCCTGCCGGCCAGAATTCACGGCAGCGGGCGATCCAGGCTTGGGCGCTGTGTGACAGATAGCGTCCGTGACACCAAATGAGCCCCAGGCGCCACATCAACGCGGGCTCCAGCGGCAGCCATAGCAGGCTGTGCGGATCGAGGCGCTGACAGATCGGCTGCGGTAGGATGGCGATCCCGACGCCGGCTTGCACCATGGCGGCCAAGAAGTCCCACTGCCCGCTACGTACCGCGATCTGCGGTTGTACCCCGGCGGCGGTGAAGGCCTGCATCAACTGTTGATAGAGCGCGAAGTCCTCGTTGTACAGCAGAATATTTTGCTGGGTGAGGTCGCTCATGCTCAGGGCCGTGCGGTTGAGCCAGGGGGCCTGGCGTGGCAGTAAGACATACAGCGGATGACTGAACAGGGGGAGTGAGGCGATCGCCGGATCGGGCTGGGTCGACAAGGCGGTCAGCGCCAGATCCAACTCACCGGAGAGTACCGCTTGCTCAACCGCCAGGCCGCCAAACTCAGCGATATGCAGCTCGATACCGGGGTAGCGCTGGCGAAATTCGCCGATCAGTCCAGCCATCTGGGTACCTACCATCGGCGGGATACCCAGTTTTAGGCTGCCCTTCGTCAGGGTGCCGAGATCGTCCAGCTCGGTTTTCAGTTGGGCGAATTGGTCGAGGATGGCTAACGCTCGCTGGTAGACGACGTTGCCACTATCGCTCAGCCGCAGTCCACGCCCCTCGCGGATCAGCAGGGTGCAGCCCAACTCCTCCTCCAGGTTGCGTAACATCTTACTGATGGTCGGCTGGGTGACGAACAGCTTCTCCGCCGCGCGGGTGAAGCTCTGTTGACGCACCACCTCAACAAAATAACGTAACGTTCTTACGTCCATGCAGGACTCCGCTATACAGGGATAGGTATGCCATTTATCAATGGCGCCAATAATTTTAATTCATTTTATGCCTATGATCCTCTCTGCCTATACTGTGCGCCTTATCACATAAATTCCCCTTCTGAGGTTAGTATGTCGCTGGCGTTACGCCATAGAGTGGTGCCGCTGTGCGCCCGTATGCGGGTCCCCGCACAGGTGGCGCTGTATGCGCTGTTGTTTGTCTTCTCCCAATGGCTGGTCAGCCGCTTCTCCCTGCCGTTACCGGCTAACATCGTCGGTATGGTGTTGATGCTGATACTGATCGCGTTGCGTATTGTGCCGCTGGCGTGGGTGAAGGCGGGCTCCCGCTGGTTGCTGGCGGAGATGCTGTTGTTCTTCGTCCCGGCGGTGGTGGCGGTGGTGAACTATGCCGCGTTGCTGATGGTCGAGGGCTGGCGCATCGTGGCGGTGATCGCCCTGAGTACCGTGTTGACACTTGGCCTGACGGCGCTGGTGGTGGATCGGGTGTACCGTTTAGAGTTGCGCCTCCAGCGGCGACGCCGCGCCGTGGTGGAGCCGTCATGAATAGCCTCGCGCTCAGTCTGCTGTGTCTGGCGGTGACGCTGGTGCTCTACTTCGCCAATAAGCGCCTCTACCGACGCATCCATCGCATCTGGCTGATGCCGTTGGTCTTGACGCCGCTGCTGCTGGTACTGTTGCTGTTACTGGGGCATATCTCTTACCGTGACTATATGGGCGAGAGTCACTGGTTACTCTGGCTATTGGGGCCGGCCACCATCGCCTTTGCCGTACCGGTGTATGAGAACCTGGCGATCATACGTCGCCACTGGTTATCGTTGACGATCGGGGTGCTGACGTCGACGCTGGTGGCGGTGCTCAGTTCGGTCTGGTTGGCTCGCCTGCTGACCCTGCCGGAGAGCATCCAACGTAGCCTGGCGGTACGGTCGATCACCACCCCCTTTGCCATCGAGGCGGCCAAGCGCCTGGGTGGTCAGCCGGATCTGGTGGCCCTGTTCGTGGTGATCACCGGGGTGTTTGGCATGGCGGTAGGCGACATGTTGTTATTGCGTCTGGCGGTGCGGAGTGGCATGGCTAAGGGGGCGGGACTGGGCGCCTCATCCCACGGCGCAGGCACGGCCAAGGCCTATGAGTTAGGACAGACCGAGGGCGTGGTCGCCAGCCTGGTCATGATGCTGGCGGGGGTGGTGACCGTGTTGCTTTCTCCGTTGATCGGTCGTCTGTTGTGGTAACACCAGTCAGGCCCCGTCGTTAGGACGGGGCGTCCTCGTCAGGGAAACATCTGCGCCAGATAGTGTGTTAAGCGATCGCGTGAGGTGAAGCCGTGCGGGATGCCGACATAGGTCGGTGATGCGGCATCGGGCAGTAGCGGAAAGCGCACATAGGCCGGACTGCTGCGTTGCGCGTCGGAGGGCTGGGCGAAGCGCAGGCTACGCTGAGCCAGATCGGGGTGGATCAGCAGCGCGGTACGCCCGAGTCGGACCTCCCGATTGACATAGACATAGTGCTCCCCCTTGTGAAAACCATAGGCTTGATCGCAGACGGCATCGCGAATAAATCCGGCGCGCAGCAGGACTTGCGCGACCTCGTCGGGACGTAAATACATCACCATTCTCCCTATTTATTTTTGCCCTATGACCTTAACGGATTGCGAGGGTGTCACAAGCGGACTTTTCCGGAATGGCTGAGATCGTCGGCGAACGCTACTCAATGACTGGCTTTTACGCTGATCGTAGCGATGTTATCGCGTGAGTAGGCCATGGCTGTCCGCGTGTCGGTCAACCGTAAGAGGTGGCAAGGTGGGGAGCAGGGCGCCCGTTCGAGCACGCGCCCTGCTAATATCTTAAGAGAAGATGGTGAACGGTGAGCAGACAAACTGCTGATTACCTATCGTCATGTTGTAGCGGTCGGTACCCGGCAGGCCACTCTGCATCTTGATGCCGAAGCGGATGGTGATATGGGCCGGATCCGGGGTAAAGGTGCCGCTGGCCTGATCATAACGCGACAGGGTATAGACCACGTCATCGGACATATCGGCGGTACGCTTGGCAACGTAGGTTTGCGTCAGGTTATTCGATGGATCGGTGATCTTCAGTGCCATCATATTGTCACTATTGATCGCCGTGGAGAGTACCTTTAACCCGCCACAGTTGGTTTGCCCGACAACCGGATAGGGGCCGATCATGTCGGCCGCCTGGGCGATGCCAGAGAGGGAAGCCACCGTCAGTAAAGCTATAAACGTTTTTTTCATCATCGTGTCTGCCTGATGTAATCAAGGACGTCAGTGTCGTCAAAATGCAGCCGAGGCCAAGCCTCTTTGCAGCCAAAAAAATGCCGCCAACGTCATCCGTGGCGCAGTAAGAAGCACCGCCTAGTGTAGGGAAACGCGCTGTGGCGTCTAGCGGGGCAATGCAAAAATTTATGACAGCATGCGTTCGCCAGGGTTCCCTGGCCGCGCGCCGCTATGGCGCAATGTCAATCAGGGTCAGGCGGGGAAATATTTATTTGCTAAAAAAAGGCAGGGTAGCGCGAGTGGCGGCGTAGCATTGCCAATAGAACATGGGTATGAGTAGGCGAAACGGAGTCCTAGGCGATGAGTGACAGAATGAATATTCGGCGTCTGACTTTCGATGTCGATAAGGCGATCTCTCAACCGACGATCATTGAGATCGCGCAGGCGATCCACGCTTGCAGCGGGGTGAGTGCCTTTAATATCACGGTGAGTGATATCGACATCGAAACTGTCGGGATGGATGTGACCATTGTCGGTGAGTATCTCGACCATGATCAGCTGGTCGAGGCGATGGAGAATACCGGGGCGGCGGTGCACAGCGTCGATCAAATCGTCTGTGGCAGTGAGATCGTCGAACGTAGTCCGCGAGCGCGCTAAACATGCGCCTGCTACGACGAGAGCATCATAGCTATAATCTCGTGGCCTTATTGGGTGGCGCGGTCTCGGGAACGATGAGCGCCGCGCTGCTCGCCATTGGTGCGCTATGGGCCGATGGCACACCCCTTGCCAGACCGATGCTGCTGACTATCGGTACCGTGAGCGCCCTCTCCAGCGCTTTCGCCTTCCTGCTCTCCCACTATGCCGGGCTGCGTGACGACTTGTTGCATGCCGAGCGCCAGCTGAATCTGACGGCGTCTGGGCGGCTGGCCAGTGGCATCCTGGGACGTAAGATCTTGCGCCAGGCGCTGCATGCGACCCTGTATGCCGCGCTCGCCTACTTGCTCTGCTTCGGCTTGCCCTTTCTGCTGGCATGGCCGTTCCCTGGCCTACCTTGGCTCCCGGCCGTCATCACGCTGTTATTGATCATCGTGATGGCGTTGCTCTTAGCGCGGGTGATGCAGGCGCGGCGCTGGGCCACCCTGGGTGTGGTGTCGCTCGGTTTTGTGCTCTGTGCCGTGATCGGGGCGTTGCTGCGCTACCGTTGAGGGCGGTTCCGGAGCGAGCTGCCTGGCATCTGTGAGGGAGAAGAAGATAAAAAAGGCGCTGTATCCGGAGAGGAACAGCGCCTTTTTTCAATAGGTTAACTGACGTTAATCAGTTCATGCCATATTTTTTCAGTTTCTTGCGCAGCGTACCGCGGTTGATGCCCATCATCAGGGCCGCACGGGTCTGGTTACCACGGGTGTACTGCATCACCATGTCTAACAGAGGCTGTTCCACTTCAGCCAGTACCAGCTCATACAGGTCGTTTACGTCCTGACCGTTCAGTTGAGCAAAATAGTTCTTCAGTGCTTGTTTAACCGAGTCACGCAGGGGCTTTTGAGTCACCTGATCCTGAGAGTTAACGGTAGAAACGGTCAGTACGTCAGAATTTACGCGTTGTTCGAACATAGTTCTGTCAGCTCTTTTTTTACGCTAAGTTTTTCGAAGTATGCCTCCAACGCCTCCAGCTGCTCGCTGGCGTCCTCAATGGCGTTGAATGTGCGCCGAAACTGGTCATTCGGGGCGTGTGCCTGGAGATACCAGGACACGTGTTTACGGGCGATGCGCAGTCCTTTTCCCGAGCCGTAAAAATCATGCAGCTCTTTGACATGCCCGGCCAATAGCTGCTTTATCTCGCCCAAGGGCATGGGCGGCAGCAGCTCCCCTGTGTCCAGATAATGCTGGATTTCCCGGAAGATCCAGGGTCTTCCCTGGGCGGCGCGACCAATCATCAGAGCATCCGCTCCGGTGTAGTCGAGCACCGCCTTGGCTTTATGCGGGTCAGTTATGTCTCCATTCGCGATAATCGGAATGGAAACATGCTGCTTAACTGTCCGAATGCTGTCGTACTCGGCCTCGCCGTTAAACAGGCAGGCACGGGTTCGGCCATGAATGGTCAAGGCCTGAATGCCACAGCGTTCAGCCAATTGGGCAATCTCGACACAGTTACGGTGTGCCGGATCCCAGCCGGTGCGTATCTTCAGGGTCACCGGAACCGCCACCGCGCCGACTACGGCGCGGAGGATCTGTTCCACCTGGTCGGGGTACTGCAACAAGGCAGAACCCGCCAGTTTGCGGTTTACCTTCTTGGCCGGACAACCCATGTTGATGTCGATGATCTGCGCGCCGAAATCTGCATTGATCTTGGCTGCCGCGGCCATCTCGTCGGGGTCATTACCGGCGATCTGCACAGCTCGGATGCCTGGCTCATCCATATGTACCATGCGCAGACGTGACTTATCCGTACGCCACACTTCCGGATTGGAAGAGAGCATCTCGGAAACCGCCATACCGGCGCCCATCTCATAGCACAGGGTGCGAAAGGGGCGATCGGTGATGCCCGCCATGGGCGCAGCGATAAGACGATTTTTAAGTTGGATATTTCCGATGCGCATAGACAAAGAGTGACCATACTGTGTCCGCAAGGGCGCGTATATTACGCATTTTTGCGCAGATATGAAAGGCCAAACTTTGAACAATCGACTGTCGTAGATCAAGGAAAGAGGGATGCTCTCGACACCTAGTAAAAATAATACAATATAAACAATTAGTTATCTATTTTTGCGCAAAAACTGCGCTGGGCGATTTTCTCTAAAGTTATTGTGACTGTCACGCTAAGGAAACAGTGCAACTCCATGCGATTGCTGTTTTTATCAGCACAATCACACTATTTTATGCGAGCGGAGTCTCATTTTCTTCTCGAATGCGCTGCAAAATTGGCCTGCGACACGCCAGCCGTGCGGCAGCGAAAGGGGACGCGCGGAGAGGGAAAGCGACGAAGGGAGGACGGGGTGAGGGGGGATGAGGATGGCGCCCCCTCTTCTGATAAGCAGCGTCCAGGAAGGGCGCGGGAGGGCGAGGATCGGCTGGCGACCGATGAGGCCGCCAGCCATGGCGCTTAACGGCGCACGCCGGTGATGCGACACCACTCTTCGCGTTCGGCCACCGCATCCAGCGCGAACTGGTCACGGTAGGCTTCGCAGACGCTCTCCGCCTGGCTCGCCAGGATGCCAGAGAGCCCCAGATGCCCCCCCTGACGCGGTAGACAGCTGATCAACGGCGCCAGCTCGCGCAGAGGGCCCGCCAGGATGTTGGCGACCACCACATCGGCGCTGAGGTTGGCCGGTTGATCCTGCGGCAGATAGAGCTCCAGTCGCTCGGAGACGCCGTTGCGTTCGGCGTTATCACGGCTGGCCTGGATCGCCTGCGGATCGATGTCGATGCCGATGGCCCGTGCGGCGCCCAGCTTCAGCGCGGCGATCGCCAGGATGCCGGAGCCGCAGCCGAAGTCGATGACCGTCTTACCAGCCAGATCCAGCCCATCGAGCCATTGCAGGCACAGGGCGGTGGTCGGATGGGTACCGGTACCGAAGGCCAGTCCCGGATCGAGCATCACGTTGACGGCCTCGGGATCGGGGATCTCACGCCAGCTCGGGCAGATCCACAGGCGACGGCCAAACTGCATCGGGTGGAAGTTATCCATCCACTCACGTTCCCAGTCCTTATCTTCGATCTGTTCGATCTTATGGCGGAAGTCCGCGCCCAGCGCCGGATGGCGCGCCAGCTCAGCGACCACCTGGGCCATCTCGGTCTCGGCATCGAACAGGCCGATGACGTCGGTATCCCCCCACAGCAGGGTCTCGCCCGGTAGCGGCTCGAACACCGGATTATCGTGGCTATCCTGGAAGGTGACGGACACGGCGCCGCACGCCATCAGCGCGTCGCTCAGGGTCTCCGCCTGACTACCGGTGGAGTTGATTTTGATTTGGATCCAAGGCATGGCATGTCTCTTTTACTAGTCGGTTGATTCGCTGGCAGCGAGCACAGGCTGCGCTCGGCTGCCGAAATAGTTTCCTACCCAGAAGGCCAGTAATCCCAGCACGAGGGAGGGCACGATCGGGTGCAGGTGGAACAGTTGGATCTTCAGGCTGGCCAGTAAGGCATAGCTGGCGGCGCCGACGATCATCGAGCTCAGGGCGCCGTGCGCGTTGGCCCGCTCCCAGTATAGCCCCAGTACTAACGGCCAGAGGAACACCGCCTCCAGACCACCGAAGGCCAACAGGTTTAGCCAGATGATCATCTCCGGTGGCCGCCAGGCCGCCAGCAGCAGTAGCGCGCCGAGGATCAGGGTCGAGGCGGCCGACAGGCGAGCCAGGCGGCGTTCGTTATTCACCGCCTGGGGTCGTAGGCCAAGATACAGATCTTTGACGATAGTCGCCGAGGATTGCAGCAATTGAGCGTTGATCGTCGACATGATCGCCGCCATCGGCGCGGCCAGGAAGATGCCGGCGGCGAAGGGCGGCAGCACCCGCACCATCAGCGTCGGTATCACCATGTCCGGCACCGTCAGATCGGGCAGCACCGCCCGTCCGAGCGCGCCTGCCAGGTGCATCCCGAGCATCAGCAGGGCGACGACGATGGTCCCGATGATGATGGCGCGATGCACCGCCTTGCTGTCCTTGTAGGAGATGCAGCGCACGGCGGTATGCGGCAAGCCGATGACGCCGAAGCAGACCAGGATCCAGAAGGAGGCCATAAACGGCAGGCTCAGGATGTCGTCGGCTCCCTGGGGCGAGACCAGCTTGGGATCGATGCGTTGTAGCGTCTCGACGGCGGCGTGCATGCCACCGGCGGCGTGGATGATCCCCACCAACAGCAGCAGGGTACCGAGCAGCATCACCACGCCCTGCATGGCGTCGTTGAGCACGCTGGCGCGGAAGCCCCCGAAGGCGGTGTATAGGGCGATGGTGACCCCGAAGATCAGCAACCCGGCATCGTAGGGGATGCCGGCGGCGCTCTCCAGCAGACGGGCCCCGCCGATAAACTGTACCGTCATCGCGCCGATAAAGGCGATCAACAGGCTGAGGCTGGCGACCCACACCAGCAGGCGACTACCATAGCGTGCGTACAGCATGTCGTTCAGCGTGACGGCCTGATACTTACGGGCCAGGATGGCGAACTTCTTCCCCAGAACGCCCAGAGAGAGCCACACGGCGGGTAGTTGGATCATCGCCAGTAACACCCAGCCGAGGCCGTACTTATAGGCCGCGCCTGGGCCACCGATGAATGAGCTGGCGCTGATATAGGTCGCGGTCAGGGTCATCGCCAGGACGAAGCCGCCCATCGAGCGGTCACCGAGGAAGTAGTCGTTGAGAAAGTTGCCTTTCTGGCGGCGGCGGTAGGCGTAAATCGACAGGCCGAAGACCAGAACCAGGTAACCAATCAGAGGCAGGATTACGTCAGTCTGCATTATCGCTCCCCAGCGGTATAGACTTGAAAATCAGGCGAACCATCGCCCAGCACAGCAGAATAAATAACAGCGGCAGCAGTAGGCAGGCCATTTCGAACCAGTGCGGCAGGCCGGTGATACCCAACAGGCTATCGGGTAGATAGCCTGCGGCAACCCAGGCCAGCAGATAGGCCAGCGTCAGCCATAAGGCCCAGCGGGCCTCACGGTGCGCCTGCGCGAAACGTGCATCCATGGGATCTCCCAGTGTCGGTAAGCCAATAAGCAAAAGCAGGGAATTGTACGGCAATGCGCCCGTCGATGCAGCGTCGGCTGATAATCAGGAAAGCAAAAGGCCGGTTGCCCGGCCTTTGAGAGGGTGTGCCATAGGGACGGCGATTATTTGTCCTGCAGGCCCAGCTTCTTCTCCAGGTAGTGGATGTTGGTGCCACCGGCCTGGAAGTTCGGATCGGTCATGATCGACTGCTGCAGCTCGATGTTGGTCTTGATGCCATCGATGATCAGCTCCGCCAACGCGTTTCTCATGCGGGCGATGGCCACGTCGCGGTTTTCGCCGTAGCAGATCAGTTTCCCGATCATGGAGTCATAGTACGGCGGTACGGTATAACCGGCGTAGATATGGGACTCCCAACGCACACCGAAGCCACCCGGCGCATGGAAGCGGGTGATCTTACCCGGGCTGGGCAGGAAGGTCTTAGGATCTTCGGCGTTGATACGGCATTCGACCGCGTGGCCGCGCACCTGTACTTCGTGCTGTTTGATCGACAGCGGTTGACCGGCCGCGATACGCAGCTGCTCTTTGATCAGATCGACGCCGGTGATCATCTCGGTGACCGGGTGTTCAACCTGAATACGGGTGTTCATCTCGATAAAGTAGAACTCACCGTTTTCGAACAGAAACTCGAAGGTCCCCGCCCCGCGGTAGCCGATGTCGACACACGCCTTGGCGCAGCGTTCGCCGATATAGCGACGCAGTTCCGGCGTGATGCCCGGAGCCGGTGCCTCTTCCACCACTTTCTGGTGACGGCGTTGCATCGAGCAGTCGCGTTCGGCCAGATAGATGGCGTTGCCCTGGCCGTCGGCCAGCACCTGGATCTCGATGTGACGCGGATTCTCCAGGTACTTCTCCATGTAGACCATGTCGTTATTGAAGGCCGCTTTCGCCTCCGCCTTGGTCATCAGGATGGACTGAGCCAGCTCCTTGTCACCACGCACGACACGCATGCCGCGACCGCCGCCGCCGCCAGAGGCCTTGATGATCACCGGATAGCCGATACGCTTGGCGATGGCACGGTTCTTCTCCATGTCATCATCCAGCGGGCCATCGGAGCCCGGTACACACGGCACGCCGGCTTTCTTCATTGCGCTGATGGCAGAGACTTTATCCCCCATCAGGCGAATGGTTTCCGCCTTGGGGCCGATGAAGATAAAACCGGAACGCTCCACCTGCTCGGCGAAGTCGGCGTTTTCAGACAGGAACCCATATCCCGGGTGGATCGCCACCGCACCGGTGATCTCCGCAGCGGAGATGATGGCTGGAATATTGAGGTAACTTTTAACGGACTGCGCCGGACCGATACAAATGGTCTCGTCCGCCAGCAGCACGTGTTTCAGATCGCGATCCGCCGTGGAGTGCACCGCTACGGTCTTGATCCCCAGCTCCTTACAGGCGCGCAGGATCCGCAGGGCGATTTCACCACGGTTAGCGATAACAATTTTATCTAGCATGTTCGCCCCGTTATTCGATGATGACCAGCGGCTCGTCGAATTCAACTGGTTGACCGTTTTCGACCAGGATCGCCTTCACCACACCGGATTTATCGGCTTCGATCTGGTTCATCATTTTCATCGCTTCAACGATACACAGCGGATCGCCGGCATTGACCTGCTGGCCGACTTCGACGAACGCCTTGGCTTCCGGGCTCGGCGTACGGTAGAAGGTACCGACCATCGGAGAACGGACGACATGGCCGCTCAGGGCCGCATTGCCGTTATCGGCCGGAGCCGGTGCGGCTGCCGGGGCCACTGCCGCCGGGGCCGGTGCTACGGCGGGAGCGGCGGCGTAGAACGGTTGCATGGCCGGCATGCTGGCCATCGCCGGGGCACGACTAATGCGTACTGACTCTTCACCTTCAGAGATTTCCAGCTCAGCGATGCCGGACTCTTCAACCAGTTCGATCAGTTTCTTGATTTTACGAATATCCATGTGTGATTCCGTACTCGTTGTTGTTACGAAGATTGTGGATGCACGCCGCGCACGGCGGCAGACAGGCGCACACTCCGGTTTAGCGTGATACGTTCAGGCGGTTAACCGCCGCCTGTAGGGCATATTCATACCCTTCGGCGCCCAGGCCGCAAATGACCCCCACGGCGACATCCGACAGATAGGAGTGGTGGCGGAAGGGCTCGCGGGCATGCACGTTGGACAGGTGGATCTCAATAAACGGGATCTGCACCGCCAGCAGGGCATCGCGCAGCGCTACGCTGGTATGGGTAAACGCTGCCGGGTTAATCAATATAAAATCGGTGTTGCCGAAGGCGGCGTGGATCTGTGCGATCAGCTCATGTTCCGCATTGGACTGCACATGGCGTAACTGCACGCCGAGTGTCTGTGCCCGCTGATCCAACCGTGCCGTAATCTGCGCCAGCGTCTGGGAACCATATTTTTCCGGCTCACGAACGCCCAGCATATTCAGATTGGGACCATTGAGAAGCAAAATGTTGAACTTGTTGGCCATTGTGCCGCCATCTCCGGCAATCAGACGAATTTTGCCAAAATAACCCGATGTCGCCGCCTTGTCACTCTTTCTCTGCCAATTTGTGGCATCGATCGGCATACAAGGTCGGGCATTATAATGATTTCGGTTCAATTCGCAGCTGAATACTGGTCGAATCAGCGAAGATATGCAACCCGTCCGTGTGACGGACGAGTCGACATGTTAGCGATTAGATACTAAAAATGGCTGCAAGTTCCACTGGTTATCGCCACCATTGGCGGATTTTTTGATAACGCAATGCTAACAAGATCAGCGCGCCGAGTGCGTAAAAAAACGGCTGCGGTGAGAGGGTCTTCACCGACCATAGATAGTGGATCGGCACGGCGATCGCCGCCAGATAGATCAGATTGTGCAGGCGTTGCCAACGCGTACCCAGTGCGGACATGGCGCGTCGCGTCGAGGTGAGGGCCAAGGCCAGCAGGATGAGCCACGCGGCCAGCCCGAGGGTGAGGTAGGGGCGCCGTAGCAATTCGCTACCCAATAACCTCAGGTTGCCACCCAGCTCCAGCATCAGGTAGCTCAGCAGATGCAGGCTGGCCCAGGCGAAACACCAGAGTCCCAATAGGCGCCGGGTGCGCATCAACGCCGCCTGACGGGTGAAGCGTGCCAGGGGAGAGACCAGCAGGGTCGCCAGCAGCAGCTTCAGCGCCATCAGCCCGGTAATATGCTGGATATCTTTGGCCGGATCGGCACTCAACGCTCCCAGCGACGCCGCTAATGGCAACCAGATCAGTGGCAAGGCGGCGGCCAGCCAGATGGCGATCTTCAGCAGGGTAATCTGGGCAGGACTCAGTCGTTTCATCAATAGAACTTCCTCAGATCCATCCCCTGATATAACGCCGCCACCTGTGCGCCATAGCCATTAAACGCTAGCGTCGGTTGGCGTTTGACGTCCAGTAGGCCACCGCTGCCGATGAAACGTTCGCTGGCCTGAGACCAGCGTGGATGGTCCACCTGTGGGTTGACGTTGGCGTAGAAGCCATACTCGCTTGGGGCGAGCTGGTTCCAGGTGGTCGGTGGCGCATTCTCTACCAGGCGAATATGGACGATGGACTTAATGCTCTTGAAGCCATACTTCCACGGTACCGTCAGGCGGATCGGCGCCCCATTCTGCGGTGCTAATCCCTTGCCGTAGACACCGACGCTGAGCAGCGTCAACGGATGCATGGCTTCATCCATCCGTAACCCTTCGATATAGGGATACTTCAAGCCGCCACCGATAAAGCGATCCTTCTGCCCCGGCATCTGCTCGGGATCGTACAACGTGGTGAAGGCGACATAGCGCGCCCGACTGGTGGGCTCGGCCTGGCGCAGTAGGTGTCCCAGCTCGAAGCCGACCCAGGGGATCACCATCGACCAAGCCTCCACACAGCGCATGCGATAGATACGCTCCTCCAGCGGGAAGCGGCGCAGAATATCGTCCATATCCAGGGTCATCGGTTTGGCCACCTCGCCATCGATGGTGACTTTCCAGCCGGCGGTACGCAACGATCCGGCATTCGCTGCCGGATCGGCCTTGTCCAGACCGAACTCGTAGAAGTTGTTATAACCGCTGACCTTATCCTCGGGTGTCAGAGGAAGGTCGGCCTGCCAGGCGGCGGGGCGGGTAAACGTCAGTGGATCGCCCGGCGGTGCCGGGGGACGATCGTTGCCTTTAAACCAGGACAATAAGTTGGCCTGAGCTGAGGGGGTGAGGGCTAGCGCCGCCGTACTAATACCGAGCGCCTTGAGCACGCGGCGACGCTGAAAGAATAGCGCTTCCGGGGTGACATCGCTGTCGCGCAGTTTCGGGTATCGGGCCATACTCGCACTCCTTGATGATGAGGGTGATGATGACATCATGGCAGGAAATGGGGCTGGCGCGGGGAGTATCACAAAATTGTTATAGTTATGCGCGGCAGGCAAGCCACCGCGCATCGGCGACGTTAGCGTAAGCGTACCAGGGTACGTCCGGTGATGCGGTTAGCCAGCAGATCGGCCGCCGCCGGGATCGCCTGCTCCAGCGTGATCTCTTGGGCGCACTGCTGGTAGAAGCGCTCCGGCAAGAGCGCGGCCAGACGCTGCCAGGCGAGGGTGCGGCGTTCTGGCGAGGCCATCACCGAGTCTACCCCCTGTAGGCGGACGTTACGCAGAATGAACGGCATCACCGTCGTAGGTAGCGTAAATCCCCCCGCGAGTCCGCAGGCGGCAACGGTCGCGTTGCTGTCCATCTGGGCCAGGACCTTGGCCAGAACCTCGCCGCCGACCGTATCGATGGCGCCCGCCCAGCGCTGCTTCTCCAGTGGGCGGGCCGGCGTTTGAAACTCGGCGCGAGGCAAGACCTGTTCGGCGCCGAGCGCCAGCAGATAGTCACGGTTCTCCTCGCGTCCACTGACGGCGACCACCCGGTAGCCCAGTTGGCTGAGCAGGGCGACGGCGGTGCTGCCGACCCCCCCGCTGGCCCCGGTGACCACGACCTCGCCGCGTTCGGGAGTGACGCCGCCCTCCTCCAGGGCCAGCACACACAACATGGCGGTGAGACCCGCAGTGCCGATGATCATCGCCTGGCGTCCGTCTAACCCCTGAGGCAACGGCAACAGCCAATCGGCGGGGACTCGGGCCTGCTGCGCCAGCCCGCCCCAATGGTGTTCACCCACCCCCCAACCGGTTAGCAACACCGCCTGGCCAGGGGTGAAACGCGCGTCGCTGCTCTGATTGACGACGCCGGCGAAGTCGATGCCGGGTACCATCGGAAACTGGCGGACGATCTTACCCTGGCCAGTAATGGCTAACGCATCCTTATAGTTCAGGCTCGACCAGTCGACGTCGACCAGCACCTCGCCCGCCGGCAGGTCATCACCGCTTAGGATGTGAATGTGAGCGTGGGTCTGACCGTCGCGCTGTTCGAGTAGCAGTGCTTTCATGATGGCATCCTGTTGATAAAGTAGCTTAATTACCGTCCCCGCGCAGAGGATGGCGCGTAGCCTATTCTATACCAGGAATCGCCCCCCGCCCGCTATGGCCGTGATCGCAGCTATGAGCGATGTGAGGAAATGGCCTGCCGGGGCGGGTACTTACCGCCCTTACTTCGCGGGTACAGGCGGCGAGTGGGTGTCCGCGAGGCACGGGGTGACGCGCCCGTTTGCCTAGTCGGGAGTCCCCCCGTGGGGTTAGCGCGTCGGCGATAGGCGAGGGGCGTTATTTGTAGTAAAAGTAAAGATGAAGTCGGCTAAAATAATTCACAGGAGTGATACTATGCCTCCAAGAAAGGGAGTTTTTACTGAGAGCCTGTCCGGCCTGCGCCGGGTGGTGGAGCATCGTCGAGCGGAATGAGTTGCGGCGCCGCGATGTGTAACGGATCGGGTAGGGACAGGGATGCGTATTACGACCAAATTCTTTGCCTTCATTACCTTGCTGGTGGCGCTGGGCATGTTCCTCATGCTGTTGGGCAGCACCTATAGCTTTTATAACCAGACGCATCAGCGCGCCGAGACACAACTTAACATCCTGACGACGATGATCGACCAACAGCTGCTGGTCGAGTCCTCCGACAGTGTGAAGCGTTGGCTGCCGGTGATGATGCGTTCGGCAGGCGCGGTCGACCTGGCGGTCTACCACGACGATCGTCAGGTCTATTCCCACCATCTCCCGGCGCTCTATCGGGCCTGGCATACGCGCGACAACCTGCGCACCTTTGAGGCGCCGTTGCTGCAACACCCAGGCTATCGTCTGAAGATGGTCTATATCGAACCGACGGCCAGCTATAGCCACTCGTTAGAGCGCATGTTCCCACTCTCACTCTCCATCGTCATCATGGTGATCATGCTGGTGTTTGCCTACCGTTGGCTCCGCACCCAGACGTTGGGTGTGGAGCGCCTCGAACGGCGGGCTCGCCGCATCCTCGCGGGCGAACGCGATCTGAGTGCCATCGGCAGTCTCAATGAGTTGCCAGCCAGTGCCAGCAGCGCCTTGGACCGCCTGTTGCGGGAGCTGGCCGAGGCGCGAGAGGAGCGCAGCCGTATCGACTCGCTGATCCGCGCCTTTGCGGCCCAGGACTCCCGTACCGGACTGAATAATCGACTATTTTTCGACAACCAGCTCACGACGTTATTGGAGGATGAGGCGGCGCATGGCGTGGTGATGATCTTGCGTCTGCCCGACTTGGAGGCCTTAGCCGATCAGCCGGGCCGACGTGAACGCGAGGAGTTCCGCTACGCGCTGACCAATATGTTGTCGACCTATGTGATGCGTTATCCCTCCGGCCTCTTGGCACATTACTTCCAGAATAATTTTGCCGTGCTGCTGCCTCACCGCTCGCAGAAAGAGGCGGAGGGGTTCGCCGCTCAGTTGTTAGCCTCTCTGGCCGCCATCCCGTCGGCCCCTGGCGTGGTCGCCGATGAGGTGTTGCATATCGGTATTACCCTCTATCGCGCCGGTGAGCAGGTCGAGGCGGTGATGGATCGCGCCGAGCAGGCGGCGCGTAACGCCAGCCTGCAAGGCGGCAACGGCTGGTATGTCGACCCCATTCCGCAACCGGAGATGGTGCGTGGTAGCGTGCGCTGGCGCACCCTGTTAGAGCAGACGCTAACGCGTGGCGGGGCTCGCCTATTCCATAAACCGGCGGTGACGGTGGCGGGTGCGGTGCATCACCACTATATCTTGCCGTTTATCTACGACGGCAATCAGCCCATCCCCAGCGCCGAATTTATGCCGCTGGTGCAACAGCTCGGCCTGGCGGAGCGTTTCGATCGTCAAATGGTGAGTCAGATTATTCCGTTATTGCGCCGCTTGCCGGGGCAAAGGCTGGCCTTTCCATTGACGGTTGACTCATTATTACAACGCAGTTTCCAGCGTTGGCTGCGCGATACCTTGTTGCAGAGTGAGCGTTCGGTGCGTCAGCGTATCCTCATCGAGTTGAATGAGGCCGATGTCTGTGCACATCAGGCACGCCTGGCGCCGATGCTACGTCTGCTGCGCGGCCTGGAGTGTCAGCTGGTGGTATCTCAGGCGGGGTTACGTATCGTCAGTACTACCTATATCAAGCAGTTGCAGGTGGCGTTGATCAAGCTGCATCCGGCGTTGGTGCGCAACATTGACCAACGCATCGAAAACCAGCTGTTTGTGCAAAGTATCACCGGTGCCTGTGAGGGAACGCTGGCACAGGTCTTCGCCACCGGGGTGCGTAGTCGCGAGGAGTGGCGGGTATTACAGGAGAAAGGGATCGCCGGCGGGCAGGGAGATTTTTTTGCAAAATCGCGACCGGTTCTCTAGTTGGAAAAAATATTGTGACGGATAATGAATTGGCCTTTTTGTCAGGAAAAATTCACGTAGAATAGCGTGCAATCTATGCTTATACGGTTGGTAGGCGCTTACGTGCCGTCGAGACGAATGCCCTCGGCGGTGGAATGAATTCAGCGCGCGTCTACCCTTTGCTACCGTCGTGATAGACATTATCTGTGATGAATTGTTATGCGCTGTGTTGTAGCCGGGAACGGATGCGTGGTGCGATAACGTGGCGATGCGGAGTGTTTTGCCGTGCGACGGCTGGCGGGAGATCGTCAGTGTTGCCTCCCTCTTCCGCTGTGGTGCCATGCTCATGAGCACCCTAATCTGTTGAATGGTAAACATGGTGTAATTTTTCACCGGAGCAGGACGTTTTTGCGCCTTGTCGCTGTTCCGCGTGGTTGGTAAAGTAAGCGGATTTTATTTTTCGCCTCCAGCTTTCAGGATTATCCTTCAGTTATGTTTAAAAAATTTCGTGGCATGTTTTCCAATGACTTGTCCATCGACCTGGGTACTGCCAATACCCTGATTTATGTAAAAGGACAAGGCATTGTTTTGAATGAACCTTCGGTGGTCGCCATTCGTCAGGACCGCGCGGGTTCTCCGAAAAGCGTTGCCGCCGTGGGGCATGAGGCCAAGCAGATGCTCGGCCGTACGCCGGGCAATATCGCCGCCATCCGTCCGATGAAGGATGGGGTGATCGCCGACTTCTTCGTGACCGAGAAGATGCTGCAGTACTTCATCAAACAGGTGCATAGCAACAGCTTTATGCGGCCAAGCCCGCGTGTGCTGGTGTGTGTACCGGTCGGTGCCACCCAGGTCGAGCGTCGCGCCATTCGTGAATCGGCGCAGGGCGCCGGCGCGCGTGAAGTCTTCCTGATCGAAGAGCCGATGGCGGCGGCGATCGGTGCAGGCTTGCCGGTTTCCGAGGCGACCGGCTCGATGGTGGTGGACATCGGTGGCGGTACCACTGAAGTGGCGGTGATCTCCCTGAACGGCGTGGTGTACTCCTCCTCCGTTCGCATCGGTGGTGACCGTTTCGACGAGGCGATCATTAACTACGTGCGCCGTAACTACGGCTCCCTGATCGGTGAGGCGACGGCCGAGCGTATCAAACATGAGATCGGCTCCGCCTATCCTGGCGATGAGGTGCGTGAGATCGAAGTGCGCGGTCGTAACCTGGCTGAAGGGGTTCCGCGAGGCTTCACCTTGAACTCCAACGAGATCCTGGAAGCGTTGCAAGAGCCGTTGACCGGCATCGTCAGCGCGGTGATGGTGGCTCTGGAGCAGTGCCCGCCGGAACTGGCCTCCGACATCTCCGAGCGTGGTATGGCCCTGACCGGTGGCGGCGCGCTGCTGCGTAACCTGGATCGTCTGCTGATGGAAGAGACCGGTATCCCGGTGGTGGTGGCCGAAGATCCGCTGACCTGTGTGGCGCGCGGTGGTGGCAAGGCGTTGGAAATGATCGACATGCATGGCGGTGATCTGTTCAGCGAAGAGTAATTCCTCTACGGCGCGGGCATTGCGCCGCCGTGGATGAGACGAATGCCGGGCACCGGGCGGAGAGGCACTCCGTCCGGTGTTCGCGTATCGCGCGATCGCTACATGCGCGGTGCTGCGCACGACGCGGCGCCGACGTCGAGGATAACGCAAATTTATGAAGCCGATATTCAGCAGAGGGCCTTCTCTGCAACTACGACTTTTTCTGGCGGTGGTGGCGGCGGTAGGATTAGTGGTGGCTGACAGCCGTCTGGGCATGTTTCAGCAGATCCGTACCTATCTCGATACCTCCGTGAGTCCGTTCTATTATCTGTCCAACGCTCCCCGTCAGCTCCTGGATACGCTCTCTAACACCTTCGCCACCCGCGATCAGTTGGAGCTGGAGAACCGGGCGCTACGCCAAGAACTCTTATTAAAAAATAGCGATCTGTTATTACAGGGACAGTTAAAACAAGAGAATGCGCGCCTGCGCGAGCTGCTTGGCTCGCCATTGCGCCAGGATGAACACAAGATGGTCACGCAGGTGATCTCTACGCTGCCCGATCCCTACAGCGATCAGGTGGTGATCGATAAGGGCAGCAACAGTGGTGTCTACTTCGGTCAGCCGGTGATCAGCGACAAGGGGGTAGTGGGTCAGGTGGTGGCCGTCGGTAAGGCGACCAGCCGCGTCTTGCTGATTTGTAACGCCGCCCATGCATTACCGATCCAGGTGCTGCGCAACGATATCCGCGTGCTGGCGGCGGGTAACGGCTGTAGCGATGATCTCCAGCTCGAGCATCTGCCGGCCAACACCGACATTCGCGTCGGGGATGTGTTGGTCACCTCCGGCCTGGGGGGGCGTTTCCCGGAGGGCTATCCGGTGGCCGTCGTCTCGTCGGTGAAGGTGGATAATCAACGCGCCTATACGGTGATCAAGGCACGTCCGACCGCGGGGCTACAGCGCCTGCGCTATCTGCTGTTACTGTGGAGCGGTGATCGCGAGGGCAGCGTCCCTCTGCCGCCGGATGCGGTGCAGCGCGTCGCCAATGAACGGCTGATGCAGATGATGCCGCAGGTCTTGCCTGCCCCCGCCGTCATGGGGCCTCCGGCTCCTGACAGCGGCACACCGGCGACACCGAGTGCGCCGAGTGCGGCCGATGCCGCGGCGAAACCGGCTGTACCGGCCCCCGCCGTCACCCCGAAGACGCCACCGCGTCGTAGTCAGGAGGTGCGCTGATGGGGGGTTACCGTAGCCATGGTCGTTGGATCATCTGGCTGTTTTTCCTGCTGGCCTATGTGTTGCAGATTATGCCCTGGCCGGACAATATCGCCATGTTCCGCCCGAACTGGCTGGCGCTGTTCCTGATCTACTGGACGATGGCGTTGCCACATCGCGTCAACGTCGGTACCGGCTTCCTGTTGGGGCTGGTGTGGGATCTGATCCTCGGCTCGACCCTGGGGATCCGGGCCTTGGCCTTCAGTCTGCTGGCCTATCTGGTGGCCTTCAAGTTCCAGTTGCTGCGCAACATGGCGCTGTGGCAGCAGGCCTTGATGGTGATGGTGCTGACGGCGGCGATGGAGGCGGTGATTTTCTGGGGCGAGTTTGTCGTCGCCAATACCGCCTTCCGGCCCGAGGTGTGGTGGAGTAGTGTAGTCAATGGGTTACTGTGGCCATGGCTATTTTTACTGATGCGTAAGGTGCGCCGTCAATTCGCCGTGCAGTGAGGCGATGCGGCTAGACACAGGACTCTCGAAAGCGTATGTGTGAGATCTATCTGGCCTCGGGCTCGCCCCGGCGGCGTGAGTTGTTGACGCTGATGGCGATTCCGTTCGCGCGTCTGAGTTGTGCGGTAGAGGAGCGGCGTCAGCCGGATGAGACGCCGCTGGCCTATGTCCGCCGTCTGGCACGCGACAAGGCGCAGGCCGGGGTGGACGTCGCCCCACAGGATCGCCCGGTATTGGGCGCCGATACCATCGTGCTGCTCGATGGGGCGGTATTGGAGAAGCCGGCGAGCCCGGCTCAGGCCACCGAGATGTTGCGCCGCCTCGCGGGGCGCAGCCATCAGGTGATCACCGCGCTGGCTTTGGCCGACCGGCATCATTGTCTGGACGACTACGTGGTCACCGAGGTGACCTTCTGCCCGTTGAGCGAGGCAGAGATCGCCGCCTACGTGGCCAGTGGTGAGCCGCTGGATAAGGCGGGTGCCTATGGCATCCAGGGTAAAGGCGGCTGCTTCGTGCGGGCGATCAACGGCAGCTATCACGCCGTGATGGGGCTACCGTTGGTGGAGACCCGTGAACTGCTGGCACGCTTTATGGCGTTAAGGGAGGAGAAGAAAGAGCATGACGACTGAATTATTGGTTAACGTTACGCCATCGGAGACCCGGGTGGCCTATATCGATGGCGGCATCTTGCAAGAGATCCACATCGAACGCGAGGCGAAGCGCGGTATTGTCGGCAATATATACAAAGGGCGTGTGAGCCGGGTGCTGCCCGGTATGCAGGCGGCCTTTGTAGATATTGGTCTGGAGAAGGCGGCCTTTCTGCATGCCTCCGACATTATGCCGCACACCGAGTGTGTCGCCGGTGATGAGCAGAAGAACTTTCACGTGCGCGATATCGCCGAGCTGGTGCGTCAGGGGCAGGATCTGATGGTGCAGGTGGTGAAGGATCCGCTCGGCACCAAGGGCGCGCGCCTGACCACCGACATCACCCTGCCATCGCGTTACCTGGTGTTTATGCCGGGCGCCAGCCATGTCGGCGTCTCGCAGCGAATCGAGAGCGAAGCGGAGCGCGAGCGGCTGAAGGCCATCGTCGCCCCCCACTGTGACGAGCTGGGCGGCTTTATCATCCGTACCGCCGCCGAAGGGGCGGATGACGAGGAGTTGGCGCAGGATGCCGCCTTCCTCAAGCGCCTCTGGATCAAGGTGATGGAGCGCAAGCGGCGTAACCAGAGCAAGTGCATGTTGTACGGCGAGTTGGCGCTGGCGCAACGGGTGCTGCGCGACTTCGCCGGGGCCTCGCTGGATCGTATTCGGGTCGACTCGCGCCTGACCTACGATCTGCTGCAAGACTTCACCCAGGAGTACATGCCGGAGATCACGCCCTGCCTCGATCTGTACAGTGGCAAGCAGCCCATCTTCGACATGTATGACGTGGAGAACGAGATCCAACGGGCGTTGGAGCGGCGGGTGGAGCTGAAGTCCGGCGGTTATCTGATCATCGATCAGACCGAGGCGATGACCACCATCGACATCAACACCGGCGCCTTCGTCGGCCACCGCAACCTGGATGAAACGATTTTCAACACCAACGTCGAGGCGACGCAAGCCATCGCCCGCCAGTTGCGCCTGCGCAACCTAGGCGGGATCATCATCATCGACTTTATCGATATGAACAGCGAGGATCATCGTCGGCGGGTGCTGCACTCTCTGGAGCAAGCCCTGAGCAAAGATCGGGCGAAAACCAGCATCAACGGCTTTTCGCAGCTAGGCTTGGTAGAGATGACGCGTAAACGCACCCGTGAGAGCATCGAGCATGTGCTGTGTGGTGAGTGTCCGACCTGCCACGGTCGCGGTACGGTGAAGACGGTGGAGACGGTATGCTATGAGGTGTTGCGCGAGATCGTGCGCGTGCATCACGCCTACGACAGCGATCGCTTCTTGGTCTACGCCTCGCCGGCGGTGGGCGAGGCGCTGAAGAGCGAAGAGTCTCACGCCTTGGCCGAGGTGGAGCTCTTCGTCGGGAAGCAGGTTAAGGTACAGATCGAGCCGCTCTATAGCCAAGAGCAGTTTGATGTGGTGATGATGTAACGCGGTACCGGCTCAGGGGAATGACCCCATAGGATGGGTTGGAAGGATAGGAGAACGCTGTGAGGCGACTGCCCGGTTACCTGTTGGTAACGCTGGCGACCCTGATTGTATTGGTCGCTCTGCTGGTGAGTGGGCTGCGCTTACTGCTGCCCCATCTCGATCGGGTGCGTCCACAGATCGCCGAGCAACTCAGTGAGTTGACCGGCACATCCGCGACCATCGGCGCATTACAGGCCAGTTGGCAATCCTTCGGGCCGACCCTGGAGGTGCGCGATCTGGCGATGAGTGGCGGCGCGGGGCAACTCAAGGTGCGGCGTGTGACCTTGGCGCTGGACGTGTGGCAATCGCTGCTACACGCCCGGCTTCAGTTCCGCGATCTCACCTTTTACCAGCTCCAGGCGGCCACCGATCGTCCGTTGGCGCGCGAACAAGGCGGTGGGGGATTGCAAGGCGATGAGCTGAGCGACATCTTCCTGCGCCAGTTCGATCACTTTACCCTGCGCGACAGTCGCCTGAGTTTCCCCTCGCCCTCGGGCACCCAACTGCAACTGACCATTCCGCAACTGACCTGGCTGAACAGCCCGGATCGTCATCGTGCCGAGGGGGAGGTGAGTTTTACCACCCCACAGGGGCAGCATGGCACCCTCCAGGTCCGCATGGATCTGCGCGATAAGAACGGCTTGCTCAGCGATGGCGAACTCTACCTACAGGCGCAGCAGATCGATCTCACCCCCTGGCTGAGCCGTTGGGTCAACCGTAATACCGGGGTGAGCGGCGCCGACTTCAGCTTAGATGCCTGGTTGACCATCCACAAAGGCGAGATGCAGGCGGCGCAGATCCGCCTGCGTGACGGTCAGGCTGACTGGCAAGCGTCCGGCCAGCGCCACCGTTTGACCGTCGATGATCTGACGCTGCGCGCCGCGCGTTATCAGGATGGCTGGCGCCTGGATGTCCCGCGCCTGAATCTGGCGACGGATGGCCAATCTTGGCCGGCGGGGAGCCTGAGCCTGCTCTACCTACCGCCGCGTGCCCAGGATGAGGGGGATGAGCTGCGGCTGCGCGCCACCGATCTACAGCTGGCCCGAATCACGCCGTTGCTATCGACCCTCAATCTCCTCTCGCCAGCGTTGATGCAACCGCTACAGGCGCTACAGCCACGGGGGACGATCACCCGCCTGGGGTTGGACATTCCGCTGCGTCAGCCAGCGCGTAGCCGGGTGCTGGCCGATTGGCACGATCTCAGTTGGCAACCTTGGCAGCTGCTGCCTGGCATCGACCATTTCAGCGGTTCGCTGCGTGGCAGCGGGCAAGATGCCCGTCTGCGCTTCACGCTGAACGATAGCACGCTGCCCTATGCCGCCCTGTTTCGTGCGCCGCTGGCGGTGGCGCAGGCGACGGGGGAGGTGCGTTTCCAGCGTGACGACGCGGGTTGGACGCTGAGCGGCCAAGATCTCGACGTGCAGGCGCGGGCGCTCTGGACGCACGGTGGCTTCCGCTACCAGCAACCGACGACGGGGCGGCCACTGCTCAGCATCCTGGCGGGCATTCGCCTGACGGACGCGCGCCAGGCGTGGCGCTACTTCCCCGAGCCGTTGATGGGGACGGAGTTGACCGATTACCTGAGCGCGGCACTGGAGGGGGGGCAGGTCGACAACGCCACCTTGCTGTATGACGGCGATCCACAGCAGTTCCCCTATGCGCACCACGAGGGGCAGTTCCAGGTATATGTACCGCTGCGCCAGGCGACCTTCCGTTTCCAGCCGGACTGGGCCCCGTTGACCGATCTGACCATCGATCTCGACTTCCTCAACGACGGGCTATGGATGTTCGCGCCCTCGGCCCATCTTGGCGCGGCGCGTGGCAGCAACATTCACGCCGACATTCCACGCTATGGCGAGGAGCGGCTGCTGATCAACGCCGATGTCGCCGGTAGCGGCAAGGCCGTGCATGACTACTTTATGCAATCGCCGCTGAAGGGCTCGGTCGGCGCGACGCTGGGCGAGTTGCAGGTCGGCGGCGATGTCAGCGGTAATCTGCGGTTGGCGATCCCGCTCGATGGTGGCGTCACCCACGCCAGTGGTGAGGTGCGGCTGCGTAACAACAGCTTGTTTATCAAGCCGCTGGGCAGCGCGATGCAGGCGGTTAGTGGGCGCTTCCGTTTCGATGACGATCGCTTGCAGAGCGACACCTTGAGCGCGCAGTGGCTGGGCCAACCGCTCAGTGTGCAATTCGCGACCACGCCGCAGCCCAAGCAGTATCAGGTGGCGGTGGATCTGCAAGGGGATTGGTTGCCGGCTCGCCTGCCTTGGTTACCGACGGGGCTGGCGAGTCGCCTGCAGGGGAGCGCGCCCTGGCAAGGCAACGTGGCGATCACCCTGCCGGATCGCGGCGCCAGCCGTTATCAGGTGGCGATCGACGCCAATCTGGGGGCGGTAGGCAGCACGCTGCCGGCACCGCTGAATAAAGCGGCTGGTGCGCCGCAGATCCTGAAGGTAAACGTCGACGGTGGCATGGATGACTTCCTCCTCGACGGCAGTCTGGGGCGCGACGATCGCTTCGCCGCGCGGGTGCAGCTCGCGGCGGTGGGGGCGGCGCTGGAGAGCCTAAGTTGGGAGCGGCAACGTGGTGTAGCGCCGACGCTAGTGCCCGGTGAGGCTCGACTGCACTTGCCGGCACTGAATGGCGCCGAATGGTTGGCCCTCTTGGCCGCGCCGCTCGCCGGTCAGCTGGATAGCCACAGCGTGCTACGTTTACCGGCCCGATTAACCCTGACCACCCCACAGTTGCAACTGGCCGGGCAGGCGTGGAACCAGTTGCAGTTGCGTCTCGATCGTCAAGGCGAGACGACGCAGTTTCGCGTCGACGGTCAGGAGATCCGCGCCAGCGCGACGCTGGCGAATAAACGGCTGACGGCGGCGTTCGACTTTCTCTACTACAACCCGCAGCCGGATGCCTTGGGCCTGACGACCGCCCGTAGCGAGGCCTCCTTCGCCAGCGACAATCGGGCGGCCCCGCTCTTCGCCGACTGGCCGGCGATGCAGCTACGCTGCCACGCCTGTTGGTTTATGGGCCAGAGCCTGGGACGGGTCGAGGCCGATCTGCGTGTCGCCGGCGACACCCTGCTCCTTAGCGATGGTTTACTCGACAACGGCAATCTACGCCTCACGCTGAACGGGCGTTGGCAGCAGCAGGCGGGACAAAGCCAGAGCGGGCTGACGGGCGCCTTCAAGGGGGCCAATCTGACGGATAGCGCCGACTTCTTCGGCCTGACGCTGCCGTTGCAACAGGCGCCGTTTAAGGGGCAATTCGATCTTAATTGGCAGGGGACACCGTGGCAGCCGCGTATCGCGACCTTGAACGGTACGCTCCGCACCAGCCTGGGCAAGGGGGTGATCGAGAGCGTGGACACCGGACACGCCGGGCAGTTGCTGCGTCTGGTGAGTTTCGACGCCTTGCTGCGCAAGCTGCGGCTGGATTTCCGCGATACCTTCGGCGCCGGCTTCTACTTCGATGGTATCAAGGGCAGCGCCACCCTGCGCGACGGCGTGATGTCTACCGACGACCTGGTGGTCGATGGCCTGTCCGCCGATGTGGCGATGAGTGGCTCGGTCGATCTGGTCCGGCGTCGTATCGATATGCAGGCGGTGATCGCGCCAGAGCTCTCGGCGACGGTTGGCGTGGCCACCGCCTTCGCCGTCAACCCGGTGGTGGGGGCCGCGGTCTTTGCCGCCTCAAAAGTGCTGGCGCCATTGTGGAATAAGATATCGCTGATACGCTACAACATAAGCGGCGGGCTAGACAGCCCGACGATCCATGAAGTGTTACGTCAGCCGAAGAAGGAGAAGGCTCCATGAGGAATGCCAACGTCGCCTTATTGCAACTGTGTAGCGGTGAAAACAGTCGCGACAACCTGGCTCAGATCGAGCAGCAGCTCAAGCAGCTGAATGGCGCGATTAAGCTGGTGTTGACCCCGGAGAATGCGCTGCTGTTTAGCGATGCCGCCGGTTACCGCCAGCATGCCGAACGCGAGGGTGACGGGCCGCTTCAACAGGCGGTGCGCGATTTAGCGCGCCGCTATGGGGTCTGGCTGTTGGTCGGGGCGATGCCGTTGCTTGCCGCCGATCGTCATGGCGGTATTACCTCCAGCAGTCTGCTGTTTGATGACACGGGAGCGCTCCGCGCCCGCTATGATAAGCTGCATATGTTCGATGTCGATGTGCGCGATAGCCATCACCATTATCGCGAATCCGATATCTATCGCTATGGCGAGCAGTTGACGGTGGTCGATACACCGGTCGGCCGCCTGGGGATGGCCATCTGCTACGATCTGCGCTTTCCTGGCCTGTTCCAGGCGCTACGCGCGCAGGGGGCCGAGCTGATCTCGCTGCCCGCCGCCTTCACCCGCGTGACCGGTGAGGCGCACTGGGAGGTGTTGTTGCGCGCGAGGGCGATCGAGAACCAGTGCTATATTCTGGCGCCGGCCCAGGTCGGCAGCCACGGCGCCACGCGGCGCACCTGGGGCCACAGCATGGCGGTGGATGGCTGGGGCAGCGTGCTCCAGCAAAATGCCGATGCGGTGCGTCCGCTGAAGATTAAAGTGAATACCGACTCGCTCGCGGCGCTGCGGCAGCAGATGCCGCTGGCGCAACATAACCGATTCCAGCCTGAGCTGATCCACCTTCATCAAGGGTAAAACACCATGAGTCTGACGTTTGTCAGTGAGCAGTTACTGGCTGCCAACAACCTGAATCATCAGGATCTCTATAACGTATTGGGGCAACTGGGCGAACGTCGCCTGGACTATGCCGATCTCTACTTTCAATCCAGCGTGCACGAATCCTGGGTGCTGGAAGATCGCATCATCAAGGATGGCTCCTATCACATCGATCAGGGGGTCGGGGTGCGGGCGATCCACGGTGAGAAGACCGGGTTTGCCTATGCCGATCAGATCACGCTGCAGGCGTTGACCCAGAGTGCCCATGCCGCGCGCAGCATCGTGCGTGAGCAGGGGGATGGTCGGGCGCACACCCTGGGGGGGCTGGAGGCGGTGGCGCGTTATGCCATGCACGACCCACTGGATAGCCTGCCGCGTGAGGAGAAGATCGCCCTGTTGGCATTGGTGGACCGCGTGGCGCGGGCGGAAGATGCCCGCGTGCAGGAGGTCAACGCCAGCCTGACCGGAGTGTATGAGCTGGTGCTGGTCGCCGCCAACGACGGCACTCTGGCGGCCGATGTCCGTCCGCTGGTGCGCCTTTCCGTCAGTGTGCTGGTGGAGCAGGAGGGACGCCGTGAGCGGGGCAGTTGCGGCGGCGGCGCCCGTTGCGGTTATGACTACTTCCTCGCCTCGAGCGACGGTGAGGTCCGCGCCGAGGCCTATGCCCGCGAGGCGGTGCGCATGGCGCTGGTTAACCTGCACGCCGTGGCGGCGCCGGCGGGCACCATGCCGGTGGTGCTGGGCGCCGGCTGGCCGGGTGTCTTGCTGCATGAGGCGGTCGGTCACGGGTTGGAGGGGGACTTCAATCGGCGTGGCACCTCCGTCTTCAGCGGCCAGCTGGGGCAACAGGTGGCTTCGCCGCTGTGCACAGTGGTGGATGACGGCACCCTGGAGGGGCGCCGCGGTTCCCTGGCGGTGGACGACGAGGGGGTACCGGGTCAGTATAACGTACTGATCGAAAAGGGTATCTTACGCGGCTACATGCAGGATAAGCTCAACGCCCGTCTGATGGGCATGGCGCCGACCGGCAACGGCCGCCGCGAGTCCTACGCCCATCTGCCGATGCCGCGTATGACCAACACCTATATGCTGGCGGGCGAGAGCACGCCGCAGGCGATCATCGAGAGCGTCGAGTATGGCTTGTATGCCCCCAACTTTGCCGGTGGTCAGGTCGATATCACCTCTGGCAAGTTTGTCTTCTCCACCTCAGAGGCCTATCTGATCGAGAAGGGGCGCATCACCCATCCGGTGAAGGGGGCGACTCTGATCGGCTCAGGTATCGAGGCGATGCAGCAGATCTCGATGGTTGGCAACGATCTGGCGCTGGATAAGGGGGTCGGCGTGTGCGGCAAAGAGGGGCAGAGCGTACCAGTCGGCGTCGGCCAACCGACCCTGAAGCTGGATGCGATGACCGTCGGTGGCACCGCTTAAGGGCTTGACGTTGTGCATTGATCTCAAGCGGGGCCGGCATTGCCGGCCCCGCTTATTTGGCCTGACGCGAGTCGCGGAAGGTCTCCGCCATCTGGGTGAAGTAATCGCTTAAGTACTCCAGGCAGAGGCGCACCTTGAGCGGTAACGGCGACTTATGGGCATACAGGGCATAGACCGGACGCGGCGTGGATTGGTAGTGGGGAAACAAGATCTCCACCTGTTTGCGCCGTACCGCATCGATGACCCACATCAGCGGCAGGTAGGCGATTCCGGCGCCGGCGTGCAGCCAGCTCAGCAGCGTCTGGGCATCGTTGGTGTGAAAGCGACCAACGGGCATCGGGCGCAGGGTGTGCCCTTCCGGCGTGATCAGGGTCAGATCGTTAGCGGGTTGGCCGCTAAAGTCGAGCCAGCTGTAGTTGACCAGCTCGGCCGGATGGTGCGGCGTCCCATGCTGCTGCAGATAGCTCTTGGCCGCACAGATCACCATCGGCATGGCACCGAGGGAGCGGCAGAAGAGGCTGGAGTCTTGCAACTCACCGGCGCGGATCACCAGATCCAAACCGTCGGCGACCAGATCGGGAGCCGGAACACCGGTGACCAGGTTGACGGCTAACCCCGGATAGGCAGCCAGCATGCGGGCGCTGATCGGTGCCAACACCTTCTGTGCCATGGTGGCCGAGCTGCCGATGCGCAAGGTGCCGCTGGGGGTGTTGTTGTAGGCGTACAACTGCTCATGCACCTCCTGCGCCTCTTGCAGCATCTTACGACAGCCTTGGTAGTAGATGCGTCCGGCCTCGGTCAGGCTGATACGTCGGGTGCTGCGATTCAGCAGGCGGATTTGCAGCGCCTGCTCCAGCTTACTGACGCTTTGACTGATGGAAGAGACACTCATCGCCAGTTGGGTCGCCGCACCGGTGAAGGAGCCGCACTCGACGACCTTGGCGAAGATCGCCATGCCTTTCAATCGTTCCATTCTTCATCCTGTCTTAATGGTGTTCGCCGTCGTCCGCCAGAACAGTTGGTTTTATAACCGCTTATAGGGTCATAGTGCGAAGTAGATCACGAGATTGTTTATCTCAAGTGAAAAGTGATTTGCGTCACAGATTATATATCCCACTGACACATTAGGCTAACATCTCTCGGTACCGTCAATGGCGGCGCCGCCGATTCGATGCGTGCGTTCAGCGCGCGACCTCTGCCGTTTCTCTCCGCCCACCCGTGTCGCGTGGGCCGTTATCGTTGAGTAAGGATGATGCATGGGAACGCTTCCCGTGATGGTGCTCTGGGGGCTCTCGTTTCCCCCCGCCTTTTGCGTGCTGTTGGCGGCGTTGCCGCTGTTTTGGTTGTTACGTCGGCTGTTATTAGCCTGTGGGGTGTATCAGTGGATCTGGCATCCGGCGTTGTTCAATTGCGCGCTGTATGCCGGCCTATTTTATTGCGTGAGTGGGTTATTTATTTGAAGGGGGCTGTGTGAAACCGTGGATGAACCGTCTGATGTCGGTCGCCATCACCCTGCTGCTGGTGTTACTGGCGGCCTGGGCGGTGATGCGTGCCTGGGGATTTTATACCACCTCGCCCTGGACGCGCGACGCACGCTTTAGCGCCGATGTGGTCGCCATCGCCCCCGATGTCAGTGGATTGGTGGAGGCGGTCTCGGTGCAGGATAACCAGCACGTGGCGCAGGGGATGGTGCTGTTTCGCATCGATGATCGGCGCTATCGCGCGGCGTTGGCACAGGCCGAGGCCGACGAGCGCTATTACCAGGATCGACTCTCGGAGCTGCAACGCGAGGCGCAACGGCGGCGCGCGCTGGGTAATCGTCTGGTGGCCCAAGAGGCGATCGATCAGGCTGACAGCGCCCTGGCGGCGGCGCGTCAACAACTGGCGCGAGCGCAGGCGACATGCACATTGGCTCAACTCGATGTCGAGCGTAGCGTGGTACGGGCCCCCGCCGACGGTTGGGTGACGAACCTCCAAGTCCATGGTGGCGAGTTTATCCAGCGCGGCGCGAACGCCGTGGCGCTGATCAAGCAACACAGTTTCTATGTCTTGGCCTATATGGAGGAGACTAAGCTGGCCGGAGTACAGCGTGGTGAGGCGGCGGCGATCACGCCGTTGGGCAGCGATCGCGTCCTGCATGGAACGGTGGACAGCATCTCGGCCGGGGTCAATGACAGCAGCGCGACGCCGGGGCGCAAGGGATTGGCGGCGGTAGACTCCAACCTTGAGTGGGTGCGCCTGGCGCAGCGGGTACCGGTACGCATTCGGCTGGATGCGGCGGCCCAGGCTCATCCTTATCCGGCCGGCACCACCGCGACGGTGGTGATCGGTCGCAGTGAGGTGACGCCAGCGCCGTTGCGCCATCTGCTACAACGCCTGCGAGAGCTGGGTTAAGCGAGGGGAACGACCGGATGCATCCACTTTCGATCCGCCTGCGTTTCGCCTGCAAACTGACGCTGGCGATCCTGATGGCCTTATTGCTCGGTTTCGCCTTCGGGCTCACCACGCCCCGCTGGTCGGCCTTGACCGCCGCCTTGGTCGCCGCCGGTCCCCGCCTTTGCCGCTGGCGGGGAGCCCTTCGCCGGCGCCATCCGCTATCGTGGTTGGCTGCGCATCATCGGCACCCTGATTGGCTGCCTGTGTGCGCTGCTGTTGATGATGATCTTCATCCGCGCGCCGTTGCTGATGCTGCTGTTGTGCTGCCTATGGGCCGGGGTGTGTACCTGGCTGTCGTCGCTGGTGCGCATCGAGAACGCCTACGCCTGGGGACTCTCCGGCTACACGACGCTGATCATCGTGATCTCCTGCCTCACCGAGCCGCAGTTTATTCTGCAATTGGCGTTGGAGCGTTGCGGCGAGATCGTGTTGGGTATCGTCTGTGCCATATTGGCGGATACCCTGCTGGCACCACGCTCGGTCAAGGGCGAGGTGGATCGGGTGGTCGGCGGGCTATTGCTGAACCACTGGCAACTCCTGCAGCGTTGTGTGGTGAACGACGATCGCGCGGCGCTCGATCGCCACTGGCATACCCTGATGCGTGAGGGCCAGGCGTTGGAGGGGATGCGAGCGAGCCTGGCCTTGGAGTCGCTACGTTGGCAGGCAACCTGCCGCCGCCTGACGCATCTGCATACCCTGACCCTAAGTCTGATCACGCGGGCGTGTGAGATCTGCCTACAGCGCGAGCGGCAGCCGCTGCCCAGCTGCTTTCAGGCGTTGATCAGTGTTCCACTGACCACCCCGGCCGAGGCGTATCAGCGTTTGAAGCGGCTGCGTCGTCTCTTGGCGGCGTATGGCGGTAGCCGCGTCTCCCCGGCGTTGATCGCCTGGATCGCCGCCGCCAGCCAGTTACAGTGGCTGAGTAAGGGCGTCGTGAGCGCGCTGCCCATCGGTCAACAGGAGGCGGCGCTGCTGCGTCAGGGCGTGCCAGGGCGCCCGCTGCGCACCAGCGTGGGGCGCCATGCGTTGATCAACGGGGTGCGTACCTGGCTGGCTACCACGCTGGGGACGCTGTTCTGGCTATGGAGCGGCTGGCAGGCCGGCAGTGGCTGTATGATCATGATCGCGGTCGTCACGTCGTTGGCCGTACGTACGCCGAACCCGCGTATGGCGGCGATCGACTTCTTGCTGGGGGCGTTGCTGGCGTTGCCTATCGGCGCCCTGTATTACCTGCTGATCTTGCCTGCCACCGAGCAGAGCCTGATGCTGCTATGCCTGAGCCTCGGGACGCTGACCTTTCTCTGTGGGATGGAGGTGCAGAAGCGCCGTCTCGGTTCGCTGGGAACCCTGGCGTCGACGCTCAACATCCTGGTGTTAAGCAACCCGATGCATTTTCCGCTACAGAGCTTTCTCGACAACGCCCTCGGTCAGGTGATCGGCTGTGCGCTGGCGTGGCTGGTCTTGCTGCTGGTACGCGATCACTCGCGTGTACATACCGGGCGGATGGTGCAACGTCGCCTGCTATGTGCCGCGCTGGCGACGCTGGGTGCGAAGGGCACTCGCGGCAATCTGTTGCCTGCGTTATATCGTCAGTTGGCGATGGTCTTAACGCTGTTTCCCGAGGATATCGCCCGTTATCGCCTCGCCTTGACGCTGATCGTGTTGCGCCAAAGCCTGCACCAGGCGGCGCTACCCTGTGATAGCGCGCGCTTGCAGGCACTACGCCAGGCCGCCGTTGGGCTGAGCGCCTCGTCAGCGATACGCCGCGCGCTGGCCCTGCGCCAGGTGGTTCGGCACTTAGCGGCCTATGCCGAGGCGTGGGATGCCGCCGGGCGTGAGGCCGCCCAGATCCAGCCACTGCGGCAGCTACAGCGCGTGTTGCATCGCTATCGCGCGGTGTTGCTGAATTAGGCAAGATGGCGCTTGTTTAAGCAGAAAACCGTTTGCGCCGCATCAAATCTCCCTACATTTTGTGCTTGCGGTGCGGCGGTCGCTGAGTATAATGCCGGACAATTTGCCGGGAGAGAGCATGAAAAACAGTATCGGTCACCGTGGTTCGTCGGTCGTGATGCGGCCGCAGCACCTGCCCTACCCGGGCAGCCACCAGCCGTTTTTCTCCCGTCGCATTCTCGATCGTGGAAAACCCCTCATTTGAGGGGTTTTTTTTTGCCCGTAAGACGGCAAGGCGAAAAATTAACCCGAGTGAACAGTCTGCCAGCGCCGCGTGACGCCGGCGCCTGAATAGGAGAGTAAAGAATGGCCAATCCCTTGTATCTAAAAGATATTATCTCCATCAACGATCTGAGCCGCAGTGAACTGGAGCTGGTGCTGGCGACCGCCGCCCGCCTGAAGGCCGAGCCGCAGCCGGAACTACTGCGCCACAAGGTGATCGCCAGCCTGTTCTTCGAAGCCTCGACGCGTACTCGTCTCTCTTTCGAGACCGCGATGCATCGCCTCGGCGCCTCGGTGGTGGGCTTCGCCGATAGCAGCAACACCTCGCTGGGCAAGAAGGGGGAGACGCTGGCGGATACCATCTCGGTGATCGGGAACTATGTGGATGCCATCGTGATGCGTCACCCGCAGGAGGGGGCCGCGCGCCTGGCGACAGAGTTCTGTGGCCGCATTCCGGTGGTTAACGCCGGTGATGGTGCCAACCAGCATCCGACCCAGACGCTGCTGGATCTGTTTACCATTCAGGAGACGCAGGGACGGTTGAACAACATCAACATCGCCATGGTCGGCGACCTGAAGTATGGCCGTACCGTGCATTCACTGACCCAGGCGCTGGCTAAGTTCGAGGGTAATCGCTTCTTCTTCATCGCCCCGCAGGCGCTGGCGATGCCGGACTATATTCTGGCGATGCTGGAGGAGAAGGGCATCACTTACAGTCTGCATGAAACCATCGAAGAGGTGATGCCGCAGCTGGATATCCTGTACATGACCCGCGTGCAGAAAGAGCGTCTGGCCCCCTCGGAGTACGCTAACGTCAAGTCGCAGTTCATCCTGCGCGCCGCTATGCTGGAGTCGGCACGCGACAACCTGAAGGTGTTGCATCCGCTGCCGCGTATCGACGAGATCACTACCGATGTCGACACTACCCCCTACGCTTACTACTTCCAGCAGGCAGGCAACGGTATCTTTGCCCGCCAGGCGTTGCTGGCCCTGATCCTGAATGCCGAACTGAATTTCTAAGGGAGAGATGAGATGACTCACGACAATAAACTACAAGTTGAAGCGATTAACTGCGGCACCGTCATTGACCATATCCCGGCCCGCATCGGCTTTAAGCTGTTGACCCTGTTTAAACTGACCGAGACCGACCAGCGTGTCACCATCGGCCTGAACCTGCCCTCCAATGCCCAGGGGAGCAAGGATCTGATCAAGATCGAGAACGTGTTCCTCACCGAGGCCCAGGTCAACCAGCTGGCGATCTACGCGCCACGTGCCACCGTCAACTGCATCGAAAACTATGAGGTGGTGCGCAAGATGGTACCGAGCCTGCCGGAGCGTATCGATGAGGTGTTGAGCTGCCCGAACAGCAACTGCATCAGCCGCAGCGAGCCGGTACACTCCAGCTTCAGCGTGCGCGCCCGCGACGGCGAGGTGTTGCTCAAGTGCAAGTATTGCGAGAAAGAGTTCGAGCACCACGCGGTGATGGAGCAGTAAAGCGCCTCTTCCGCCATACGATGTGCGTCGCGGGTGGGCGCGATGCCCATCGTGGGAGATGCAGGGGAAAAATGACGACCTGCGTCATTGAGAGGATGGGGGCGGACTCCCTATAATGGGGGCGGTTACCGGAGTCCCTCGGTAACGGCCCATCCATCATCCCTAAGGAGCAGATATGTCTGGTATTATCAGCACTGAGCACGCACCGGCCGCCATTGGACCCTATGTTCAGGGCGTTGATCTGGGCAACATGGTCATCACCTCCGGTCAGATCCCGGTCGATCCGAAAACTGGCCTGGTCGCGGACGATGTCGCTGCCCAAGCGCGCCAGTCGCTGGAGAACGTCAAGGCGATCGTCGAAGCCGCTGGCCTGAGCGTGGCCAACATCGTGAAGACGACGGTATTCGTCAAGGATCTGAATGACTTTGCAACGGTGAATGCCACCTATGAAGCGTTCTTCAAGGAGCATAACGCCCCGTTCCCGGCCCGTTCTTGCGTCGAAGTGGCTCGTCTGCCGAAAGATGTGAAGATCGAAATCGAAGCCATCGCGCTGCGTCGCTGATGACGTCGGTCAGCCCATTCGGGCTGACCGTCTCTTACCGCCACTCACCGGGATTAACTCTCGCCCTCTACCGGTTCCTCTTTGCCGAAGAACAGCTCGGTGATCAGCTTATTGTCGATCGGCTCTCCGCTCAGGGTTCGCACCAACAGCTCGCTGCCCAACTGCTGTAGCGAGAACACCATATCCGGCTGTACCCGCTTAATCTTCTGGAGATGCTTACTGGCGTTGACCAGCGAGATGGTCTTGGTGCCGCTCCCCGCCACCTCTTTGGCCGCCAGGACGATAAAGGCGTTCTCCGCGTCATCTTCGCGCAGCGCCAGGATGTAGAGCGCCCGTGGTGCGCCTGCCTCCGTCAGCACCTCGGCGCTGGAGGGATCGCCGACCACCACGTCGGCGTCCTGGGGATACTCGTGCGGGATCCCCATCGGCACGATGGCGGTGATGGCGTCGCCGCGCGCTTTCAATCCGTTGTAGATACTGAGGGCCAGCGGCGAGGCGCCGGCGATGATAAAGTGGTTTTTCCGCATCACGTGAGAGATCCTGCCTTTAACCATGCGTTTAAGATTGCCGCCGATCACCGGGCCGATGATGGCGCTGACTGAGGTGGCGAATACCGTAATCCCCATCACGATCACCGAGAGGGTGAACAGCCGTGCCGTCGCGGTATAGGGCACGATATCGCCGTAACCGACGGTCGACATGCTAACCACCGAGAAGTAGAAGGCGGTGACCACGTCGAGGATCGGCGGCTTGAACTCATCGCCCAGATAGAGCGAGCCGAAGAGGGCGTAGATCAGCAACGAGACAAAGCTGACTAAGGCGAACAGAGAACCGGCCGCCAGGCTGGCCCGGTCGAAGCGCTCCCAATAGCGGATCAGCAGAGCCAGCAACACCAGGGTATACAGCGTCAGGTTATGGCTGTAGTTCTCTAGGCTGGTCAGCGAGATATCCTGCCAGGTCCACTGGCTGAAGTCATGCCACAGCAGGCGCACCAGATCTTGGGCCTGCCAGATGGGCAGGCTGGGATCCTGGATCAGCGACAAGATGGCGATGGCGAGCAGCAGCAGCAGGGTGAATGCCCAGGCGACACGGGCGCGTAACACCAGGCCGATGGACATCAGGATCAGCGCCACCCCCAGCATTACCCGCGGGATCTCCAACAGGTTCACCATGGAGAGCGCCTCCTTCCAACTGTGGAAGGTCTGCAAGGCGCCGGGGACATAACGAAACGCCTGGATCACCACCGGTTCGGCAAACAGGTAGCCTTCGAGGGCGACCAATAGGGCGAGAACCCAAGAGGGGTGAAACAGGTTATAGACGCGGTGGAACAGTCTTTTCATGGCGATTCGTGCTAAAGGAAATAATAAAAAGTGTAACGCGAATATGCGTTTATGAATAGGGCGACCCGCCAGAGCGGCGGGTCGCGGAGCGGTGAAAAATAAAAATCAGAAAAAGCCCTGCGCCCGGTCGCTGTAGCTGACCAGTAGGCACTTGGTCTGCTGGTAGTGTTCCAGCATCATCTTATGGGTCTCGCGGCCAATCCCCGATTGCTTGTAGCCGCCGAAGGCGGCGTGGGCCGGGTAGGCGTGGTAACAGTTGGTCCAGACGCGACCGGCCTGAATACCCCGCCCCATCTGGTAGGCCAGGGTGCCGTTACGCGTCCAGACACCGGCGCCGAGACCATAGTGGCTATCGTTAGCCAACGCCAGCGCCTCATCGCGATCGCGGAAGGTGGTCACCGCCAGCACCGGGCCGAAGATCTCCTCTTGGAAGATGCGCATCGCGTTGTCACCGCGCAGGATGGTGGGTTGCAGGTAGTAGCCTTGGGCCAACGCCCCCTCCAGGCGCTGTACGCCGCCGCCGGTCAGTAACTGCGCCCCCTCCTGCTGCCCCAGGGCGATGTAGTTCAGGATGGTTTCCATCTGGCCGGCGGAGACTTGGGCGCCCATCTGGGTATGGGGATCGAGGGGGTTGCCACAGCGGATGGCCTCGACGCGCCGCAGGGCCCGCTCGATGAAGCGCTCGTAGATCGACTCCTGGATCAGCGCCCGGCTGGGACAGGTGCAGACCTCGCCCTGGTTGAAGGCGAACATGGCCAACCCTTCCAATGCCTTGTCGAAGAAGGCATCCTCCCGATCCATCACATCCTCGAAGAAGATATTGGGCGACTTTCCGCCCAGCTCCAGGGTCACCGGGATCACATTCTGGGCGGCGTAGCCCATGATGCGTTGGCCGACTTCGGTCGAGCCGGTAAAGGCGACTTTGGCGATACGCGGCGAGGTGGCCAGGTACTCGCCGATATCGCCCCCTGAGCCGTTGACCACGTTGATTACCCCAGGCGGGAGCAGGTCGCCGATAAACTCCATCAGTACCAGGATCGACATCGGGGTCAGTTTGGCGGGCTTGAGGACCACGCAGTTACCGGCCGCCAGCGCCGGCGCCAGTTTCCAGCAGGCCATCAACAGCGGGAAGTTCCAGGGAATGATCTGGCCGACGACGCCGAGGGGCTCATGGAAGTGGTAGGCGACGGTCTCATGGTCCAGCTCGCTAATCCCGCCCTCTTGGGCGCGAATACAGGCGGCGAAGTAACGGAAGTGGTCGATGGCCAGCGGCACGTCGGCGTTGAGGGTCTCGCGGATCGGCTTGCCGTTGTCCCAGGTCTCGGCGTGGGCCAGCTGCACCAGGTGCTGCTCCATACGATCGGCGATCTTATTCAGCAGGGTGGCGCGCTGCTGCACCGAGGTCTCCCCCCAGGCTTGGCGGGCGGCATGGGCGGCATCTAATGCCAGATCGACGTCGCGCCGCCCCGAGCTGGCAATCTCACACAGGGGTTGGCCGGTGATGGGCGTTAGGTTGATGAAGTAGTGGCCGTCTACGGGCGCTTGCCACTGGCCGTTGATGAAGTTGTCGTAGCGCGCCTTGAGTTGTAGCGGAGAGCCGGCGCTGGCCGGTGTAAAGGGGTGGTGATCGGTCATTACTGTCTCCTTGGCAGATGGCGCCAGCGAGGCTGGCGGGTAACAGGCAATAACGCAGTCATCCTGTCAGCATAGGCGGCATTCCGCCGCCTCGACACCGACCACCGAGTAATATCCGCTGTGGCTCACAGATTTAGCAACTTTTTTGCATCACTTAATTGACTTCATCGCTACAGAAGAGCGCGCGATCGCGTAACAGATGGTCGTTGGCGCGTCGCCGGGTGAAGCCGCTGCGATCGAAGAACTCGAGGATCTGTACCGCCAGCTTACGGCCAATGCCGAGCTGATCACGGAAGTCGGCCGCGCTGGTGCTGCCTTGGCGGACATCCATCTGGCGGATCAGATCGGCGAATTGGTAGAGGCGTTCGGTACGATAGTAGCGGTCACGCACCACGGCGGTGATGTGGCCGAGCAGCGCCGCCTGGCGTAGCGTTTGGCGCATCTCATCCTCCTCGGCGCCGAGCGTGGTCGCCAGATCGCGCACCCACCAGGGGTCATCGGCAAACAGCGGGGCGGCGCGTTGCCACAGGGCGAGCTGTGGCGGCGTCATGGCGATGTTGTGCTGCGGCAGATGTAACCACCCCCGGCTGTTGCACAGCGCCCCTTCGGCCAGCAACTCGCCGAGGAGATGGAACACCAGGCTTTCCGCTTCGGTCGGCAGCGCCATGCGTCGCAGGCGAGCGCGCCCGACACCGAGCTGATCGCCATGCTGTTGATGGTATTGCGCCAGCGTCTCCAGCAGGCGTTGGCGCAGCTGCTCTGCCGTCGTCCGACTGAGCAGATGGTCGCCAACCAGCAGCAGATCGTCACGCGCCAGCAGCGCCTGACAGGCGCTGTCGCTCAGTTGACGCGCCCAACTCAGCTCGGCGACGCTGAGTGTCGCGTTGGGCAGGCGTAACGCCAGCACCGCGGCATCGTCGCTCGCCTGTGTCAGGCGACGTAGCGTCTCGAGGAAGACGGGTTGGCGCTTACCCCGGCGTGGCGCCGTGAGCTGTAACACCCGTGCGGCCCCTAGGGTGTGGCGTGCCGCGATGTCGCGCAGGATCAGCGTGTCGCCCTCCGCCAGCCACAGGGGCTGATCGAGGATCAGCTCCGCCAGATCCTCCCCTTGGGCGGTGGAGTGCGTCTCCAGCAGCGAGAGGCGCCCGGTGATGTGGCGGGCGGCATGGTGCAGATGCAACGGTTGCCAGTGTTGCAACGGGGCGACGCCATCCAACGCCACCAGGATCCGTTGGGCCGGCGGAACGGCGGGACGTTGGGCCAGTAGCCAGTCGCCGCGTTGGATCTGCGCCTTCTCGACGTCGCCACTGATGTTCAGCGCCACACGTTGGCCCGCCTCGGCCTCCAGGGTGTCGCGATTCTGGGCGTGCAGGGTACGCACCCGCACCGGCTTGTCGCAGCCGGTCAGCCACAGGGTATCGCCGACGCGTACTCGGCCCGCCAGCGCGGTACCGGTCACCACCAAGCCACTGCCTTTGACGCTGAAGGCGCGGTCGATGGCCAAGCGGAAGCGGCGATCGACGCGGGCCGGGACCGCACTCTGGCTAAGCAGGTGTTGACGCAGGGCGTCGATGCCCAGGCCGCTGAGGGCATCCGTCTCGAACAGCGGTGCGTCGGGCCAGCCCTGCTCGGCCAGCAGGGCCTGCACCTGGGCGCGTACTCGTGCTCGCTGCGCCTCATCCGCCCGCGTCGCCTTGGTCAGCGCCACGGTCAGTGCCGGACGCCCCGCCAGACGCAGCAGCAGTAAATGTTCGCGCGTCTGCGCCATCACGCCGTCATCGCAGGCGACCACCAGCAGGGCGTGTGGGATGCCGCCGATGCCGGCTAACATGTTGGCGAGAAACTTCTCATGTCCGGGCACGTCGATAAAGCCGAGCACGCGTCCATCCGCCAAGGGGAGGTAGGCGTAGCCGAGATCGATGGTCATGCCGCGCCGTTTCTCTTCCGGTAGACGGTCGGTATCGACCCCAGTCAAGGCGTGCAGTAGGGTGGTTTTGCCGTGATCGACGTGTCCGGCGGTAGCGATGATCATTGGCACAGCTCCTGTAGTAACGCCTGTTCATCTTCTAGGCAACGGAGATCGAGCCATAGCTTACCCTCCTGGATCCGGCCGATGACCGGGCAAGGCAGGGCGCGCCAGCGTTCGGCCAGCGCCGTCAGGGTGCCGCCGCGTCCATCGCGAGGCGTGAGGGTAATGGCGTAGCTGGGCAGGCGATCCACCGGTAGCGAGCCGCTGCCGATCTGAGAGAGGCACGCCTCCAACGCCAGGTCGAATGTCGCCTGGTAGTGGGGGCGTAGTCGGCTGAGTAGGCGTTCGCCGCAGGCGGCGATCGCACCGGCCTCGCGCGTCAGGTGGCGCAAGGTAGGCAGCGCCTGGCTCAGTTTCTCCGGCTGTTGATAGAGTTGCAGGGTGGCGTCCAGCGCCGCCAGGGTTATCTTGCCACAGCGTAGGGCGCGTTTGAGCGGATGGCGTTGCAGGCGGCGGATCAGATCGCGCCGTCCTACGATGATCCCGGCCTGTGGCCCGCCCAGTAGCTTGTCGCCGGAGAAGCTGACCAGATCGACGCCGTCGGCCAGCAGACGTTGCGGCATCGGTTCGGCCGGCAGGCCGTAGCGGGTCATGTCCAGCAGCGAACCGCTGCCCAGATCGCTGATCACCGGCAGGCCATGCTCATGCCCCAGGGCGACCAGCTCGGCCTCGCCGACGGCGGCGGTGAAGCCGCTGATGGCGTAGTTGCTGGTATGCACCTTCATCAACAGCGCACTCTGTTCATTGATGGCCTGGCGGTAGTCGTGCAGATGAGTGCGGTTGGTGGTGCCCACCTCATGCAGACGGCAGCCGGCTTGGGTCATCACGTCAGGGATGCGGAAGGCGCCGCCGATCTCCACCAGTTCACCGCGCGAGACGATCACCTCGCGTCCCGGCGCCAGGGCGGCCAGCATCAGTAGCACCGCCGCCGCGTTGTTGTTCACCAGGCAGGCATCCTCGGCTCCGGTCAGGGCGCACAGCCGCTCGGCGATGGCGCGGTCGCGGTGGCCGCGTCCGGCATCGTCCAAATCGTACTCCAGGGTGACCGCGCTCTCCATCGCCTGGCTGGCGGCGGCGATAGCCTGCTCGGCCAGCAGCGCCCGCCCCAGGTTGGTATGCAGTACCGTTCCGGTCAGATTGAACACCCGGCGCAGGGCGGGGGTGAGGGCGGCGGTGATCTGCCTGGCACAGGCCTGCGCCCAGTCCACGCACCAGTCGGGTAACGCCTGATGCTGTTGAATGGCATCGCGGGCCTGCTGTTGCAGCGCCCGCAGGGTCTGGGTCACGAGTTGACTGCCGTATTGCGCCTGTAGGGCGACGCAGGGCGGCGTACGCAACAGGGTGTCGATCGCGGGGATCTGGCTGTAAAGCGCCTGATGATCTGAACTCATTGGACTATTCCGTACCTTTATCTGCTAGCTACGCTGGGCGACATTTCCCCCATGATAAAGGCTGGCGGCGGAGGAATACAGTGACATGCCGCCGCCGGTGTCTGCCTTAGTCGGCAGGCGGTACGGTCCGCAGGAAGCTGTCGCGTTGGAATAGACGTTCCGCCAGGCAGACCAAGGCCGGGCGCCCGACACACCAGTTGGGATAGACGCGGCGGAAGTTGAGGTAGCTCAGGCAGCAGCCGGTGGCGATATCCGCCAGGTTGAGTTCTGGCCCATTCAGCCAGCGCCGTTCGGCGACCTGCCGCTCTAGCGCATCCAATCCGCGCTGGATCTTGGCGCGTTGGCGTTGTAGTTCCGCGCTATCTTGGCGCTCCGCCGGACGGCGTAGCTCACGGACGATGGTGACGGCGGCGTCGCAGATCCCATCGGCCAGCGCCTCGACCTGGCGTACACGCAACGCCTCGGTACGATCCTGCGGCAGGAAACGGGGGGCCGCCGTCAACGCGTCGAGGTACTCGGCGACCAGAGGGGAGTCGAAGACGATCTCCCCGTCGTCGGCGATCAGGGCCGGAACCTTACCCAGCGGATTGACGGCGAGCACGCGTGCGTCGTCGAGATAGGGGTTGTCGCTGACGAATTCGAAGGTGAGCTGCTTCTCCAACAACAGCACAAAGATCTTACGCACAAAGGGACTGGTATAGCTGCCGATCAGTTTCATGCGGGCCTCCGGTTAGCGGGCGGCGCGTGCGCAAAGGGGAAGGGGATGCGCCGCCGTGCTCTAGTATGGCAGAGTTTTGATCGATGAGACTGTGCTCGCGTTGGCGAGAATGCACTCGGCGCGAGTGGGCGGGGGAGCGTGTCGCTGAGGCATGGCGATGATGACGCCCGACCCGCCACAATGCGAGGTGAGGGGAGAGGTGCCGCTATCCCCCCGGTGATGACTTACTGATGCTGCCCCTGCTTCTGCAGGAATTGCACGCCTTTGTCCGGGAAGTCGGTGAATACCCCATCGACGCCCGCCTGGTTGTAGATCACCTCATACAGCTGGTCGACGTTGCTCACGTAGTCCGGCAGCTTATCGGCCCGGATGGCGTAGGGGTGGACTGCCATCTTGTTGGCATGCGCCTCCTTCACCATTTCCGTCAGCTTGATGTCGCCCTTGCGTGAGTCGGCGCTGACCAGCATGTGGTAATCCGGCCCGATGCCGTCGGCATATTGGGCGATCTGTTTCATCGCGCCCGGTTTAAACATCCAGTCGTAGCTGTAGTTGACCCAGGTACCGTCCGGCTTCTTCTCTTGGGTTTCGTTCCAGTCGGTGTAGGCGATCAACTGTACCAGCTTGAGGTTCTGTCCGTTCTTCGGCATCAGCTCATGCTTGATACGTTTGAGCTCGTTGGCATCGAAGCATTGCAGGTAGACGTTGTCATCCTTAGCGCTATAGCCGTACTGTTTGAGGACTTGCAACACCTTGGCGGAGATGTCTTTGCCCTCCTGCTGGTGGAACCACGGCGCCTTGATCTCGGGATAGATGCCGATGTTCTTACCGGTCGAGTGGTTGAGCCCCTGGACAAACTCGATCTCCTCCTCAAAGGTATGCACGCGGAAGTCGGATTTCCCCATCGGGAAGCGGCCCGGATAGCTCTGTACTTTCTTACCCTTTTCGAGATCGAACCCTTCGGTGAATTTGAGGGATTTGATCTCATCTAAGGTGAAGTCGATGGCGTAGTAGCGGCCATCCTTACGGGCTCGGTTGGGGAAGCGCTCGGCGACGTCGGTTACCCGGTCCAGATAGTGGTCATGTAACACCACCAACTGATCGTCCTTGGTCATCACCAGGTCCTGCTCTAGAAAATCAGCGCCTTGGGCGTAGGCCATCGCCTTGGCTGGCAGGGTATGCTCCGGCAGATAGCCGCTGGCGCCACGGTGAGCGATGACCACTTTATCATTCGCGGCATAGGCGCTCATCGCCAAGGTGCCGCCGAGCAGGAGACTGGCTACTATTGCATTAATTTTCATAGAATTATCCTTATCTCTGGTGGGGTTAAGGCTACAAAAAAGGCTGTACCCCGCATGCGCGGCACAGCCTTCGGTTAAGCAGGGCGGCGCATGAGGCGCCGCCGTTGAGGCTTAGGCTCGCTTCTCTGCTTGCTCGCGCAGATGCTGTTTGTGTTCGTTGATCATCACCACCAGCAGCAGGATGACGGCCAGGATGCCGCCGCCGATCATCACCATGAAGCCACCGTTCCAGCCGAAGAAGTCGACGGTGTAACCGACGATGGCGCTGGCGGCCACGGAGCCACCCAGGTAGCCGAACAGGCCGGTGAAGCCTGCCGCGGTACCGGCCGCTTTCTTCGGTGCCAGTTCCAGGGCGTGCAGGCCGATCAGCATCACCGGACCATAGATCAGGAAGCCGATGATGATCATGCAGGCCATATCGACGTTGGGGTTACCTGCCGGGTTAAGCCAGTAAACGATGGTGGCGATGGTGACCAGGGTCATAAAGAACACCCCGGTGGCACCACGGTTACCGCGGAAGACCTTGTCAGACATCCAGCCGCAGATCAGGGTCCCTGGGATACCGGCATACTCGTACAGGAAGTAGGCCCAGGAGGACTTATCCAGCGCGAAGTGTTTCACCTCTTTCAGGTAGGTCGGTGACCAGTCCAGGATGCCGTAACGCAGCAGATAGACGAATACGTTGGCGATGGCGATATACCACAGCAGCTTGTTGGGGAAGACATACTGCATGAAGATCTGCTTGGCGGTCAGCTCCTGCTCCGCCTTGGCGGAGTAGTCGTCCGGGTAGTCGTTCTTATACTCTTCGATCGGCGGCAGGCCGCAGGATTGCGGGGTGTCACGCATCATGGCGAAGGCGAACAGGGCGACCAGGATGGCGGCGAAGGCGGGCATATAGAGTGCGGCATGCCAGTCGTTGAACCAGGCCATCCCCAGCAGGAACAGCAGCGGCGGCAGGCCACCGCCCACGTTATGGGCGCAGTTCCATACCGACACGATCCCGCCGCGCTCCTTCTGCGACCACCAGTGCACCATGGTACGGCCACACGGCGGCCACCCCATTCCCTGGAACCAGCCGCACAAGAACAGCAGCACGAACATCACCATGATGCTGGAGGTGGCCCACGGGACGAAGCCCATCACCAACATCACCACGGCGGCCAGGATCAGGCCGGCCGGCAGGAAGACGCGCGGGTTGGAGCGGTCAGAGACCGACCCCATGATGAATTTAGAGAAGCCGTAAGCGATGGAGATGCCGGAGAGGGCAAAACCGAGATCGCCACGGGAGAAGCCTTGCTCGACCAGGTAGGGCATCGCCAGGGTGAAGTTTTTACGCACCAGGTAGTAAGCGGCGTAGCCAAAGAAGATCCCCATAAAAATCTGCCAGCGCAGACGACGATAGGTCGGGTCTATCTGCGCGTCTGGCAACCGCGACTTATGCGCCGCGGGCTTAAACATGCTTAACATAACTCTCTCCGATGACGTTATTTATTGTTTGTTTGGTCCTAAATCCGCTTCCCCAGTGAAATCGGTTAAGGCACACGCTCATAGGTAAAAAAACAAAATAGGCGCGCCTAGCAGTGAATTATGCCGCCAGATACCCTTTTCGTTTTCATTTTCGAGCGCAGGATAGGCAATTGCGAACAATCAGACTGTGAGAGAGTCCTCATATTGTTACACTTTTATGAAATTGAGCGACAAATTAACCGATTGAGTAAAAAAATAAGGTAATTTGTATGATATATGCGTCTAGCTAGGGTGATATTGATCACATTGATGAGCTTTTATGGTCTTTCTATTTTCGTTTTGTGCGCGTATTTGCTCCTTATCAAACATTTTTAGTCCGCAATATGGCTTACTAAGCGCATTACCACTCTTTGGCTTGGGAGCCACTCATGTTACAGAGCCCCGCATCACAGGAAACTGACGTCGTCATTATCGGCGGCGGCGCCACCGGCGCCGGTATCGCCCGTGACTGCGCGCGCCGCGGCCTGCGTTGTATTCTGCTGGAGCGTCACGACATCGCCACGGGCGCGACAGGCCGTAATCATGGTTTGCTACACAGCGGTGCCCGTTATGCGGTGACCGACGGTGAATCAGCGCGTGAATGTATTGAAGAGAACCGCATTCTAAAACGCATCGCCCGCCACTGTGTCGAGCGCACCGATGGGTTGTTTATCACCTTGCCGGAAGACGATCTGGCCTATCAACCGCGTTTTGTCGAGGCCTGCCGGGCCGCCGGTATCGAGGCGCAGGCCATCGATCCGGCTGAGGCGCTGCGCCTTGAGCCGGCGGCTAACCCGCGTCTGATTGGGGCGGTACGTGTGCCGGATGGCACGGTCGACCCTTTCCGCCTGACGGCGGCCAACATGCTGGATGCGCGCGAACATGGCGCCCAGGCACTGACCTATCACGAAGTGTGTGGCCTGCTGCGCCAAGGCGATCGGGTCAACGGGGTGCGCGTTCTCGACCATAAGTCGGGGCAGCGCTACGACATTCACGCGCAGATCGTGGTGAATGCCGCCGGGATCTGGGGGCAGCACATCGCCGAATACGCCGATCTGCGCATCAAGATGTTCCCCGCCAAGGGGGCGCTGCTGATCCTCGGCCACCGCATCAATAACATGGTGATCAACCGCTGCCGTAAGCCGGCGGATGCCGACATCCTGGTACCGGGCGACACCATCTCGCTGATCGGCACCACCTCGACCCATATCGACTACGATCAGATCGATAACATGCTGGTCACGCCGCAGGAGGTCGATGTCCTGATCCGTGAGGGCGAAAAGTTGGCGCCGAAGCTGGCGGCAACCCGCATCCTGCGCGCCTATGCCGGGGTTCGTCCGTTGGTGGCCAGCGACGATGACCCGAGCGGTCGTAACGTGAGCCGCGGTATCGTGCTGCTCGATCACGCCGCGCGCGATGGGATGGAGGGGTTCATCACCATCACCGGCGGCAAGCTGATGACCTACCGGCTGATGGCCGAATGGGCCACGGATAAGGTGTGCGAGAAGTTGGGCGTCACCACACCCTGTACCACCGCCAGCGAGCCGCTGCCTGGCTCTGAACAGTCGGCTGAAGAGACGCTGCGCAAGGTGATCTCCCTACCGGCGCCGATCCGCGGCTCGGCGGTGTATCGCCATGGCGATCGCGCCGACCGTCTGCTGAGCGGCGATCGGTTGAATAGCAGCCTGGTATGCGAGTGCGAGGCGGTGACCGCCGGTGAGGTCCGCTACGCGGTCGACTCCCTGACGGTGAATAACCTGGTGGATCTGCGCCGTCGTACCCGAGTGGGGATGGGGACCTGCCAGGGCGAGCTGTGCGCGTGCCGCGCCGCCGGTCTGCTGAATCGCTTTAAGGTCACCACGCCGCAACAATCCATCGAGCAGCTCTCTCACTTCCTGAACGAGCGTTGGAAGGGGATCCGCCCGATCGCCTGGGGCGATGCATTGCGCGAAAGCGAATTTACCAGTTGGGTTTATCAGGGGTTGTGCGGTATGGATGCCGTGCCGCCGCAGCGTGGGGAGAATGACGATGAAATTTGATACGGTGATGATCGGTGGCGGTCTGGCCGGTTTGGTGTGCGGCATTCGCCTGGCGGAGGCCGGACAGCGTTGCGCCATCGTCAGCGCCGGGCAGAGCGCGCTGCACTTCTCCTCCGGCTCCTTCGATCTGTTGTCGCGCCTGCCGGATGGTACGGCGGTCACCGAGCCGCGTGCGGCGATCGACGAGCTGCAGCGTCAGGCGCCGCAGCACCCCTATAGCCTGCTGGGCGGCGAGCACTTTTCCCGTTATGCGCTGGAGGCCGAGCGCCTGCTGGAGCGTAGCGGTCTGGCGCTGGTCGGCGATCATCGACGCAACCACCTGCGGGTAACCCCGCTGGGGACCCGTCGCCTGACTTGGTTGAGCCCGAATGAGGTGCCGGTCAGCGATGTGGCGAGCGCGTTGCCGTGGCAACGCATTCTGGTGGCGGGCATCGAGGGATTCCTCGACTTCCAGCCGCAATTGGTGGCGGGTTCCCTACAGGAGCAGGGGGCGCATTGCCAGGTGGTGGAGCTGACGCTGCCGGCGTTGGATCGCCTACGCGCCAACCCGAGCGAGTTCCGTGCGGTCAACATCGCCCGGGTGCTCGACGTGGCGGAGAATCGCCGCCTGCTGGCCGACGAACTCAATCGCCACGCGGCTGACGTTGACGCCATCTTCCTGCCCGCCTGTATCGGGGTGGATTGCGACGATGCCTTGGCGCAGCTACGCGCGGCGGTCTCACGCCCGTTGATGCTGTTGCCGACCCTGCCGCCGTCGGTGTTAGGGATCCATATTCATCAGCAGCTGCGTCGCCGTTTCCAGGCGTTGGGCGGCCTGATCATGCCGGGCGACACGGTGGTGAGTGCCGAGTGTGAGGCGGGGCGCGTGACGCGCCTGTATACCCGCAACCACGGCGACATCCCCTTGCGTCCTCGCCATGTGGTGCTGGCTAGCGGTAGCTTCTTTAGCAACGGGTTACGCGCCGACTTTGCCGGCGTGCGCGAGCCGGTGTTTGGCCTGGAGGTGATCGCGGAGGCCGAGCGTGGCGCGTGGTGCCAGGCATCGATGTTTGCCCCGCAACCCTATCTCCAGTTTGGGGTGCGTACCGACGCCAGCCAACGCGCCCGCGTCGATGGCGCGACCCTGCATAACCTGTATGCCGCCGGCGCCGTGCTGGGCGGTTATGATCCGATCCATCAGGGCTGTGGCGCAGGGGTCTCCCTGCTTACCGCCCTGCACGCCGCGCAACAGATCTTGGCGGAGGAGGCACAATGAGTCTGCCTGCTGACAACAGCTTTGAACAATGCATCAAATGCACCGTGTGCACCACCTACTGCCCGGTGGCGAAGGTTAACCCGGCCTATCCCGGCCCGAAGCAGGCCGGCCCGGATGGCGAGCGCCTGCGTCTGAAAGATCCGCAACTGTATGATGAGGCGCTGAAGTATTGCACCAACTGTAAGCGTTGCGAGGTGGCCTGCCCGTCCGACGTGAAGATCGGCGACATCATCCTGCGCGCCAAGACCCAGTACGGTAATCACAAGCCGAAGCTGCGCGACGCCATCCTCAGCCATACCGATCTGATGGGGACGCTGTCGACGCCGTTTGCACCGTTGATCAACGCCACCACCGGTCTGAAGCCGGTGCGTCAACTGCTGGATAAGGCGTTGAAGATCGACCATCGTCGTGAGCTGCCCAAATACTCCCACGGCACCTTCCGTAGCTGGATGCGCAAGCAGGCGAGCGAGCAGGCACGCTTCACGGAGCAGGTGGCGTTTTTCCACGGCTGCTACGTCAACTACAACCACCCGCAGCTGGGCAAGGATCTGGTGCGGGTATTTAATGCCATGGACATCGGGGTTCAACTGCTGTCGCGCGAGAAGTGCTGCGGCGTGCCGCTGGTGGCCAACGGCTTCATCGAGCAGGCCAAGAAGCAGGCGCGGGTGAACGCCGACTCCCTGAGCGAGGCGGTGTTAGAGAAGGGGATCCCGGTGGTGGCGACCTCGTCGAGCTGTACTTTTATGCTGCGCGACGAGTATCCACATGTGTTGGATATCGATACCACGCCGGTGCGGGATCGGGTGGAGCTGGCGACGCGTCATCTCTATCGCCTGCTCGACGCTGGCCGCACGCTGCCCCTCAAGCCGCTGAATCTGAAGATCGCCTACCATACGCCGTGCCATATGGAACGCATGGGATGGGCGCCCTATACCCTGGCGTTGTTGCAGATGATCCCCGGCGTCGAACTGATCATCCTCGACTCTCAATGCTGCGGGATCGCCGGTACTTACGGTTTCAAGAAGGAGAACTACGAGACCGCCCAAGGCATCGGCGCCGGATTGTTCCGCCAGATCGAAGCCAGTGGGGTGGATCTGGTGGTGACCGACTGCGAGACCTGCAAGTGGCAGATCGAGATGTCGACCAGCAAGCGCTGCGAGCATCCGATCACCCTGCTGGCGCAGGCCTTGGCGTAAGGCTTGATACGCTATTTTCCCCTAACTTGTCATGATAATTTTTGAGTGAGTGTCCCTACTTGGTCTCGGCGGTTGCCGAGACCTTTTTTCTTTCTGGCGCCCGCACCGATAAATGTGGCGGGCGGCGCAGTTACGTCGTCCACTTCCCGATAAAATAAAACATGGTTTTATAAACAAAGGAATGAAAAATCATGTTGACGGGTAATGTTCACTACCTCGCCCAGATGCCCTATCTGCCGGTGGCGATCCGCCAGGCGATCGAGTATGTGATGGCCAACTTCAGCGCGGCGACGCCGGCAGGACGCTATGAGATCGACGCCCAGCGCCAGTTTGTCTTGATCGCCCACGACGAGACCGCCGCCGCCGAGACGCGCCGTGCCGAATACCACGCCCGCTATCTGGATGTGCAGATTGTGCTGGAGGGGCAGGAGGGTATGGGCTTTAGCAACCTGGCTCCTGGGGTGCCCGGCGAGGATCGGTTGGCGGATAAGGATATCGCCTTCCTGCCGCTGGGTGCAGGTGGCCTACAGGAGAAGTCTTTGACGTTGCAGCCGGGTGACTTTGTGGTGTTTTATCCGGGCGAGGTGCATAAGCCGTTGTGTGCGCTGGGGGCTCCCGCACCGGTGTGCAAGGCGGTGATCAAGCTGGATGCGCGCGCGCTCGGCCTGCTGGCCGACTAAGGGCGAGAGGGCGGTACGGCCAGGTAGGCCGAGGCCGCCCCGATAGCGGCGTCAGGCGCCGGCCAGCGTCGCCACCATCACCGCCTTGATGGTATGCAGGCGGTTCTCCGCCTGATCGAAGACGATGCTGTGCGGCGACTCGAACACCTCATCGGTAACCTCGATCCCGTCGTGTAAGCCATACTGTTCGGCCATCTGTTTCCCCACGGCGGTCATCGTGTCATGGAAGGCGGGCAGGCAGTGCAGGAATTTCACCTGGGGATTGCCGCTCAGTTGCAGCGTCTGCATGTTGACCTGGTAGGGCAGCAGCTGGGCGATACGCTCCTGCCAGACGGACTTGGCCTCTCCCATTGAGACCCAGACATCGGTATACAGGAAGTCCGCATCCTGTACCCCCTCGGCGACCTCCTCCGTCAGGATCAGCTTGGCGCCGGTCTGCTCTGCTACCGCCTGGCACTGAGCCACCAGCGCCGCCTCCGGCCAGAAGGCGCGCGGGGCCACCAGGCGCAACTCCATGCCCATCAACGCCGCCCCCTCCAGCAACGAGTTGCCCATGTTGTTGCGCGCATCGCCGAGGTACGCCAGCTTGATGGCCGACAGCGGCTTGGCGCAGTGTTCGCGCATGGTGAGCAAGTCCGCCAGGATCTGCGTGGGGTGGAACTCATCGGTCAGCCCGTTCCACACCGGCACCCCGGCGTAGTGCGCCAGCGTCTCCACCACCGTCTGACCGAAGCCACGGTATTGGATGGCGTCATACATCCGCCCCAACACGCGCGCGCTGTCCTTGATCGACTCCTTATGGCCGATCTGGCTACCGCTCGGGCCGAGATAGGTGACGTGGGCCCCCTGATCGTGGGCGGCGACCTCGAAGGCGCAGCGGGTACGGGTGGAGTCCTTCTCGAAGATCAGGGCGATATTCTTTCCTGTCAGGCGCGCCACCTCACTCCCCTGTTTCTTGGCGTGCTTAAGCTCGGCGGCAAGATTGATTAGGTATGCAATCTGTTGTGGGGTGAAATCCAGTAAGCGCAGGAAGTGATGCTGATGAAGCTGATCCATATGGCCTGTCTCCGTTGTGGAATGTGATGTGCTGATGAATTTATATTCACATTATGTGTATTAAAATTCAATTTCAACCCCTGAGGCGGAAATATTGTTTTTGCGGGAGTGGTGAGGCGTCGCCGCCTGTGGGAGAATGCGCGAAAGGCTTAGCGATTGAGGATCAGTGAAATGGCAAACCGAGAGCTGCTAGAAGAACAGCGTGAAGAAACCCGCATGATTATCGAAGAGTTGCTGGATGACGGCAGCGATCCGGATGCGCTGTACACCATCGAGCACCACCTGTCGGCGGAGCGCTTTGAGACGTTAGAGCAGGCCGCCGTCGAGGCGTTCAAGCTGGGCTACGAAGTGACCGACGCCGAAGAGCTGGAGGTCGAAGAGGGCGTCCTGCTGATGTGCTGTGATGTGATCAGCGAGGTGGGCTTAAATGCCGACACCATCGACGCACAGGTCGAGCAGTTGATGACCCTGGCGGAGAAGCATGGCGTCAGCTACGACGGCTGGGGAACCTACTTTGAGGATCCGGACGGCGAAGAGGGCGACGACGAGGGGGAGTATGACGAGGATGACGTCGACGAAGATGACGACGGCCGTCGCCACTAATCACCGCTGATAACGCGCGTCGAGCGCGTCTCCGGGAGCCGAGCGGCTCCCTTTTTTTGTCTATGGGCCACGCCGATCAGAGCGCGCGCAGCATGCGTACCTCGCAGTCGACGTGGCGGGTGGCGCCCAGCGCCTGGTCGATGCGCGAAAATCCCAGATGTTGGTACAGGGCGATGGCGTCGAGCAGGGTGGCGGTGGTTTCCAGATAGCAGTGGGTGAACCCCTGGCCCCGGGCGAAATCCAGCGCCTGCAACGCCAAACGCTTTGCGATCCCGCGGCCACGCAGCGCCGGTAAGAAATACATCTTTTGTAGCTCACACAGGTGCGCCGCGGCCCCTTCCAGCGGGGCGATACCGCCGCCGCCCGCCACCTCGCCGTTGAGCTCGACCACCCAGTAGGCGCTGCGCGCCGCCGCGTAACTCTGCGCCAGACGATCCAGATTGGGATCGGAGACGGTGAACCCCTTGTCGGCGCTGAGGCCACACTCGGCGGAGACGCGGCGGATCACGGCGGCGATCGCGGCGTTGTCGGCGGGGGTCAGCGGGCGGATGAGAATATCGGCGGTGTGTGGCTCGGTCATGGGACGGTCCATGTGCAAGTGGGCGGATAAGGGAACCCTTTAAATAGCACCCTAACCCGCCTGAATGCAAGTGCCGTCAGGGCGACGGCACGGCGTTAGAACTCCACATCCTCCAGACTGAAGGTCTCCGTCTGATCGTTATAGGAGAAGATCTCGGCGTAGCGTCCCCAGTTGATCACGCTATCCAGCGTCTCACGCGCGGCCTGATCGGAGAGGGCATCCTCCAACTCCTGCTCGAAGCGTACCCGCGGCGCGCGATGGCCCGGGCGCTCGTCGAGCACGCTCTTGATCAACATCGCCAGGGGGACATGACGTAGCAGGTGTTCGGCGAATAACGCCTTGCGCGGCTGGGTATCCATGGCGGCAAACTGCTCCCCGGCCGGGGTGAGGATGATGTCGCCCTGCTGCACGCTGGCAAAGTCCAGGTGTTGCAGCACCTCGGCGACGGGAAACAGCCGGTCGACCTCCATGTGGAGCGCCAGCGCCAGATCCGGCATATCGGCCCGCCCGTGATAGGGGGCGGCGGAGAGGCTCTCCAACAGCCCGGCGATCAGGTTGGTGGAGACGTGTGGCAGCCAGGAGCCGAGGCGCAGCTCGTTGCGCAGGGTGTTGTCGCTATTGCGTGCCGTCATCTGGGCGTAGACCTCATCCACCAGATGGCGGAAGGCGGGATCGAGGCGGTTGCGCGGGTGGCGGAAGGGGACGGCGATCTCGGCGATGATCTTCCCGGGGTGCGAGGAGAGCAGCAGGATGCGATCGCACATGAACACCGCCTCCTCGATGTTATGGGTGACGATCAGCATCGACTTGATGGGCAGCTTGCCCTCACTCCACAGATCGAGCAGATCGGTACGCAGGGTCTCGGCGGTTAACACATCGAGCGCCGAGAACGGCTCGTCCATCAACAGCAGGGTGGGATCGACCACCAAGGCGCGGGCAAAGCCGACGCGTTGCCGCATGCCGCCGGAGAGTTCGCGCGGGTAGGCGTTCTCGAAACCATCCAGGCCGATCAGATCGATGGCTGCCAGCGCGCGCGGACGGCGCTCGGCGGCGGGCATCCCCTGTGCCTCCAGCCCCGCCTCCACGTTCTGTAGCACCGTCAGCCAGGGAAAGAGGGCGAAAGTCTGGAATACCATCGCCACCCCGTCGGCCGGGCCTTGGAGCGGGGCGCCGAGATACTCGACCTCGCCGGAGCTGGGGGCGATCAGGCCGGAGATGATGCGCAGCAGGGTGGACTTGCCGGAGCCGGAGCGGCCGAGTAGGGCGACGATCTCGCCCGTCTGCAGGGTTAGGTTCACCCCTTGGAGGATGGTCTGTCGGCCATGCGCCTGCTCGTAGCCATGATCGACGGCGCGCACGGCCAAGATCGGCGGCGGGGCTACGGGCGGGAGCGAAGGGCGAGCGTCGGTCATGATGATCCTCCTCGAATGGGGTTAGTGGGCGCGAAAGCGTGTCTCGGCGTAGGCGTACAGCGGGCGCCACAGCAGGCGGTTAAACAGGGTGACGAACAGCGCCATCATGGCGATCCCCAGGATGATATGGGGAAAGTTGCCGCTGGCGGTGTTCTCGGCGATGTAGGCCCCCAGACCATGGGCGATCAGCCGGGCGTCGCCCCATTGCACATACTCCGCCACGATGCTGGCGTTCCAGGCGCCCCCGGCGGCGGTGATCGCCCCGGTGACATAGTAGGGGAAGACGGCGGGCAGCATGATCTGGCGCCACCACTGCCAGCCGTGAATATGGAAATTGGCGGCGGCCTCGCGGTAGTCATTGGGGAAACTCATGGTGCCCGCCACCACGTTGAACAGGATGTACCACTGGGTGCCCAGCACGATCAACGGCGATAACCAGATGTCGGGGTCGAGGCGGAAATGGACGATGACGATGACGAACACCGGGAATAGCAGGTTGGCCGGGAAGGCGGCCAGGAACTGGGCCAGCGGCTGGATCTTCGCGGCCAGCGCCGGACGCAGGCCGATCAGTACCCCGAGCGGCACCCAGATCAACGAGGAGATCAGGATCAGCAGGCTGACGCGCAGTAGGGTGATCAGGCCCAGCAGGAACACATGGCCCACCTCGTGCAGCGAGACACCGCTCTGCACATACGCCCCGACACGCACGCTAAGATAGAGGGTCAGCAGCAGGATCGCGCCCCCCCATAGGCGGTCAATCGTCGGCCCGATGCGGCTCGGCGTGACCGCCCTCTGCGTCGGGCGGCGGCGTGGGCAGCGTAGCGGCAGGCGTGCCAGCCAGCCCAGCAGCTGGCCCAAGGGGGCGAACAGGCGATGGAACAGGTGAGTGCGGCGCAGCAGGTTAAACAGCCAGGAGGTGGGGGGCGTGGCCGAGCGGGTGGTCTCCATGCGGAACTTATCCGCCCAGGCGACCAGCGGGCGAAACAGCAGCTGATCATAGGCCAGGATCACCGCCACCATGGTCAGCAGTACCCAGCCGATGGCGTGCAGATCGCGCTGTAGGATCGCCTCGGCCAGATAGGCGCCGATGCCTGGCAGGACGAAGTGGGTATGGCCGACGGTAATCGCCTCCGAGGCGACGATAAAGAACCAGCCGCCGGACATCGACATTATCATGTTCCAGATAAGCCCAGGCATGGCGAAGGGCGCATCCAGCTTCCAGAAGCGTTGCCAGCCGGTGAAGTGCAGGCCGCGCGCCACCTCGTCGAGATCAGACGGCACGGTACGCAGGGACTGGTAGAAGCTGAAGGTCATGTTCCACGCCTGGCTGGTGAAGATGGCGAAGATGGCCGCCAACTCGACCCCGAGCACCTGCCCCGGAAACAGGGCGACGAAGAAGGTGACGGTGAAGGAGATGTAGCCGAGCACCGGCACCGATTGCAGGATGTCCAGCATCGGCACCAGTACCTTGGCCGCGCGTCGACTCTTGGCCGCCAGGGTGCCGTAGATCAGGGTGAACAGCAGCGAGGCCAGCATGGCGACCAACATGCGCAGGGTGGTGCGCAGGGCATACTCCGGCAGGGCGGCGGGAGCCAGAGAGATACTCTGTTTCTCCAGGCTGGCCAGGGGTTGCAACGTCTGGTGGAAGCCGATGGCCATCATGGCGATCAGGCTGATGATCAGCGGAAAGGCGACGACATCCCAACGGTTAGGATGCAGACTCAAGGGTTCGCGGGATTCGGATCGGCGGCTATCCATCGGGCTCCTCGCATCAGGCGGCGCCGTGTGCGGCGTGGCCACGCGGGGGAGAGGCCGAGCATGACCTGTCTCTTCTCCGCAGAAAGTGAATGATGACGCTGCTGCTGAGTATAGCCGCACGGGCGCGGCAGGCCGAGCGATGGCGCAGAAAGGTTAGGCGTTAAGCGTACAGGAAACAAAACGGGGGCCGTCAGGCCCCCGTGTCTTTAGCGTGTGCGACGGCTTACAGCGCGGCGATCACCGCCTGCTGTTCGATCAGCTTGGCTTTCGCCTCGGCATAACCGGTCAGCTTCTCGCGCTCTTTGGCGACCACCGTCTCCGGTGCGCGCGCCACGAAGCCTTCGTTGGACAGCTTGGCTTCGATGCGGGCGATCTCGCCGTCGATCTTGGCCACTTCCTTGCCCAGACGATCCAGCTCGGCGGCCTTGTCGACCAGACCGGCCATCGGGATCAACAGCTCGGCGCCATCGACCAGCTTGGTGACGGAGACCGGTCCCTTGTCACCGGCTGGCAGCAGGGTGATGCTCTGTAGACGAGCCAGCGACTGGATGAAGCTGCTGTTCTGCTCCACGCGACGCTGCGCGTTGTCATCGGTGTCACGCAGCAGCAGTTCTAACGGCTTGCTCGGGGCGATGTTCATCTCGGCGCGGATGTTACGTACCGCGATGATGGTCTGCTTGATCCACTCCAGATCGGCCAGCGCCTGGGCGTCGTCCTGTGCCGCGTCATACTGCGGATAGGGCTGCAGCATGATGGTGTCGGCATCGATGCCGGCCAGCAGCTTGACGCGCTGCCAGATGGTCTCGGTGATGAACGGGATGATCGGGTGTGCCAGACGCAGCAGCCCTTCCAGCACGGTCACTAGGGTGTGGCGGGTGCCGCGCAACTCGGCCTCGCTACCGCCGTTGATCACCGGCTTAGCCAGCTCCAGATACCAGTCACAGAACTGGTTCCAGGTGAACTCGTACAGGATATTGGCGGCGATATCGAAGCGGTAGCTGTCCAGCGCCTCACGCATGGCTTTCACCGTGCGGTTGAACTCCGCCAGGATCCAGCGATCGGCCAGCGAGTAGATCTTCTCGCCATCGTTGAAGCCGCAGTCGTGGCCTTCGGTGTTCATCAGCACGAAACGGCTGGCGTTCCACAGCTTGTTACAGAAGTTACGGTAGCCTTCCAGGCGCTTCATGTCCCAGTTGATGTCACGGCCGGTCGAGGCCAGAGCGGACAGGGTGAAGCGTAGGGCGTCGGTGCCGTGCGGCTCGATGCCATCTGGGAACTGCTTCTCGGTGCGCTTGGCGATCTTCTCGGCCAGTTGCGGCTGCATCATGTTACCGGTGCGCTTCTCCAGCAGCGCCGGCAGGCTGATGCCGTCGATCATATCCAGCGGATCGATGACGTTGCCCTTGGACTTGGACATCTTCTGCCCTTCGTCGTCGCGGATCAGGCCGGTGATATACACGGTCTTGAACGGCACCTGCGGCTTGCCGTCTTCATCCTTGATGAAGTGCATGGTCATCATGATCATGCGCGCGATCCAGAAGAAGATGATGTCGAAGCCGCTGGTCAGCACGTTGGTCGGGTGGAAGGTCTTCAGCGCCTCGGTGTTCTCCGGCCAGCCCAGGGTAGAGAAGGTCCACAGGGCGGAGGAGAACCAGGTGTCCAGCACGTCGTTATCCTGGGTCAGCGTCACCTCGGCGCCCAGGCCGTTTTCGCTGCGCACCTCTTCTTCGCTGCGACCCACGTAGACGTGGCCGTCGGCGTCGTACCAGGCCGGGATGCGGTGACCCCACCACAGCTGACGGGAGATACACCAATCCTGGATGTCACGCATCCAAGAGAAGTACATGTTCTCATACTGCTTCGGCACGAACTGAATGTCGCCATTCTCGACCGCTTCGATGGCCGGTTTGGCCAACGGGGCGGCACGCACGTACCACTGGTCGGTCAGCATCGGCTCGATGACCACGCCGCCACGGTCGCCGTAAGGCACCGTCAGATCATGCGCCTTGATCTCGACCAGCAGACCGGCCTCGTCACAGGCCTTGACGATGGCCTTACGGGCGGCGAAACGCTCCATGCCGCGGAATTCGGCTGGCAGCTCGCTGCTGTAGACATCGCACTCGACGCCGTTAGTGTCCAGCACCTGCGCCTGATCACGGATGTCGGCGTCGAAGGTGAGGATGTTGATCATCGGCAGCTGGTGGCGACGACCCACTTCGTAGTCGTTGAAGTCGTGCGCCGGGGTGATCTTCACGCAGCCGGTGCCTTTCTCCATGTCGGCGTGTTCGTCGCCGACGATCGGGATGCGGCGGTTGACCAGCGGGACGATGACGAACTTGCCGATCAGATCCTTGTAGCGCGGATCTTCCGGGTTGACCGCCACGCCGGTATCCCCCAGCAGGGTCTCCGGACGGGTGGTGGCGACCACCAGGTGATCCTGGCCGTCAGCGGTCTTGGCGCCGTCGGCTAGTGGGTAACGCAGGTGCCACATGGAGCCCTTGGTCTCGCGGTTTTCCACTTCCAGATCGGAGATGGCGGTGCGCAGTTTCGGATCCCAGTTGACCAGACGCTTGCCGCGGTAGATCAGATCTTCCTGATACAGACGGACGAAGACTTCCTTCACCGCGTTGGACAGGCCATCGTCCATGGTGAAGCGCTCGCGCTCCCAGTCGACGGAGTTGCCCAGACGGCGCATCTGGCGGGTGATGGTACCGCCGGATTCGGCCTTCCACTGCCAGATCTTGTCGATGAAGGCGTCGCGGCCATAGTCGTGGCGAGTCTTGCCCTCTTCGGCCGCAATCTTACGCTCAACCACCATCTGGGTGGCGATACCGGCATGGTCGGTCCCCACCTGCCACAGGGTGTTTTTACCCTGCATGCGCTGGTAGCGGATCATGGTGTCCATGATGGTCTGCTGGAACGCGTGGCCCATATGCAGGCTGCCGGTGACGTTCGGCGGCGGGATCATGATGCAGAAGCTTTCTTTGCTGGTGTCGCCGTTCGGCTTAAAGTAGCCCTGCTGTTCCCAGTGCGCGTACAGCGGCTGTTCGATGTCTTGCGGGTTGTATGTTTTTTCCATTCTTCGTCTGTTTCGTCTGATCGGTCAGTGAGTTGGCGGCGTCGCCGTGGTCAAGTGAAAGCCGACGCTGCGATAGGCTTTATAGCGTTCGCGCGCCAACTGCTTTAATGCGTCTTCGTAAGGCACGAAGTCTATCACTTCATGGAAAGCGGTGGCAAAATCCGCGAAGTCGGGCAACAGGCTGATCAACAGCTCGCGTGGCGCGCTGCCGCGCTTGCCCGGCCAGGACAGCTCCACCGGTGCGCCGAAGCGCGGTCCTTCCCCGGCCAGATTATGCGGCACAAACTGCTGCGGATCGCGCGCCCACAGCGCCTCGTCCAGGCGCTCGGCCTGCGCCTGGCTGGCACAGGCCAACAGCACGCGCTTGCCGGCGCGCCAGTGTTGGCACGCCAGCTCGCAGGCCAGCGTTTCCACATCGTCCGGCGCATCCGCCGCCTGCGGTTGCTCCAGCAAATAAAAGGTTGCCTGTTTCATCGGGAGTCGGATCTATCCTGCTTGGTGATGGCCGTGCCGCCGGGAGCGGTGACACGGCGTGGCCGCCCGTGTGTTGGACGGCCCTGCCTTACTATTCTACAGCAATGGCGGGAATATTCATGCTTCCCCTCCCGTGCGGGAGGGGAGAGGCGGGATCACTCTTCGCCGTTGAGGCCTGCGCGATTGAGCAGGAACTGGGAGAGCATCGCCACCGGACGGCCGGTGGCGCCCTTGGCCTTGCCGGAGCGCCAGGCGGTGCCGGCGATGTCCAGATGCGCCCAGTTATATTTGCGGGTGAAGCGCGCCAGGAAGCAGGCGGCGGTGATCGCCCCGCCCGGACGGCCACCGATGTTGGCCATGTCGGCGAAGTTGGAGTCCAACTGCTCCTGGAACTCGTCCCCCAGCGGCAGACGCCAGGCGCGATCGCCCGCCTGTTCCGCCGCGCTCAGCAACTCGGAGGCCAGCGGGTTGTGGTTGGCCATCAGGCCGGTCAGGTGGTGACCCAGGGCGATGACGCAGGCGCCGGTCAGGGTGGCGACATCCACCACCAGTTCCGGTTCGAAACGCTCGACATAGGTCAGCACGTCGCACAGCACCAGACGGCCTTCGGCGTCGGTGTTGAGCACCTCGACGGTCTGGCCGGACATGGTGGTGAGGATATCCCCCGGACGATAGGCGCGCCCGCCCGGCATGTTTTCACAGCCCGCCAGCACCCCGACGATGTTGAGCGGCAGTTGCAGCTCGGCGGCCATGCGCATCACGCCATACACCGAGGCGGCGCCACACATGTCGTACTTCATCTCATCCATGCCTTCGCCCGGCTTGAGGGAGATGCCGCCGGCGTCGAAGGTTAGCCCTTTACCCACCAACACGATCGGGCGTGCGTCCGGGTTCGGGTTACCCTTATATTCGATCACCGACATCAGCGATTCGTTCTGCGAACCTTGGCCGACGGCCAGGTAGGCGTTCATGCCCAGCTCTTTCATCTGTTGTTCGCCGATCACCCGGGTGGTGACGGAGCCGGCGTAGCTGTCGGCCAGCTGACGCGCCTGGGAAGCCAGGTAGCCCGCGTTACAGATATTCGGCGGCATGTTGCCGAGATCTTTGGCCGCCTTCACTCCGGCGGCGATGGCCAGACCGTGTTGAATGGCGCGCTCGCCGCTGGTCAACTCGCGGCGGGTCGGCACGTTGAACACCATCTTACGCAGTGGACGGCGCGGCTCGACCTTGTTGCTCTTCAGCTGATCGAAGGTATACAGGGTCTCCTTGGCGGTCTCGACGGCCTGACGCACCTTCCAGTAGGTGTTGCGCCCCTTGACGTGCAGCTCGGTGAGGAAGCAGACCGCCTCCATCGAGCCGGTGTCATTCAGGGTGTTGATGGTCTTTTGGATCACCTGCTTATACTGGCGCTCATCCAGCTCACGCTCTTTGCCGCAGCCGATCAGCAGGATACGCTCCGAGAGTACGTTGGGCACATGATGCAGCAACAGCGTCTGCCCGACCTTACCCTCCAGCTCGCCGCGGCGCAGCAGGGCACTGATATAGCCATCACTGATCTTATCGAGCTGTTCGGCAATCGGGGACAGGCGGCGAGGTTCGAATACACCGACGACGATGCAGGCGCTACGCTGCTTTTCCGGGCTACCGCTCTTTACACTGAACTCCATGCACTCTCCTGAATCTTAAAGACAGCGGCTAGAGGGGCGGATAAACTATACTCAAAGACGTTACGGCCCCTTGCCGTTGAACTGACTAGAAACAATTATTGCCACACGTTTTAGGCTGCCTAACGGTAAAATCATGCCGACATAGCGATGACCCGGCTTCCGTTGCGGCTTTTGCTGTTTTTTCGCGCGGGCGGCAGTTAAATTTGTCGTTTTCGTGACTAACGATTACGGTACAATCGGTTTGCAGTACAATCAGTTTACCTGACAAGTGGTTGGCGTTTTGGGATCTGGTCACGGTCCCGGTGAGCTGTTTTACGCCACCCAGGCAGCCAAGGCTGTAATCGTGCTACCCATTGTTGCCGCGGCCATAATCATCATAAAAATGGCGCGTTAGCGTAGAAATTATCTATTTTCCTGCAAAAATACAAGTTTTCACAGGCGTAATAAGCGTGATCATCATTAGATATCTAGTACGGGAAACCTTTAAGAGTCAGGTCGCCATCCTGTTTATTCTGCTCTTGATCTTTTTTTGCCAAAAGATGGTGCGGATTTTAGGGGCGGTGGTGAATGGCGATATCCCGACCAACCTGGTGTTTTCCCTGCTTGGGCTGGGGATCCCAGAGATGGCTCAGCTCATCTTGCCGCTCAGCCTATTTTTAGGGTTGTTGATGACCCTAGGCCGGCTGTATACGGAAAGCGAGATCACGGTGATGCACGCCTGTGGGTTGAGCAAGACGGTGCTGATCAAGGCGGCGATGGTGCTGGCCTTCTTCACCGGGGCATTGGCGCTGGCCAACGCCTTCTGGCTCAGCCCCTGGTCCTCGCTGCATTCCGATGAGGTGATGGCGGAGGCCAAGGCCAACCCCGGCCTGGCGTCGCTGGCCGAAGGGCAGTTCCAACCCTCGCAAGACGGCAACTATGTGTTGTTCGTCGGCAACGTGAAGGACAAGAAATTCCACGACGTCTTCCTGGCGCAGCTACGCCCGAGCGGCTCGCAGCGCCCCTCGGTGGTGGTAGCGGATAGCGGCCATCTGGTCGAGATGAAGGATGGCGGGCAGAAGGTGGTGCTGGATAGCGGAACGCGCTACGAGGGCACCGCGATGCTGCGCGACTTCCGCATCACCGACTTCGTCGACTACTCCGCCCTCATCGGCCACAAGTCGACGATGCTGGACCCGAACAACGCCGATCAGGCGAGCATGTCCGCGTTGTGGCACTCCGACGAGTCAAGTTTCCGCGCCGAGTTCCACTGGCGCCTGACGTTGGTGTTCTCGGTGCTGGTGATGGCGCTGATGGTGGTGCCGCTCAGCGTGGTGAACCCACGCCAGGGACGGGTGCTGTCGATGCTACCGGCGATGCTGCTCTACCTGATCTTCTTCCTGTTGCAGAGCTCGCTGCGCTCCAACGGCGGCAAGGGCAAGCTGGACCCGATGATCTGGATGTGGGCGGTGAACGGCGGCTACCTGTTGTTGGCGTTGGCGCTTAATCTGTGGGATACCGTGCCGATGCGCCGCATTCGTGCGCGCCTAAGCGGAAAAGGAGTGGCCTGATGTTTGGCGTTCTCGATCGTTATATTGGCCGCACCATCTTCAACACCATCATGATGACCCTGTTCATGCTGGTGTCGCTGTCTGGCATCATCAAGTTCGTCGACCAGCTGCGCAAGGTGGGCCAGGGGGATTACTCCGTGGCGGGTGCCGGGCTGTTCACCCTGTTGAGCATCCCCAAGGATATCGAAATTTTCTTCCCGATGGCGGCGCTGCTCGGCGCGCTGCTCGGCCTGGGGATGTTGGCGCAGCGCAGCGAACTGGTGGTGATGCAGGCCGCCGGTTTTACCCGCATGCAGGTGGCGTCGGCGGTGATGAAGACCGCCATTCCGCTGGTGCTGCTGACCATGGCCATCGGCGAATGGGTGGCACCGCAGGGTGATCAGGCGGCGCGTAACTACCGCGCCCAGCAGATGTACGGCGGCTCGCTGCTGTCGACCCAGGGCGGCCTGTGGGCTAAAGATGGCAACCAGTTTATCTATATCTCCCAGGTGGTGAACGACCGCACCCTGGCGGGGGTGAGTATTTACACACTCAACGACCAGCGTAAGCTGACCTCGCTGCGTTACGCGACGGCGGCCACCTTCGACGGCAAGCAGTGGAAGCTGACCCAGGTGGAGGAGTCCAACCTGACAAACCCTGCGCAGATCACCGGCTCGCGCACCCTGACCGGGGTGTGGAAGACCAACCTGACGCCGGACAAGCTGGGGGTAGTGGCGGTCAGCCCCGACTCGCTCTCCATCAGCGGCCTGTATCACTACGTGAAGTACCTGCAGCAGAGCGGCCAGGAGTCCAACCGTTATCAGCTCAATCTGTGGAGCAAGATCTTCGCCCCGCTCTCCGTGGCGGTGATGATGCTGATGGCGCTGTCGTTCATCTTCGGTCCGCTGCGTAGCGTGCCGATGGGGGTACGGGTGTTGACCGGCATCTGCTTCGGCTTCGTCTTCTACGTGCTGGATCAGATCTTCGGTCCGATGAGCCTGGTGTACAACGTGCCGCCGGTGATTGGCGCGGTACTGCCCAGCGCGTTGTTCCTGGCGATCAGTATCTACCTGTTGCTGCGCCGCAGCTAACGGTGTGGGGATGAGATACGCGGGGCGCCTAAGGGCGCCCCGCTGGTATCTGATGAGTAAAAAACCCGGGCGAGGCGTGAGTGCAGGGGGGGGAGTCAGACTGGCCCGCTGGCGCGATGTCAGTGATGACTCACTTCGCGCGCCTTCCCCTTGGCCTTAGGCCTTAACGCTTTTGCGCCGCCAAGGCGCTGACCAGATCGTTCACCCCATCGCTCATGTTCTTGAAGCGCGTCAGGTCGCTACGGGTGACCACCACGAATACCCCGATGTTCTTCTCCGGGATCAGCGCCATATAGGTGATGAACCCCCCGGCACCGCCGGTCTTCTGAATGATCCCCGGATGGCCATCCTGCGGCGCCATAGCCACCCAGCCCAGCCCCAAGGCGGCGGCCTTACCCGGCACATCCATCCCCTTCACCTGATCCAGCTTGGCGCGTGGGTAGTACATCTTCAACAGACGCGCGGCGTAGGGGCTACGCGGCTGCTGGCCGCCGGCCAGAAACTGCTGCATCCAGCGGCGCATGTCGTCCGGGGTGGAGTAGACCCCACCGCTGCCGATGGCCGCCAGCGAGGAGATACACGGGCTGGCGCTGCGCGCCGGGATCATCAGGCGCGCGCACTGCGCCGCCGTCGGGGTGTAGGTGGTATTACTCATGCCCAGCGGACGGGTGATCAGGCGCTGAAACAGCGCCGGGTAGCTCTGGCGAGTGGCGTGGGCCAAGGCATCGGCCAGCAGATCGTAACCCAGGTTCGAGTAGGCGGCGGCGCTACCCGGCGCGACGCTCAGCCGGGCGCGTTGCAGCCACTGCCAACGCTGGCTGTAGGTCGGCCAGGTGAACACCGCCCGGTTGGCGGCGCCGCCCGGCTGCTCACGCGGCAGGCCGCTGGTGTGCGAGGCCAGATGCATCAGGCGGATCGGCCGCCCCGAGTCGTTAGTGGGCACTCGCTTTCCTGGCGGAGCATAGCGCGACAAGGGATCGGTCAGCTTGACCTTCCCTTCGGCGTCCAGTTTGACCAGCACCTCGCTGGTCATCAGCTTGGTCAGCGAGGCGATGCGGATCAGCGAGTCGGGGCGTGGCCGCTGATTGTTGCCGGGGCGGGTCTCGCCGTAGCTACGAAACAATTGCTCTTTACCGTCGATGGCGACTAGCGCCATGCCGGTGGCACCGCTGTTATAGAAGATATGCTCGGCATAGCGATCGACGGTGGTGCGGATCTGGGCATCCGGGGTGGCGGCATGGGCGGATACCCCGCTCAGCACACAGCCGATGGCCAGCGCGGCCAGGGAAAAAAAGGGGCGAAAATGAGTATCCATGTCATTCAGAACGCAAGGGAATAAGAGGGGTAAGTATAGTAATGCTTGCCCGCGCTGCACAGCAGCGCTTTTGCCAGGAAATTTTGTAAAAAAGCGCCGCAGAGTGCTGCGGAGGGTAAAAATGAATGTGACGTGGCGCACATGCAAGGGTAACCTTGCTACGCTTTACATTAGGGACGCGCACGGGCGTGATAGTGGGAAATTTTATACTGTAGTGCAGTTATTTTTTCCTCTTTGTCTTCCGTGAACATATAATGCGCAGCGGTCTGTGAGGACTGTAACCTAAATCGAACAACCGCCTGCGCGGCGTTAAGCACCCAACAGGAAAGAGAAACATGAAAATGAGTATCCGTGCGCTTTTCACGGTACTTCTGGCCGCGGCTGCCTGCATGCAGTCTGCGTTTGCCGTGGTATACCCCCTGCCGGCGAACAACAGCCGAGTGGTTGGTGAGAATCTGCACATCCAAGTCCCGGAAGATAGTAAGTACCCACTTGAGCATTTCGCTGCGAAATACCAGATGGGGCTAAGCAACATGCTGGAGGCTAACCCCGGCGTCGACCCCTATCTGCCGCGCGCAGGCCGTAGCCTGACGATTCCGCAGCAGCTGATCCTGCCGAACACGCCCCACGAGGGGATCGTGATCAACAGCGCTGAGATGCGCCTGTATTACTACCCGAAAGGCAGTAAGACGGTGGTGGTGTTGCCGATCGGTATCGGCCAGCTGGGCCGTGATACCCCGATGAACTGGGTGACCTCGGTACAGCGTAAGAAGGCAGGCCCGACCTGGACCCCGACCAAGAAGATGCATGAAGAGTACGCCGCCAACGGCCAGTACCTGCCTGCCGTCTTCCCGGCCGGTCCCGATAACCCGATGGGGCTGTACGCCCTGTATGTTGGCCGCCTGTATGCGGTGCACGGCACCAACGCCAACTTCGGTATCGGTCTGCGCGTCAGCCACGGCTGCGTGCGTCTGCGCGACCCGGACATCAAGTGGCTGTTCGAGAACATCCCGGTGGGGACACGCGTACAGTTTATCAACGAGCCGGTGAAGGCTACCGTGGAGCCGGACGGTTCGCGCTATATCGAGGTGCACAACCCGCTCTCTACCACCGAGGCCGAGTGGCAGTCACGCGCGCCGGTGCCGATCCAGCTCAACGCCGCGGTGACCAAGATTATCGCCGATCCGAGCGTCAACACCCATGCGGTGGACGAGGCGCTGAAGGCTCGCTCCGGCATGCCGGTGAAGATCAACTAAGCCGATGCGTTAGCCGTGATACCAGGCGGGCCGGATGGGCCCGCTTTTTTTTCGCCCGGATGAAACGCGCCGGGCGGCGGAGCGGAAGCGCCGCGCCTCTTGGGCTAACCCTCTGAAAAACTTACCCACCTGCGAGCGCCGTTTTTTTCAGCACTTGAAAAGATCGCGAGTGGATAACTGTTGCAAGGCGACGCCCACTAGGTATAATGCACCTGTTTTCCGCATCCCCTTCAGTGCCGAAGTGGCGAAATCGGTAGACGCAGTTGATTCAAAATCAACCGTAGAAATACGTGCCGGTTCGAGTCCGGCCTTCGGCACCAAGTGATGCGATTAAGCCACCGAAAGGTGGTTTTTTTGTATCTGAAATCTGTGTTACGCAAGGTAACTGCCTGTTTTTCCCTCGCCTGCCTCAAACCTTACAATAAAGTCTACAATGCGCGATGGCTGAGTGTAGGTATTTGGCCATGATGAGGAGATAAAGCAAAGATTGTAGAGATCGGCAACAAGTCAGCGGCGATTTTGGTGTAGAGTGAGACTCTGAATTCTTCCAGAGAAGAGCGTGTGGGTGAGTATTCATGGTGACGGTAGTTTCGAAGATATGGGAGATAGGTAATAACGTCATTTTAATAATCAATTGATTAAAAGATATATTATTGGCATATATCGAAATACATAGAGATAATCCAGAATCATGGTTTCCGACAAAACTCTCCGGCAAGCGATAGCCAACATTACCATCTGGCGCAAAGGCGAACAGCGTGCGCCACATAAGCCATTATTGCTGCTGCTCGTCCTCTCACACTATCGGCAGGGTCATGATCGCCTGTTTAACTATGGTTCTGAAATCTACGAACCCCTGTTGGATCTCCTGGAACGTTATGGACCGCAGCGCCGTGACCAGCGTCCAGATATGCCGTTCTGGCGTCTGAAGGGTGACGGCTTCTGGGAACTACAAAACGCGGAACTGTGCTCAACCAATGGTAGCCGCCAGCCGCCTCGGCGTGAACTCATTGAATATAATGTCGCGGGTGGATTTGATGCCGATAATTTTGCGTTGGTGGCAAAAAATCACAGGTTAATTGATACGCTGGCGCAGCAGCTCCTGGAGGCGCATTTCCCGGCCAGTATTCAGGAAGACATCGCTGACGAGATGGGTTTTGATATTCGCACCTCTCTTCGACAACGCGATCCGAAGTTCCGCCAGATGGTGCTACGTGCTTACAATTATCAGTGCGCTATCTGCGGCTTTAACATGCGCCATGACAATGCGCCGATTGCTCTGGAAGCTGCCCATATCAGATGGAAGCAGCATCATGGCCCTTGTGAAGTCCCTAATGGCCTGGCATTGTGCGCAATCCATCATAAAGCGTTTGATCGCGGTTCGATTGGTCTAGATGAAAATATGCGTGTGATAGTTTCCGACGCGGTAAATGGTGGATGGGTGGTACAGCGGCTGTTCTGGGATTTTGCGGGAAAGTCGATTGCGTTGCCACCGGTTAAAGAAAATTATCCGGGCGAGCGGTTTGTGGAATGGCATAGGAAAGAGGTGTTCAGAGGAGAGTATTGAGCTGGGGTAGGGCAGTTATTTTGCGTGAGGTATACAAACCATTCAGCCTTGATGACTAAATGGTTTGTCAGCGATAATCACGATGCGTCATGCTCGGCAAGCTCGGAGTCACTGGCATAAGGGACTTTTCCAGAAGGTACAACCTTTGCCGCTGCGATCAAATGCACATCCTGATCGTCAAAGAAAATATGTGGCTTAAACGCTTTGAGAATTTTTGTTTTTTCTACGCCTCCGAGGAAAAAGCCTCATCGACATATACACCCCAACTCCTCAGCATTTTAATGACACGAATTTTTGTAAAAGTACGATAGCCTATTTTGATGATGCGGTAATAATCTTCTCTATATCAGCGAAAATAACATAGAAATTATGTTGGAGTTTTTTTGTGGTTTTTTGGGTTTATTGTACGGAGGTAAAATGTATGATGCCGGTTTAAACCTCGTCAAAAGGTAATTGTATGATGGGGATGTTCATCTTTTGCGTACCTTGAATCGGTTACGTTTGTGGCTGTGACTATGGTCATTGTTTAGAAGAATACGAAAGGATAAAATAAAAAGTTATAGGCCTTAAATATACGATAAGGTCAACATTGTCATGGATTAACAACAATGATGAACAAATCCAACTTCGATTTCCTAAAAGGCGTAAACGATTTCACTTACGCCATTGCCTGCGCGGCAGAAAACAACTACCCCGACGATCCGAATACGACACTGGTAAAAATGCGCATGTTTGGCGAAGCGACGGCCAAACACCTGGGGTTATTACTGGATATTCCTCCATGTGAAAACCAGCACGACCTGCTGCGTGAGCTGGGCAAAATTGCCTTCATTGACGATAGCATTCTTTCCGTTTTCCATAAGCTGCGCCGTATCGGCAATCAGGCCGTTCACGAATACCATAACGATCTCGATGATGCCCAGATGTGTCTGCGCCTCGGATTCCGTCTTGCTGTTTGGTACTACCGGCTGGTGACCAAAGATTACGATTTCCCGGTACCAACTTTTGTGATGCCTGAGCACGGCGATGATCGCTACCACGCCGAAGTTCTCACGCTCAAACAGCAGCTGGAGCAGCAGACACAGGAAAAAGCACACAGCCAGGCAGAGCTGGAAGCTCAGCAGCAACGCTTAATTGCACTCAATGGCTACATTGCCGTTCTCGAAGGTAAGCAACAGGAAACCGAAGCCCAGATCAAAGCCCGCGTGGCTGCCCTGGAAGCACAGCTCGCTGCAAAAAATGCCGAGTTAGCAAAACAGACCGAGCAGGAACGTAAGGCTTATCACAAAGAGATCACCGACCAGGCGATCAAGCGCACGCTGAATCTCAGCGAAGAAGAGAGTCGCTTCCTGATTGACGCCCAGTTGCGTAAAGCGGGCTGGCAGGCCGATAGCAAAACGTTGCGCTTCGCCAAAGGCGCGCGCCCGGAAGCGGGCGTCAACAAGGCGATTGCGGAATGGCCGACCGGCAAAGATGAAACGGGTAATCCCGGCTTTGCCGACTACGTTCTGTTCATCGGCCTCAAACCCATCGCCGTGATTGAAGCCAAGCGCAAAAACACGGATGTTTTCAGCAAGCTCGCCGAGTCGTATCGCTACAGTAAATACTTCGATAACGCCTTCCTGCGCGATACGCTGCTGGAACATTACTCGCCCGATGAGGTGCATGAAGCGGTACCGGAATATGAGGTAAGCTGGCAGGATACCAGCGGTAAACAGCGCTTTAAAATCCCCTTCTGCTACTCCACCAACGGGCGCGAATACCGCGCGGCAATGAAGACCAAAAGCGGTATCTGGTATCGCGACGTCCGCCACACCACCAACATGTCGAAAGCGCTGCCGGAATGGCATCGCCCGGAAGAGCTGCTGGAGATGCTGGGCAGCGACCCGCAGCAAAAAAACCAGTGGTTTGCCGAAAATCCCGGAATGAGCGAACTCGGCCTGCGTTATTACCAGGAAGATGCCGTCCGCGCGGTGGAAAACGCTATCGTTAACGGCCAGCAAGCCATCTTGCTGGCGATGGCAACCGGTACCGGTAAAACCCGTACCGCCATTGCTTTAATGTTCCGCCTGATCCAGTCCCAGCGTTTCAAACGCGTGCTGTTCCTGGTCGACCGCCGCTCGCTCGGCGAGCAGGCGCTGGGGTCGTTTGAAGACACGCGCATTAACGGCGATACCTTTAACAGTATTTTCGATATTAAAGGTCTGACCGACAAATTCCCGGAAGACAGTACCAAAATTCACGTTGCCACGGTGCAGTCACTGGTCAAGCGCACGCTGCAATCCGATGAACCCATGCCGGTCGGCCGCTACGACTGTATCGTCGTCGATGAAGCGCACCGCGGCTACATTCTCGATAAAGAGCAGACCGAAGGCGAGCTGCAGTTCCGCAGCCAGCTGGATTACGTTTCTGCCTATCGTCGCATTCTCGACCACTTCGATGCGGTAAAAATTGCCCTGACCGCCACGCCAGCGTTGCACACGGTGGATATTTTCGGCGAGCCGGTTTACCGCTACACCTACCGGACAGCGGTGATCGACGGCTTCCTGATCGACCAGGATCCGCCGATTCAGATCGTCACCCGCAACGCGCAGGATGGGGTCTATCTTTCCGAGGGTGAACAGGTGGAACGCCTGAACCCGCAGGGCGAGCTGATCAACGACACGCTGGCTGACGATCAGGATTTTGAAGTTGCCGATTTTAACCGTGGCCTGGTGATCCCAGCGTTTAACCGCGCGGTATGCGGTGAGCTCACCAAATATCTGGATCCCACCGGGCAGCAAAAAACGCTGGTGTTCTGCGTCACCAACACCCATGCCGATATGGTGGTGGACGAGCTGCGTACCGCGTTCAAGAAAAAGTACCCGCAGCTTGAGCACGACGCGATCGTCAAGATCACCGGCGATGCCGATAAAGATGCGAAGAAAGTGCAAAGCATGATCGTCCGCTTCAACAAAGAGCGGCTGCCGAATATCGTGGTCACCGTCGACCTGCTGACCACCGGCGTCGATATCCCGTCTATCTGTAATATCGTGTTCCTGCGCAAAGTGAAAAGCCGCATTCTCTACGAGCAGATGAAGGGCCGCGCCACGCGTCTGTGCCCGTCGGTGGGGAAAACCAGCTTTAAGATTTTCGACTGCGTCGATATCTACAGCTCGCTGGAAAGCGTCGACACCATGCGCCCGGTGGTTGTGCGTCCGCAGGTGGAGCTGCAAACGCTGGTCAATGAAATTACCGACTCAGAAACCTATAAAACCATTGAAGCGGATGGCCGCAGCTTTGCCGAACACAGCCATGAACAGCTGGTCGCCAAGCTGCAGCGCATTATCGGCCTCGCCACCTTTAACCGCGACCGCAGCGAAGCGGTGGATAAGCAGGTCCGCCGTCTGGATGAGCTGTGCCTGGATGCGGCGGGCGTTAACTTCGGCGGTCTGGCTTCTCGTCTGCGGGAAAAAGGGCCGCACTGGAGCGCCGAGATTTTCAATAAGCTCCCCGGCTTTATCGCCCGCCTCGAAAGGCTGAAAACCGATATCAACGCCCTGCGCGATGCGCCTATCTTCCTCGATATTGATGATGAGGTGGTGAGCGTCAAATCGCTGTACGGCGATTACGACACGCCGCAGGATTTCCTCGAAGCCTTCGATGCGTTGGTACAGCACGCTCCTAACGCCCAGCCTGCGCTGCAGGCGGTGATCAATCGCCCGCGCGACCTTACCCGTAAAGGGCTGGTGGAATTGCAGGAGTGGTTTGACCGCCAGCATTTTGAAGAATCATCTCTGCGTAAGGCGTGGAAAGAGACGCGCAACGAAGACATCGCCGCCCGACTGATTGGCCATATCCGCCGTGCGGCGGTGGGCGATGCGCTGAAACCGTTCGACCAGCGCGTCGACCATGCGCTGGAAAAAATTAAAGGCGAGAACGACTGGAACAGCGAGCAGCTAAGCTGGCTCGAGCGTTTAGCGCAGGCGCTAAAAGAAAAAGTGGTGCTCGACGATGACGTGTTTAAAACCGGCAATTTCCACCGTCGCGGCGGTAAGTCGATGTTACAGCGCACCTTTGACGACAACCTCGACAAGGTGCTGGATAAGTTCAGCGATTACATCTGGGATGAGCTCGCCTGACGCGTTATCATCCCCGGCAATTTCTTCTTCTGCGGCCCCGATAAGGGCCGCTGTTTTACATGGGATCTTCAATGAACAATAACGATCTGGTCGCCAAATTATGGAAACTGTGCGACAACCTGCGCGACGGCGGCGTCTCCTATCAAAACTACGTCAATGAACTCGCCTCGCTGCTGTTTTTGAAAATGTGTAAAGAGACCGGCCAGGAAGCGGACTACCTGCCGGAAGGCTACCGCTGGGATGACCTGAAATCGCGCATTGGCCAGGAGCAGATGCAGTTCTACCGTAACCTGCTGGTCCAGTTAGGCGCTGATGAGAAAAAGCTGGTACAGGCGGTGTTCCATAATGTCAGCACCACCATTGAGCAACCCAAACAGCTGACGGAGCTGGTCAGCTATATGGACGCGCTGGACTGGTACAACGGCAACCACGGGAAGTCCCGCGATGACTTCGGCGATATGTACGAAGGGCTGCTGCAAAAGAACGCTAACGAAACCAAATCCGGCGCGGGCCAGTACTTCACCCCGCGTCCGCTGATTAAAACCATTATCCATCTGCTGAAGCCGCAGCCGCGTGAAGTGGTGCAGGACCCGGCGGCGGGTACGGCGGGCTTCCTGATTGAAGCGGATCGCTACGTGAAGTCGCAGACTCACGATCTGGACGATCTCGACGGCGACACCCAGGATTTCCAGATCCACCGAGCGTTTATCGGCCTCGAACTGGTGCCCGGCACCCGTCGTCTGGCGCTGATGAACTGCCTGCTGCACGATATTGAAGGCAACCTCGACCACGGCGGCGCCATCCGTCTGGGCAACACGCTGGGCAGCGACGGCGAAAACCTGCCGAAGGCGCATATTGTCGTCACCAACCCACCATTTGGCAGCGCCGCAGGCACCAACATCACCCGTACCTTCGTCCATCCGACCAGCAACAAACAGCTGTGCTTTATGCAGCATATTATCGACACCCTGCACCCCGGCGGCCGCGCGGCGGTGGTGGTGCCGGATAACGTGCTGTTTGAAGGCGGCAAGGGTACCGATATTCGCCGCGACCTGATGGACAAATGCCATCTGCACACCATCCTGCGTCTGCCGACCGGCATCTTTTACGCCCAGGGCGTTAAAACCAACGTGCTGTTCTTCACCAAAGGCACGGTGGCGAATCCGAACCAGGATAAAAACTGCACCGACGACGTGTGGGTGTATGACCTGCGGACCAATATGCCGAGCTTCGGCAAACGCACGCCGTTTACCGAGCAGCACCTGCAGCCGTTTGAAACCGTCTACGGTGAAGATCCGCACGGCTTAAGCCCGCGTGAAGAAGGTGAATGGAGCTTTAACGCCGAAGAGAGCGAAGTCGCCGACAGCGAAGAGAACAAAAACACCGACCAGCACCAGGCCACCAGCCGCTGGCGCAAGTTCAGCCGCGAGTGGATCCGCAGCGCAAAATCCGATTCGCTGGATATCTCCTGGCTGAAGGATAAGGACAGCATCGACGCCGACAGCCTGCCGGAGCCGGACGTGCTGGCCGCAGAAGCGATGGGCGAACTGGTGCAGGCGCTGGGCGAGCTGGACGCGCTGATGCGCGAGCTGGGCGCGGGGGATGAGGCGGATGCACAGCGTCAGTTGCTGGAAGAAGCGTTTGGTGAGGTGAAGGCATGAGTGGGGGGAAATTGCCGGAGGGGTGGGCTATAGCTCCAGTATCGACAGTCACAACCCTAATCCGAGGGGTCACATATAAAAAAGAGCAGGCAATCAATTATCTACAAGATGATTATTTGCCTCTTATCCGTGCAAACAATATTCAAAATGGCAAGTTTGATACTACAGACTTGGTTTTTGTGCCTAAAAACCTTGTTAAAGAAAGTCAAAAAATATCTCCTGAAGATATTGTTATTGCGATGTCTTCAGGGAGTAAATCTGTAGTCGGTAAATCCGCACATCAGCGCCTACCATTTGAATGTAGTTTCGGCGCATTTTGCGGGGCATTACGTCCTGAGAAATGCATATCCCCGAGTTTTATTGCTCATTTCACAAAATCTTCCTTTTATAGGAACAAAATTTCATCACTTTCTGCTGGTGCAAATATTAATAATATTAAGCCAGCAAGCTTTGATTTAATAAATATACCAATCCCGGCACTTGCCGAACAAAAAATCATCGCCGAAAAGCTCGACACGCTACTGGCGCAGGTAGACAGCACCAAAGCACGTCTTGAGCAAATCCCACAAATTCTGAAACGTTTTCGTCAGGCGGTGTTGGTATCGGCAGTCAATGGTAAATTACAAGCGGAGCCAGCAAACAATAAAAATTGTACTATAGGCTCCTTATGCCTTACTTCATTCGATGGGCCATTTGGATCAAAGCTTAAAACATCTGACTATACTGATTCCGGAGTCAGAGTCGTGAGATTAGAAAATATAGGCCACCTGGAGTTCAAAAGTGCAAAAGAAACCTTCATTAGCTATGTGAAATATGAAAATTTATACAGTAATACATTGAAAGAAGACGATCTTCTTTTTTCCTCATTTGTTGATGAGGATGTAAGAGTATGCCTCGTGCCGAAAAGTGATGAAATATTTATCAATAAAGCTGATTGTTTTTGCTTAAGAATTGATCCATCACTAGCATCACCACATTATCTTGCACTTGTTTTAGCCAGCAAAACCTCTTACGAACAAATTAAGGAAAAGGTGCAGGGGATTACTCGTCCAAGGATAAATCTCAGAACGCTACGCTCATTGAGTTTTGATATTCCTCCCCTTAAGAAACAACACGAAATCGTCCGCCGCGTCGAACAACTCTTCGCCTACGCCGACACCATCGAAAAGCAGGTCAACAGCGCCCTGACCCGCGTCAACAGCCTCACCCAGTCGATCCTGGCGAAGGCCTTCCGCGGCGAGCTTACCGCCCAGTGGCGGGCTGAAAACCCGGACCTGATCAGCGGTGAAAACAGCGCAGCCGCGCTGCTGGAAAAAATTAAGGCTGAACGCGCCGCCAGCGGCGGTAAAAAAGCCTCGCGTAAAAAAGCATAATCCTTATAAAAGCGCACCGAAAGCGTGCGCTTTTATCTATTCACGTCCATTTATAACCCGCAAAAATATATCTTATTTATTCCGAATCGCGCTTATTACGTTCTGTTTTTAGCTGGACTTTTCTTTTATTTACTGTTGATATAGCCAGGTATTTAGCGCGATGCGGTCGTGCGCCAACACAACCGCATCGCTCATCACAATCACTATTTTCAAGGAATAGCAGTCATGACTGATACCCATTCTATTGCAGATCCGTGCGATCCAGAAGTCTCCCCAACAAATAACCGTCATCTTACCGTGAGTTATGCGAGCCGTTATCCGGATTACACGCATGTTCCGGCAATTATTATGAAAGGCCAGTGGCTGGAAACCGCCGGTTTTACCACTGGCTGCAAATTCGATGTCAGAGTGATGCCTGGCTGCATCGTGCTGACGACAAAACTGCCTGAGCCGGAAGAACCGGCGTTATTGCAGTCGCTGCGTCGGGTGTGCAAACTGTCCGCCCGTAAGCAGCGGCAGGTACAGGAATTTATCGATGTGATTACTGGCAAACGTACTACCTGACGCACATCGCTCCCGACAGCGAGTCGGGAGCGATGTCCCTTACGCTGCCATCACCTCCACCAGCACATCCGTTGCCCAGCTTTCTTCGCTGTTAAGCACCTTGCCATCCTGACAGGCCTGCGCCATATTGCCTAACTGGAAGGAAACGTCATCGCTGAAGTCAAAGTAATACCATTTCGATGCAAAGTTGATACGCCAGTACCCCATCCCCTGATCAAAACGAATCTTTAATACCTGACCATTCTCAAAGGTCACCGTCAGTTTACGATGGTGGGGAATGTCGCGCAGCGAGTCGAATACTCTTAGCGCTACCGCCCTGCCCATTGCCGCGGCAAACCACTGGTCGGCGAAATCCTGAAAATCCGCGTCGCTCATCCAGTCATGGAAAGGCCGGTTACCGGCGCGATCTTTAGGTTTGAATAACGTATCAATCGCCACCTTAGCGTCATCAGTCAGTAACGGCTTCAGCGGTTTCAATAACGCCGCCAGTAGCACCAGCGCAACCGGGTTTTGCAGATAGCGATCGGTATAGTGAACGCCGATGATCCGCTGATTTTTCATCAGCGACTGCGCCTCTTCATGGTCGTTAAACAGAACGTCCCAGAAGCGTTGTCCGAACAGCGAAAGCGGGCCGTTCAGCTCTTTATGGATCGCAATATCTTTGACGCGTTCAGCCGCGCTCGCGGCTTTCCCCGGCAGAACAAACTCGTTCAGCGCTACCGGTTGATAACCAAAGCTACGAACCACCAGCTCGTCATTCAGATGCCAGCCCGGTCCCGGGATCGTTGCCTGCTGGCTGCGTGAAGCCAGCGTCATGACCCGATCGGCAAAGGCGATTTGTGCCACAATCGGCAGTTCCGGAGCCTGTTCGCTATGACATAACCGTACACCCAGAGCAGTAAACTGCGAAAGCTCGTGCATCAATTCAGGATCATCGACGCCTGCCGGGATGACAAGATCAACCGCAACGTTATCTTTTACCCGGTAGTTCTGTATAGCAGCCCGGAACTGGCGGGCATAGAGATCCCACTCATTGAGCGGCCCGTTCATCCACAGCGTGAGTTTTTCAGCCCCTTCGTTAATCGCCCGGCGAAGAGTGTCGCTAATGGCTCCCGGGCAGTAGCGGGCATCCGGCAGCGAGAATGTCTCCGTATCCGGCAAACCAACATAGTAGACGAAGTCATCCCCAAGCCAGGCCAGTGCCGCCTTTCGGTCCAGTAAATCGTGATCGTGGCGAGTCTGGGAGTCGAGCAGGCATTCACTGCAGGAGGTATCACAATGATGACACCCTAGCTGTTTGACCATTCCCTGAAGAATAGACTCAATATGCAATGGCGCACTGGAGGCAAAACCAGCCCCACCACTGATCACATCATACAGCTGAACGGCTAAAACCGATTGCCCGTCCTCCAACCGGACCGGACGAACAGCGTAGCCCAGCTCTGCGGCAGAGATACCCAGAACACCCGCCAGCGCCTGGCGCAGCGCAACAGCAAGGGTCATGGCGACAACCCGCCCCTCTTCAGTGTTATCCGGCAGATATTCACCGTTTTGCGGCTTGCGTAGTACCATTTCAAAGACATCCGTTCGCGCCAGAGCCCCCAGCGTGACCTTCTTCATAAGCGCCGTCGAACCGGGACAAATTAGACGTTGATTCTGGCTATCGCGATCCGCTTTTCCCGGGCGCGGTGGGTAGTGTGCTTCCATACTCTTCGGTGCGTCGTTGGCATTCAACATCGACTCTGCACGTCCACAGCTCAGACATAACGCGTAACCATGCCCACCTTCTCCCAGGCTTTGCTGGAAGACATGCCCGTCAGCGCCAGAGGTCATATATCCCATTATTGGGTTAGGCAGCGGCATTGGTTCGGCTTTAACAAATACCCATGCAGGGACCACCGGGATGAATTTCATGGTTTCAATATTGTTGGTCACTGGCGCATGCGCATCGGTCACAAACCCGGCAGGCTGCAGCACCTGACGGCGATTTTCAGTGATAATTTTTTCACCACACGCGCTGTTGGTGCAATAGAGCGTCCCGGAGTTGCTCATCCCCTCTTTATAGCCAATCGTACCGCATTTGTGGCAGCGCCAGGCGCAATCCAGACGCTGGGCCTCATTGGTATCCGCGTTAATATTGTGCCAGTGCAACGAGACACCAGCGGAGCGGAAGACCCGACCATCAAGAATGATCTCTGCGCCTGGCGCATATTCCCGGATGGCGACTCCCAGGTTACGGGAGGGCAGCCCTTTGTAGCGTGACACGTTATCTTCGCGATCTTTTTTATCCCGACTTTTCCGCGATTTTTCACGGACATAGTCCTCCATCGTGAAGTTATCAAACGTCACCACATCCGTCGGGAAGCCATAACCAGGCAGGAAGGTTCTGGCTGCCAGATCGCGCAACAAATACTCGCCACAGTGACGTTTTTTCTCCAGTTCGATGCGCTTGCGATAAGGCGTTTGCGGCTGTGATTCGCGCTCTTGAGCCACAAGATCGCGATAGACGGAAAGCCATCGCTGTTGCAGGAAAGTAATCGCGTTAATGGTTTTATCCCGCAGCAGGTCAGGTCTGGCACCATGTAGCGCCGTACCTTTCACCAGCCGTTCCAGCGCTGCGTCGATATCAAGCACCGGGCGCTCCAGCCAGACTTTAAAGCGTTCACATTTTGACTGCCCGTCGTCCTCACCAAAAAACCAGAGACTGTCGAGGTTGGTTTTTTCTTTCTCCGTTTCACCAATAACGTTGCATAGGAAGTCGGACAGTAATAATGCATTGACGTGGCGTTGTACCAGCCGGGCAGAATTCATCGCCACCATCGGGGCCGGGATCATGGTTTCAAACGGCCACAGCGGATTGGCAAAAACCTGCTGGTCATGCGGGTTCCCTTTACATAGGGTATAAGAGATCGCTCGCGATTCCTTACTACGCCCGGCCCGCCCTGCACGCTGTAAATAGTTGGCCGGATGCGGCGGTACGTTGTTCATCACCACGGCAGTAATACCGCCAATATCAACCCCCATTTCCATGGTGGTGGAACAGTTGAGAACATTCAGTTGCCCGTTTTTGAACATCTTTTCGTAACTTTGCAGACGTTCCGACGATTGCTGGGCTGAGTGCTCAGCCGTGCGGTAATAGAAGCCCCCTTCCACAATACGATCGTTGATATCCGTCCAGACGTTTTCCGAACGTAATTGCGCGATCAGCGGCTCCTTGCTGACCCAGTCACGAACTTTCGCCAGACCTGCCGCGTAGTCTTCTTGCGAACGGTCCAGCTTCCAGATTTCCGGCATGGTGACCTTTTGCGCAACAAACGTGTCGAACTGCACCTGGCTAAGATGTTCAAACGAAATATGGGTTGGCAGATAAGGGGTTAAGCCTTTAAAGGTGGTATCCAGAATTTTGTTGGTTACCGGGCAAATCCAGCCATCCGTGATTAAAGAAAAAGTCAGATGCTCTTTTGGAAGATAGAAACGGTTACCATCAGGCTTCAGTACGGCAAGTGGTCCGGTAAGTTGATTCCATGCTTCTTTCAGCCACGCGTTGATAATATCAATCGTCGCCGTATTTGCTGTTTTGAAACCCGCTCCCAACATCAACAACTTCACTAAACGATGGGATAAGTTGCCATTACGGATTTGCGGCCAGCGTTTGTTCTGATTATCTTCAGGATCTTTCGTTTCCGGGTTACGGACGAATTTCGATGAAAAACGACTACCAATCCAGTTTTTCAATTCATCGTCCAGTTGCGTGAAGTTGCTTTCACGAACGTATAAATCCAGTGTAACCTTAAGAAAATCCTGCCAGTCACCCAGCGTCAGCCCTTTTTCCTCCCAGTGCACCGGGAGTTTAATTATTTTCTCCAACCCCTGATAACCAACCTGGACTAGCCCTTGCGTTTCCAGACTGTTAGTTCGTTTAGGGCGACGCATGAACTCCCGGAAAAGCAACATTTCTGAAAGCTTCAGTGGGCCTCCATTTTCGTTGAAGATTTCAGGCTTCAGGTAGTGGTTATATTGCAGAATAGGACCGCGAATATCAGCTTTCTCTTTAAGCTCATTAACCATTTCCGTCCAGGTCCGGGACAGCAGAACCGTCGCTGCTTTGCCACCGGTCGCAAGCTGAATAGCCTGTTCAAGCTGTTCAGCTTGCACTTCTGCCAGTTTTGCTTGTTCTGGCATTCCCCAGCTTCTATATTCTTCTGCCTCATTTCGGGCCTGTTTTGCCCTTGCGGATAACTTTTCAAGATCGGCATTGGCATTCGGTGTGACGGTAGTCTGCGTTCGTTGATGCCAGCTCAGAATTTCCACCACGCTACCGCGTAAACGACTGCGCTCAGCTTCCTGCTGCATGCGTACCGCCATTCGGGCCGTTCCTTGCCGGCTATCGGTAAAGGTAATCAGTCGACGACCTCGCCCTGGCAATGAATCTGGTCCGACTCCCTCTTTTCCTTCATCGCTGGCGAAGTCCTGACAATACTCCAGAACGGTGGGCACAATGTTGGTGATATAAAATGGTCCACCCAATAAAGCTCGACGGAACGGTTGTTTCCCGCTGGTCCCCCTGTAGCCACAGCCACTAGCGCTACAAACTTGCTCAATATCGTTAATAACCAATGGGATACTTTCACTGTTACCAACGCCAATACGACGCGTCTGGCGGTCCAGCCTTTGGATGGTGTAGCCCTCTTCACTGGTCTTTTCTGCTGCAATAATAAGTGGAGGTTGGAAACCGCTCTCTTTTTCAACTTTTTCTTCTGTAGCGTCGTGATCCACAGATACTTCATCCTGCAAAGAGAATTCATCGCCCCCTTTATTCTCCCATTGGACTAATTTCCCCTTTTTGTCCTGTGCCAGAAGATGAGGCTCGTTACAATCATTACAGAATGCCAATTCATAGACTGGGCATCCGCAATCACAATTTTGCCGCTGATTCACATATACATAGCCAAAGGGCCAGCCCTTTTCCAGCGGAGTGCCGTGCTTTTTTCTGCACTCTTTATCAACACAAGCCCACACACCCTGGGTATTGCGCTGGAATATATGCGCTCTGACCTTCAGAAATGCCGGATCTTTAGTATTAGGTTGAGTGCCGGAGCAAACGTCGATCCAGCGTAGCACATCCTGCTGGCTATAATGTTGCTTGGTCAGCGTATTTAACCGCTGCGTCATCGTATCCAGCTTCATTGGATCCGGCTGAGTGACTAACATCTCACGCAAGTAATGCGCTTCAGGTGAATGCGTAAGTGCATCAAAGCGCTCTGGACTTACGCCCTTTATGTCTGTATCAGGGATTTGCTCAATTTCTTCTAACGGAATATAAATGTGTTTGCACGGTTCGAGTTCCGGAATCACCCGAGTTCCGTCCAGTACGTCAATACGCTCCTGAGGTATACCGGATAATTCAGAGAGGAATTTTTTCAGCTGTTTTTTGGCATCGCCTCCAGCAATAGTTGCAGAGGTTGCCACAAAGCGCACGTCATCTGGCGTCACGCCAAATGCTGTCATTACACGACGCAGCTGGAGTGCCAGTTCAGCGGCCTGCGAGCCGACATAGGTATGTGCTTCATCCAGTACTATCCAGCGTAGTGACTTTTGAGCTTTGGACTGCTGAATAATCGGTGCATCGATTTGGCGGACCATCATATATTCCAACATTGTGCCGTTGGTTACCAGAATCGGAGCAGGTTCTTCACGCATCTTTTCACGCGAGAGCACTTCATTCGGCCTTTTTACCTGCTCGCTTTTTACTGCAGCGTGGAGATTTTCAGTATTACCGTTATAGAGGCAGTATCGGATCCCGGTGCCAAAACCACGTGTCCAGGCATCTAGGCGCTCACGTTGTGAATTAATCAGGGCGTTAAGTGGATAGAGAAAAAGCGCCCTGACACCGACCAGCGGATTATTGCCATTTTCATGTAGTTCCCGGTAGAGATCTTCTAGCACCGGCACCATAAAACATTCCGTTTTGCCTGAACCTGTACCACTTGTCACCACAACTGAATGTTTCTCTTCTAGTAAAGCCTTCCAACTGGCTAGCTGGTGAGTGAAGGGTTTCCAGTCAGCACCAAAACGGTAGCGACCATTGTTCTTATCATCGAGCGAGTCAACAACGGCTTTACTTAGTAATGCCTTGCCTTCCGTTAGGCTGCGCATCGTGTTGCTTGACGCTTTCCAGCCAAACATTTGCTGGAATACCGGTGCAGCAAGAAATGAGCCTGATTCCCCACAATCGGCACCCATTTGCTGCGCGAGGTGCTCGCGCAACTGCGGGTTTGTGATCCCCATGATACTTAGCGTTGCTTCGGTTGAACGGGACAATGATTGTTCAATAAGTGACGAAAAATAGCGAGTGGTCATCGTTATCCCTTTTTATTTGTTAGCGACATAACGCAATAGGTTGCACTGGAAGATGGCCTTAAACCAGCGGGAGTCGAAGTCTCTGACTTGCCTCAGGAAAAATACAGCACCGGGTTTATGGTCAAATACAGCTTCAAAAGAAGTATTTCCGCTTGCTACAGCTGCAGCGAAGACGGGTAACCAGGCTACAGCATAGCGATAGTCTGTGTCAGGATAGATGCCGATCATAGGATCATCTTGTGACGACATCCAATTGTGCAGGCGTTTACAACCATACTCTGGCCAACGAACGTCACTGTGCTCACGTAAAAGCTCCTGATACCACTCACGAATGACGCTCTCAGGAATAGAAGGAGGATATTTACCATAGACTAACCATTTCTCAACTTCGTCGGCATATGTTGGAAAAACGAGTCCCAATCGCTGATACATGCTCTTCACCAGTAAGTTAAGAGTTTCTTCTGGTGCACCTTTTAGTCTCAGGAATGATTTAAATCGATCGGCCGCGGATTTTATTTCAAAGATGGGTAAGAACTCCCATAAAATAGGGAATTCATTTTCAATGCGGCTCAGATACTCAGCTGACATCTCAAATTTAAACAGCGACATCGCCAGTGCTTGAGGATGATGAACAAGCGCTCGCCAAACTTCAAAGGTTGCCAGTGGTAGATAGCTAAATTGGTCGTATAGGTTACGCATAAATTGCCAACCGGAATGAGCGGGATCGTTAGCCATCTGATCAAGTACTAGTGTAATGGTATTGACTTCAGATAGGGGATTAAAAAGCTGGGTCGCTTTCTGTAATGAGCGGATACTACTCTCATCCATGGGTAGCGAAAATTCTCCACGAATAAAGCAGGGGCGAAACGCCATTTCTTCACCAGGTTTAGGAATGACTAACCATGGTCCATTTTTGTTAACAATCGAGCTCAGTTCATATTCACCTACCGGCACACCTTCGCTAATTCTTGATGATAATGGAGTGGTTTTCCTCTCAGGTTCACTCAGTAGCATAATAACAGGAGAAGGCATTTGACTGGTACGATAATGGGTTGACTGGCTGATGAGGAGCTCTTTTTCGTAATCATAGTGTAAAATATATTTATAACGACGAATCTGCCAACTCATCACAGAACCAGCGCCTTTGATTTGCATCTCTACAACTTGGTCTATTCCTGTTTCAAGAGATAGTAAGTTTTCAATATACTCTTTCAGACTATATAAATTGAGCTCGACGGGATATTTTCCTGCGGTATAACACCATTCATGCCAGGCTTGTAACCCACTTTTAGAGCGTAAATGTAATTCCAGTGAAAAACGTGTCGGATCGCCATTATTACCAAATAAAAAGGCTCTGGAACCCAGTAAATCATGCAGGGTAAGATTTTTATCAAGGGCACATCTATTTGCATCAAAGGCCAGACAACCTTTTGCTGGGAAAGGTAGTGTTATCTCCACTGGATCTGCTCTCAAATTTGGGTAAATCTGGAGAGAGACAAATGCAGGCGGTAGTCCTTCAGCCTTAAGTAATATCTCTATTTTTCCTTCTGAGCGTTTGCGTGCAACCTCTAGTGCTTTATCTCTTAAGATAGAAATGCATGGGTGCAGAGTTGAGATAATAATAGAACCTTCATTAGCTAGCTCGCCACCTTTTATTTCTATGTTGAAATCTGCTGGCAAGATTCCAATTTTGCGGCGAAGTAGTGTTTCATTGTGAGTATTTCTGATGGAAATATATTGTGTGCCCATCATCTCTTGCACTTGACATTCATCTAACAACTTACAATTAAGGTAACGTTTTAATTGTATATCTTCAATATCCAGGTTTTTTGCCGTAATTTTAGGTACGCCTAGAAATGTTTTATCAGGATGACAATTCCAGGTTACAGGTTTCCCATAAAAATTAAACTCATCCTGATTCGATTGCTCTCTTCCAGTACGGATCCTGTATTTTTCATTTCCGCAAATGGTTACATCCTGGCGTCCTTTTACGGATAGTGTTCTAAGTCCTAATAATGACACTGCATTTGAAGAACTTTCGTATCCTGAAATGGTAGTTTCTTCTTGAGGTAATACAATAAGAACATTACTATTACGTATACTACAAGAGGCTTGCCCTTGTAATAACCAGCATTCTTTATGTTCAACAAAAGTAAGTGGTACCTCGCCAATAGCGATTTCACTATCCTCCAGTTTTATTGTGCCAACAATCATTCCTCCAGTTCGTGCAACGATCGATAAGCTCGCATCTGGCTGGCGTCTAAAGAATCTTGATTCCTTTTTACGTAGGCGAACTTTAGCATGGTCGTTCTCCAGGGATGCATAGGCAGGGCCGAGACTGGCGACTTCTTCACCATCTTCATAAATAGCAATCTCAAATCGTGTCGTTGAGGGCTTGCTGATTATTAGGAAGGTAAGTTCATTAGGCAGCGATATTATCGCTTGGATTTGATTGGGATGGTTTTCAGACCAATAGAATCTACAACCTGAGCCCTTATTTTTTTGTAAGAGAGATTTAGTTTCTACGGAGGCAGTACATAGCAGTCCATTAAGAAAGCGTGTGCCTGTTTCATCGTCCAATGGTATTGGGAACTCATCCCTCCATTTAGGATGAACTTTATCAAGTTGCGTCACCGGCTCATTATTACTACTCAAATTATACATCAAAACTAACGAATTGAGCTTATCTGTCATATGACTGATGAGTTCTACGGAAGTATCTTCACTGAATATAGTTGGCAGCGCTGATTTTTCTATAACATCTCTTGCTAGTGAAGGAATGGAAATGCCTACTAATTCAGTCTGATTGTATTTGTTTAGGAGACGGGAAAATACAGCTTGAAAACGGCTGTCCGCTTCCTTAAGTAACCGAAATGGTAATCCTCCCTCACTAAATAAGGTTCCGAGAAAATTACGACGTTCTGATTCATAAAATCTAATTGGCCGTGCCCAGTACTCCTCCATCCCTTTTGGGATGATATAGCGTAGCTCACTTGCTGTTAATGAGGTTCCTAATCTATTATAAATAGGATCCCATGTCCATCCGAAATGACTCTCATAGTCTCTGCGATACCATTCGGCGCAGAAAAGAACAAAACAAGCAGCGAATCCTTTATCATGTATATTATTTTTTGATTGGCCAATCAGCTTAATTAATTGTACTAGTTCATTATATTCATCATTGGTTGTATGGTATTCGTACAACGGGCGTCCATCAGGAGCTCTTATCCCTCTACGGCTAAGAAAACGATTTAACCAGGTGAGGTATTTTAACCATGAGAGGCATTCTAATTGGCCCAAAGTAAGCTCCTTACTGATGAACAGAAAACTCATAGGGTTGTTTAAAATGAAAGTTAACATGGGTCAAGATACTCTATGCATCAATTAGACGGCAATCACTAACTTTTATTTTGAATCTCTTCACTATAACCGACATAAATGATAACCACATGGCACTAATTTAATTACATTTATTTATTAAAATATAATTATCATCATAAACAATTAACATGCAGTAACTGGTGATATTACCATTGATATAAAAATCGAGAAGAATTGTACTGTATAGATCATGTGATATTTATATTTTTGGTTGTATTTTATTTGTGTGCTCTAGTTATTAATTATGACGTAATATATTAAATGTTTTTAGTTTCTCTCGTTTTTAGCTCAGTATTCAGCGTGAAATATTTAACTAATTCTATTAGAGTTAAACTAAATTTGTTAATTGTTAAACTTCCCTCAGCGGATCTTCTCTAAAACTTCATTAAGATCCAGCGATAACTGGCGGGCGATATGGACAAATTCAATGATATCCAGGCGGCGTTCGCCACTCTCTATCTTTGATACAAATGATTGTGGTTTTCCCAGCACTTGCGCGAGCTGGGCTTGGGTGATCTTCAACTCGATCCTTCTAACTTTCAGCGTTTTTATAATTAATCGATATTCATATGAATAAATTGATGACATGGTTAATATCCGATCTCTATCCCAAAATCGAATGTCGTTCATTTACATAATTATCCCAAAATAGGATATTCTCGATTCTGTAGACGGTTATGTATTATTACCTAATAACGATATCAATCGAATAATAAAAGAAAAGAATATGTGATTTCATGGAAGGATAAACTCATATGATTATTGAGACGATCGAACGTGAGGCGGGGCGGTTAAGCGCTAACCGCTATTTGCGCGCATTGCGGGATGGCATTGTTCTGTGTATGCCATTGATTATCATTGGCTCGCTGTTTCTTATTATTGGTGACTTCCCGGTAGACAGTTGGATCGCGTTATTAAATGAGCAGGGGGTATCCCCCTGGTTGGATAAAATCGTCGATGGCTCTTTTGGTATCATCGGTCTGATTGCCTCTTTTGGCATCGCGTATCATCTCACCACCTCATGGCAGGAGGATGGTGTCGCCTCCGGTGTGATCTCGCTCTCCTGTTATTTGATCCTCACCCCCTATTTATCTACGTTGATGGAGAGTGGCGGGGCGGCAAGTTATCCCCTGAACTATATGGGAAGTAAGGGGATATTTGCGGCGATAGTGATCAGTATGGTGACAGCCAGAGTCTTCCATTTTTTTATACAACGAAACATCGTTATCCGAATGCCAGAGGGGGTTCCACCGGCGGTCAATCGCTCGTTTATCTCGTTGATCCCAGGGGCGGTGATGATCTTACTGGCGGGTGGGGTGCAGTTTGTGCTGGTTAAGGCGAACCTAGGGAATATTCATGAGGTATTGGCCACCGTGCTGCATGCTCCCTTGAGTTTTCTGGGGGGAACCCTGGTGGGAACCTTGATTGCCATCGTACTCAACTCACTCTTTTGGTTAATTGGCATTCATCCTGGCGGCACGATCAATGCCGTGATGGCACCTATCTGGCTGATCAATACCGATCAAAACCGGATCGCGCTGGCGAATGGGCTGGAGTTGCCCAACATCATTACTCAGCCGTTTATGGATAATTTTGTCTGGATGGGCGGCGGTGGTGCGACGATAGGCCTGGTGATATGCCTCCTATTCTTCTCGCGCAGTCGGCAGAGTAGAACATTAGGCTCCCTCGCCATGCTGCCGGGGATCTTTAACATCAACGAGCCGCTTATCTTTGGTTTGCCGATTGTGCTTAATCTGAAAATGGCGATCCCCTTTCTATTATCTCCCGTGGCAATTGCGGTGGTGACGTATCTCAGCATGTTATATGGCTGGGTCGAGAAACCCATCGGGGTGACGATGCCATGGACCATGCCTCCCTTGGTGAGTGGTTATTTCACTACAGGGGGGCATATTAGCGGTGCTGTGATCCAGTTGGTCGGGATTATTCTATCAACCGTAATCTATTATCCATTTTTTATTTTTGTAGATAGACAACAATATCAGAGTGAAAGTGAGAAGGGAGCAGATTATGAATAAGCGGCTATTAAACTGTTTTGCTAGCGATTTCTTGCAGATGTCTCCTACGGAGTTGAAGTCGGCTATCCGTGCCAGTGAGGGGCGTACATTGCTTTCCGAGAATATCGCCACACGTTTCCCCGTCGGTCATGATATCACCAATAGTGAAGTGGCCAGAGCATTCGGTGCTGATTTAATTCTTTTAAATAAACTCGATCTCTTTAATCCTGAGATTGCCGGGTTAACTTCGAGTGAGCGTACCCCGATTGCACAGCTGAAGCATCTGGTGGGGCGGCCTATCGGTGTTAACCTCGAACCCGTCGATACGGCGGCCAAGATGGCCGAGGAGAGAGTCATCATTTCCTCTGGTCGGCAGGCGACGCGTGAGACCTTATGCAAGGCTAACGAGATGGGGTTTGATTTTATCTGTTTGACGGGCAACCCGGGCGCCGGGGTGAGTAATCATGCCATCATCGAGTCTATTGCTGTGGCGAAGGAATGTTATCACGGTTTAATTATTGCCGGGAAAATGCACGGAGCCGGTGTCGATGAGGAGGTGGTCAATCTGGCAGTGATTAATGCCTTTATCGATCAGGGGGCGGATATCATTCTGTTGCCTGCCGTGGGTACCGTACCCGGTATTTCCATGGCGATGATCGCGGAAGCCGTTAAGGTGATCAGGCAACGCGGGGCGTTGAGTCTCTCTGCTATTGGTACGAGCCAAGAGAGCGCCGATGTTTCCACCATTAGAGATATTGTCCTAATGAATAAAATAGCCGGTGTTGATATACAGCATATCGGTGATGCGGGTTATTGCGGGATGGCGCCTTACCTCAATATCTTAGAGGCATCCCGGGTGTTGCGTGGCGATCGGCATACGATCCATATGATTGCCGCTTCCGTGAATCGCTAGGGTAAGCGTAAACCATGACGGTTTAACTCGCCTGGAGAAGTGCGTGTTGCCGTTAAGCATACGGAGGATCTCCGTGAAAAACATTCTACTGTGTTGTGCGTCTGGGATGTCGACCAGCCTACTGGTGCAAAAAATGAAACAGGCGGTGGCAAAGCGCGGGGTTGATATTGCGATTCGCGCCGTGCCAATTGCCGCCTTTGCGGAAAATATGGCCGATGCCGATATTATTTTGCTGGGCCCTCAGGTGCGTTACCAGCAAGCGCATGTACAGGCTATCGCGCAGCGGCAAGGTAAACGCGTAGCGGTCATCGAGATGCGGGATTATGGCTTGATGGATGGGGATGCCGTACTCACGATGGCGTTAACGCTGCTGGAGAGATAAGCATGGATAAGGCTGAAAGCATCATCATGGAGCTGTTGGTTAACGCCGGTACGGCGCGCAGTCTGCTGCTGGCGGCGCTCCAGCGCGCGCGTGAAGGGAATAGGCATGAAGCCGAGCACGCGTTGGCGGAGGCCCAGCGTTATATTCAATGCGCGCATGCGATGCAGACCGAACTGATTGCGCGGGATGAGGGCAGCGGTCAATTCCCCGTTAACCTGATCACCGTGCATGCACAGGATCATCTGATGAATGCCATGATGTTACAGGATTTAGCGGCGCATCTGCTGGAGCTCTACACCCGCCAGCCGGTGATGCCGCCGCATTCGTCACCGCCATCGAGTTAAGGCCTTCCCCCGCGGATTAACCGCTAAAGTGCGATTGGGGCGCGATTGTCGGCAAAACGATGGCGCTCAGGTGTGGGGGCGGGCTTGAGGGCCGTTGCTATCTAGTGCAGGTATTCCGTGGTGAATTTATCATCCATTGGCGGGTTGAATATCTGGAGTGAATGAGCGCAGGTAATCGTGCTACTCGCGTTGCTGGCAAAGTCTCCGAGGCGTGTACCGCCTGCGGGGGTAACGTTCGCCCGTAAAAACGGGTCGCTAGGCGGTGAGATCAATGGTCTCACCCTCAATCGATGAGGATTAATATTTTACTTGTCACATCACATAACTTTATTATATTCATTGACGCAGAGCATAATCGGGTAGCCAGTATAGCTAATAAAATACGTATTGCTATTTACTTTTTTCATTATCAAGTAATGACTACCTTCAAACATCTTCTTAATTAATAGACTGTTTTTTATCTCATCGACCTCCGCATCCTGTAGTATTAGTTTTGAGTAAGTTTTGTCTATTTCAAACAGCCCTCTCTTGGTGTCTATTAGTCTGTATTGAAAGCCACTTTCCCCATTTATTTTATGGGGGGTGTTGCCAACATATAACTTTCCAATAATATGTGCCACACCTGTGTTATTATTTAAGAAATCAAATGATATTATTCCTTTGATGTATTCATCATTTGCCATATAGATATCTATATCACCTTTACAGTGCAGGGTGATGGTGGTCTCCCTTTTGAATATAACAAAGCCAAGGGTGGCGAGAGCCACGATTAATGCAACGAAGAATGCTATTATTGTTTTATTCATATAACATTCCTTGATTCATTTTTACAGTAAATAAATGCATTTGGATTTTCAGGATCTTTTTTACACCATGAAATTAACTCTCTTCCCTTTTGCTCATGGTTAAAGTAAATAAAGTAATCAAAGGAGGTATTGCAATCTTTTAACCGTTTTAATTCACTGGCGTCGGACAGTGATGTCGTAGTGTTTGATAACGAGTATATGTTACACTCAATGGAGTTATTCGCGATGGGTTGAAATTTAAACTTTGGTAGTTGCTGCTCATCTCCGCTAATGAAAAAAAACGCCAAAAGAAATAGTAAAAATAGAGTTGTGCAGGCTGATATTATGGCGATTTTTGATTTGTATTTCCATTTTTCTTCTCCCTCGCCAGGGAGTAAGCTAGGGAACGGTGACTCGTCGATTAAGGTTATATCAATGGTTTTATCTATCATAAAACCAATTTTAGGTATAGTAACGATGATATCTTTGGGTAGGCCTACATCACTCAGTTGTCTTCTTAATAAGCTAATATATTGGTTCAGATTTGCATTAGAGGAGCGCAAGCCGTGATCATCCCAAACTAGCTTGAATAGCGTGTCGCGTGTTACAGGTATGCCCTGATTGAGAATGAGCAAGTGTAGCAAACGGTTCGTGGATGGAGCAAGCAGGATGGCATCACCATCTACGGTGGTTCTCAATTCGGCCTCTTGTTCATTATAAAGTACATGTTCATTAAGCCTATACATACCCATCTACCTCTCAAACATCAGCATGAGTAGTGATTGCTACGTTCTAAAGCTATATATCAAAATGGCACACATGCATCGATAACGGGATAAAGATATAAAAAATAAATAAAAATAAGATAAAAAACCTTAATTTATGCATTTTTTGGATTTTTATATTAGATAAGAGCGGTTTGAGATAATATCTGTGGGTGCTAATCATTGTGGATACCAAGAGATTTTAATGAATAGACGTTATATCACCCAGGGAGAGTGGAAGAAATTAATCGGCTCGATACCTGATACTCCTGAGTATGCTAGAGATAGATGTTTACTCTATATGATGTATATGCATGGTTTAAGAGTTAGTGAACTATTAAACATGACAATGTCGAGCCTGGATTTAGAGAGTGGTGAGGTTTATATTCGCCGTCTTAAAAATGGATTATCTACGACACATCCTATTCAGGATGAGGAGGGGAAATCATTAGCTGCATGGTTACAGAGAAGGCATGAAGTACTCAATGGTGTCAGTTATCCATGGCTTTTTATCTCTAAGCGCAAGACTCGTCTCTCTCGCCAACAGGTATATGCATTAGTTCGGCGTTATGGCGAGAGTGCCAATCTGCCAATCCGTTTACATCCACATGTACTCCGACATGCTTGTGGCTATGCATTGGCTGATCAAGGTATTGATACGCGATTGATCCAAGATTATTTGGGCCATAGGAATATTAGACATACGGTACATTATACTGCGAGTAATTGTAAGCGTTTCTCTCGCGTATGGAAACAAAATTAACAGGGGCTCCATTCTGGAGCCCCTTTATATATATTGCAAACTTACCCTCCTGAATAAAAAAGTATGCATGCCTATGCAATAGGATGACTATCCCTGGTGACGAATCGCTAGGAATGGCTTGTGCGAATAATCACCGTTGATCATAATGGTTATCTTTCATCCTTTTCTTAATAATATATTTTATCTATTGTTTTTGATTGCTGGTAATATAGCGTCGGCTAACCATACATTAATGCTGTTCTAGGGGCTAGAGGGTGAGACGTTATCCATTATCATACGCAGGTATTTAAGGGATTGCATAACGATGCATTGAGAGTTGACTTTTGTACCTGTTTATTTATAATACAATTTCATTTATTCTAGGACCATAGCAAGATTATAAAGATTAGTTAGTAAGTTATTAGATATACTCCGCTTTTTAGCATCTTCATCTATTACCCTCTTATCTTTATCTACGTTATTTACTCTGTTACGGCCTCAAGATCACTACTCTCTAACTCCCAGGAATTACAGATGTCTAAACGTAAGCACCTTACCCAATCCGAGGTTGAGCGACTGTTACAGCAAGCTCGCTATTCGTACTTCGCAGAACGCAATTATTGTATGATTTATATGGGATTTATACATGGGTTACGCGTGAGTGAATTACTGAGTTTGCGTCTGTCAGATATTGACTTAGATGATCAATCAATCTATATCCATCGATTGAAAAATGGGCTCTCGACTAACCATCCATTGCTACCAGAAGAGGTTGAGGTGATCAGGGTATGGCTTCAGGCACGCCGGAAAATTCGCTATGCGGCAGATTCTGAGTGGCTCTTCCTCTCTCGCTTAGGTACACGCCTGACTCGGCAACAGTTCTATAAAATCATCACTGACTACGGTAAGAAAGCCGAAATTTCGATTTGTTCGCATCCGCACATGTTACGCCATGCTTGTGGCTATGCCTTAGCGGATCGGGGAATCGATACCCGACTGATCCAGGACTACCTTGGGCATCGTAACATTCGCCATACGGTACGCTATACCGCGAGTAATGCGGCTCGATTTCAGGGAGTGTGGCAGCGTAAAAAGCGCCTTGTGACGGGTCAATTAGGACCAAAGTGTCAGGTCCCTCGGTTGGTTCGCTTATCATCCATATAATTGAGCGTAAATCCATCGCTCACCCCCTAATTAATTTGATCTAAATCAAATTTAAATCACTTTTTTCCGATCATTAGCTTCTGTAGTCTGTTTTTTATCCACCTCTCACTATCGCTCAATCGGGTATAGCCTCTCCTCTCTTCCCACTTTCGAAAGTTAAAAAAACTATAACTTCATTATTTGTTGGTTTGATTAACCATTTTCTATCTTGCTGGCAGTTTTTTAAACCAAAGTAGTCAAAATGGTCCTAATTGTGTCGTTGGTCGGTCTGTTTTTATCCAGTTTTTGGGCGGTACTTATGGAGTTGAGTCAGCGTCAGATTTGGGAGAAATCCGTCACCGCAGTCAACGGTGCATGGCGCACCCCTGCGTGCATAAAACACTTGGGGGTTTTACCCCTCGACTTGTCTGTTGCGTGGTGGGGATTATATAAAAACGCCCCCATTACTCGTGTCGATGTTGCCTTGGCTTTTCGCATTTCTCCGCGTCAGGCCGGTAAGTTGCTTGATTCGCTCTCCCTGATTGACTCGATTGTTTGCCAGCCAGGATGGCAAGCTGTCGATTGTGGGTACAAGCAGTTTACCGTACGTATTTTACAAGTGGATGGCAGGCAAACCGTTCCGGAACCACAGGGACAGCTGGAGGAGATGACTCGGCCGGCTTTGTCTATCTCCAGGAAGGAGTGGCGGAGCACTTGCCTATCTCCGGCAAAGAGAGCGCGAGTAAACCAGCCATCATTGTGCATTATTGAGAGTTGTGCTTATACACGTGAAGCGTTACGGCATGTATTGTCTGCAGAGACTAATCAACTTTACTTATTTAGTGATACTCATTGTTTTTATGAGCATTACGCTTCACTAGCAATATCACATTTATTGATTTCACCATCATTTAAGAGTATTGGCGACTCATTGGCGTTACTTCGCTGGTTGTGTTCACAGCGTGCTGCTCCCCATATTGCTGTGATGCCAGATCGTCAGGTTCATAGTTTAACGATGGCCTTGCTACGTGGTCACTTTCCACTTTTTGGTAAAAATTGGGAGATAAATAAATTATATGGAGAGATGGCCATTTGGTTAAATGAACCAGAGCCGCAACAGCATGGTTTTATGCCGGAGGAAGCGGTTGATACATTGACTGATTTTGAGTGGGAAACCATTTACTCCACTATGAAAAGTATTCCTTTGCAGAAAGTCGCTGAACGTCGAGGCGTCAATGTTAAGGCCGTATATGCACGGCGTCAAAAGGCACTAAGAAAAATAGGTGTGTTTGATACGCGAACATTTCGGCAATTACTGAATTTTTGTAGTAATAAAAGCATTATTAACAGAATGCCAGATGAGGGTGTACTACTGACTTAATAACATCCTCTGCGAGGAGGACGCATTATATGAAGAATAAGCGCTATGGTCGAGGTTAATGGGTGAGTTATCCATCTATCGGTTTCATTTAATATGGGATGTGGGTTAGCGTAGGGTGAAAGATGAAAAAGGATAGTCCAAAAAATATCATATATATACTGTCTTCTCTGCCAACTAGAAAAAGAGGATTACGGAAACCGTGTACATCCTGTGCAGAGCAGAATGAACGATTGCCACACCAGGGATATGCCATTGTACGTCGTGAGCGTGTAATCGGTTGGTTGACGATGGCCTTGCAGATTGCCTTTCCGCTAGGTCTTTCTTTTACCCCTGCCATCGCACAGGCGCCAAAGGTTGATGAGCAGGCGTTATTGGCGAGTGCGACGCAACCCTATGTGTTGAAAGAGGGGGAATCGGTGACGACTGTGGCGCAAAAGCTGGGTATCTCGGTAGCACAATTGAAGCAGGTTAATGCATACCGAATTTTTGCGCGTGGATTTGAGCATGTGGGCGTCGGTGATGAGATCGACATACCCGTGGATATGTCATCGCTGAATACTCAGGCGGGGCAAGCGCCCAAGTTATCGTCTGCCATGAGGGAACCCTCTCGGGCGGAAAAAGAGGCTCAGGCAGTGGGTCAGTTGATGAGTGTGGGAGCGACACTTTCTTCGACTCGTCCTTCGGAGGCGGCGGCGGGTATGGCTCGCTCCATGGCGACCAATGCGGCGAATGAAGAAATTCAACAGTGGTTAAGTAAGTATGGTACGGCTCGCGTTCAACTGAATGTAGATAAAAACTTTTCCTTGAGTGAAAGCGCATTGGACTGGTTTATCCCGGTATGGGATAGCGCGAACCTCACTGCATTTACTCAACTTGGGGCGCGGAATAAAGACCGGCGTAACACCATTAACCTAGGGGTGGGCGCTCGAACCTTGCTAGATCGTTGGATGTTGGGCGTTAACATGTTCTACGACCATGATCTGACAGGACATAACTCACGCTTGGGTATTGGTGCTGAGGCGTGGACGGACTATTTGCAGTTGTCGACTAACGGCTATATGCGGCTGAGTAATTGGCATCAGTCCCGCGATTTTGCGGATTACGATGAGCGCGCCGCCAATGGCTTTGATATCCGGGCTAACGCTTGGCTACCGGCTTTGCCTCAGTTGGGGGGAAAGTTAGTGTATGAACAGTATGTCGGGGAGAACGTTGCCTTATTCGGTAAGGAGAATCTGCAACGTAACCCGTATGCACTGACAGCCGGGGTCAACTATACGCCATTCCCACTATTAACCGTTGGTGTCGATGAGCGTTTGGGCAAGGCTGGACGCAATGATACTCAGTTTAGTATTCAGTTGAGTTATCATCCTGGCCTTAGCTGGCAGTCACAAATCGATCCTGGCTCGGTAGCGGCAACTCGTCAGATTGCTGAAAGTCGTTATAACCTAGTCGATCGTAATAATAATATTGTCTTGGAATATAAAAAGCAGGAAGTTATTAAGCTTGCATTGTCTCATCATGCTATTAATGATTTGGCTGGGGCGGTGTATACCGTTAGTGCAAATCTGAAAAGTAAATATGCGCTAGATCAGGTGAGTTGGCAAGATGGTGGATTAGTTGCTGCCGGCGGGCAATTGACCGTTATAGATAAAAACCATTTTAGTCTAATGTTGCCGCCTTATCGGCTGGCTCAAGCTAAAAGCGATGCTCACCAAACATCGGCTGCGGAGATTGCTGCAAATACTTATCAATTAATCGCTGTAGCCTTTGATAACCAGGGGAACCAATCCAATAGTGAGACGTTGAGGGTCGTGGTACAGCCTCCTCAGGTAACCGCACAGGGTACGTTCGTTATTAGCGGTGACGGGGCGCGGGCGAATGGTAGCGATAAGATTGGTGTCGATTTTATTATAAAAGATAGCAATGGTAATCCGCTCGCTAACCGAGAGGTGGTGTTTCACACCAACAATGGCGCCCAGCCGGGGACGATTACCGTCACGACCGATGATAATGGCATCGCTCACTTTGATGTGACTAATACTAGCGCAGGTACGACCCATGTGAGTGCGACCTTCGATGATCAGACTCAGGGCATCGATATTACCTTCGCCAATGCGGTGAATAGTGTCATCGTCACGGGATTAGTTAATGGTTATCCCTTGGTCGGAACGCCGTTACATGCCGAGGTGACATGTGCGACGGGTGAGTGCCCGGCTTCATTGACTTATCAGTGGCAGATAGAAGATGCCATTAATAGTGGTAACTATGTCGATATTCCCGCCGCAACAGCGGTTGATTATATCCCGGTGGGAACGGATCAGAAGCGTCGTATTCAAGTAGTGATTGGGGGAGAGGGAACGCCAGCTATACCGTAATTATGGAGGTTTAATTTATTTACTATCTAACCGCGTCGTGTAATGACCTGTCGGGCTAATGGCAATGTGATATGTGGAATCTATCCACAAAATATGTGTAGTGAAAATATAAAACTGGAGAGTTTAATAATGAAGGTAGGGATCATGCAATTTAATAAAAAAGCGCTTTTGGCTTCTGTCATTTTGGCCATTTCTGGCGCGGCTCTCGCTGCGACGTCTACGCCGACAGATACCGTCAAAGGACATATACCGGCTTATGCTGATATCGGCATCCAATTCCATGATGCGGATGGCAATGGTCTGGTGAATGCGGACGATACGATCTCCATCGATAAGGGTGCCTTCCAGGATGTGGATGGCGATACGGAGGGGACGGCGACATACCAGTGGTATCGCGATGGAGCCGCCATCCCGGGTGAGACGGGGGATAGTTATACCTTAACCGCAGCGGATATCGGACACAGCATCAAGGTTGGCGTGACTGCGCATACCGACCCGACGAATACCGATCCTGCTGACGGCAGCGAGCAGCTCTCCTCGCGTGGCGGTAACATCGATGGTAGCGGCGATGGTTCTGTCACCACGGATGGCAACGATGTTCTCTCCGTGGCCATTACGGGTATGACTAACGGTTATCCGCTGGTTGGCGAGCAATTGACCGCCGTCGCCACCTGTACGACCGGGGCAACCTGTACTGGCACGGTGAATTACCAGTGGAAGATTGAGTCAGCCATTGGCTCGGGGGTTTATGTCGACATTGGTGGTGCGACCAGCAGCACCTATACCCCGGTCGGTAACGATCAGAAGCGCAAGATCCAGGTCGATGCGACGAGAGGATAAAGCAAGAGAGTGATAATGCGTGATCCCTCACCCGCAAGTAGGTTAATTCGTCAGCTTAGGGTGGCGGTGAGAGCGCAATATACCCGCCGGGCATGATGCCTGGCGGGTATTGTAGAGTAGAGGCGCCGCAAAGAGTAGCCGTACGGGAACAGACGCTGGAGATAATTACATGAGAACAATACGCAGGACGGGATGTTCCCCGGCCATTGCGCTGATGTTAGGGTTACTGGGCGGGGGCCCGGCGTGGGCGGCATCAAGCGATACCGATCCGGTTCAAGGACATGTCCCGACGGTAAGTGGCGTGGCGATAGCTCCTATCACGGGTAATCCGCTGGAGGGGGATATATTGCGATCCGATGGTCCACCCTTATTTAATGATGTGGATGGCGATACCGAGCTGAATAGCCAATTACATTGGTATCGTGAAGGCGAGGATGCCGTGATCGATACCGGTGATAAGCATACTTTGATGGTCGATGATATCGGCAAAAAAATAATATATGGCTATACGCCCGCGACCGATCCGGCCACTAGCGAACCATACTTGGGAGAAGAGGTGCGATCGGATGCATCATTGGTGGTACAAGGGATGCCGGCTGCGCTTAACTCAATATTTGCGCTGGATAAGCCCACGGTCATCGGCGATGGCAGCGACACGGCCACGCTAACGCTCACGCTGAGGGATAGCGAGAATCGACCCGTTACAGGCATAGAGAGCCGTTTAACATTACGTTATGAGATCCAGGATGGATTCAGCGATGGCTCTCCTGTTATCACTCACCCAGTAGAGTCCACAGCAGGCTCGGGGGTTTATACGGCAACAGTGAAGAGTTCGTCTTTTGGTCAAGTGTCGGTGATACCTGAGCTCAGTGGCACCGATCTCGCGATGACGCCGACGAGTCTGGCTATCACCTTTGCAGCCGTCACGGGACTGACAACAACAGTGAATCCATATCAGTTCTCGGCAAGCTCTGGCTTCCCGACCACGGCATTTACCGGCGCAGCCTTCCGGGTACTTATTAACGATACTGCCGCCAATAATGGCCAATATACGTGGTCGACGGATCAACCGGGCTGGACGAGCGTTGATGCTTCAGGGGGCGTCCGTATTATGGGGAAACCATCGAGTGCGACCAATTCAGTGACGCTCAGTGCAGAGCCAAAAGCGGGCGGGAGTACGGTAAGCTACACCTTTACTGTTAATGCATGGTTTGAACATGACAGTGCTTATGCGTTATGGACCGAAGCTCAGGATTGGTGTAGCGATAAAGGCGGACTTGCCTTAGGTCCCCAAGTCTCCAAGGGGAAAAACACGGCACGTACAGTAGGTCCGCTGTGGAATGAGTGGGGTAATTTGACGAGTTATAACGTTGGTTTTGTTAATAACTATCATTGGACCTCCGAGACTGCGACAGGGCCAGATGGTCCCGGGCACGCGAATGCGCGTACGACTGATGGCGATATCTCGGGGAACTACAATTATAGTCGCGCTTATGTACTCTGCCGACTGGCGCTGTAGTAAGGTTTTATCATTAATGATCTAAAGCAGGCGCCGGGTTGGCGCCTGCTTTATTTTTTGTTCACCGGGATTATTCATAGCAAAAAGAATAGAGAAGAGGCGCTAGCGGGTACGATGAATAGTGAAAAGAGCCGGTGTGCAGGAGAATGCGTTGGCCTGCTCCCGCGGATTAACCGCTAAAGTGCGATTGTCGGCAAAACGATGGCGCTCAGACGCTGGGGCGGGTTAGCTTGAGGGCCGTTGCTATCTAGCGGAGGAAACGATGGATCATAAGCCTGCCCTGATCTTCGATGTCAACGAGACGCTGTTGGATCTCGATCATCTCGCGCCACTGTTTAACCGTCTATTCGGCTCGCCCCACGTGCTGCGTGAGTGGTTCGCTCAGTTGGTGCTGTATGCACAATCCCTAACCTTGAATCACCACTCGCTGCCCTTTGGCGTCTTAGGCGGCGAGGTGTTAAAGATGGTCGCCGCGACGCACGGTAAGACGCTTCCGGCGGGGGCATCGTATGATCTGCAGCGCGCCATCGCCACCTTGCCCGTCTGGCCGGAGGTGCCGCAGGCATTGGCGCGGCTGAAGGCCGCGGGATTCTCCCTGTATACGCTGACCAACAACAGCGCGGAAGTGTTGCACGCGCAGCTTGATGCGGCCGCGATCGCCCACCACTTTACGGCGTGTTTCAGCGTCGATGAACTCGCCGCCGCCTTTAAGCCCGCGCCCGTGGTGTATCGCGCCGTCGAGCAGCGGCTCGGCTTGGCGGGGAGCGCGTTGTGTCTGGTGGCCTGCCATCATTGGGACATTCTGGGCGCACGTAGCGCGGGCTGGCAGGGGGCGATGCTGCTGCGGGCCGGTAATGCACCGCTCGGCGTCGGCCCCCAGCCACAGTTTGTCGCCCATGATTTGGCGCAGTTAGCGGATCAGCTAATTAGCCACGTTGCCACGCCGACGTGAGTGGGTGGAACTGGGGCCGGCTGGCACAATAAAAAATGCCTCACCCGGCCACTCCAGCGCTATCGCCAGCTGCCATGCGCCGAGGCAACAGCCAATCCGCATGCCGGGAAGTCATGCGATCCAACCGAGCCGCCCGGGACGGTGCATGGGGAGTGGCGCAGGGTCGGGCATCAGTGCAGCGGCAGCGTAATGTAGCGGCAGAGGAACCGCGCCTCGTGCGCCTCATCCAGCCGTATCTGAAAAATGTCGTGTTCATCCTGCGGCGATGTCGCTTCGCGCCATGCCTGAAATCCCTGTAAATTCATCCGGGTGATAATTTGATCGGGCGTTTCTCCCTGCGTCAGCGCTTCCACCACCTGTTGCAAGGGAAGAGGCAGCGTTTGTGCAGGCCACGTCACTTCAACGCTGACGAGTTGGCGGTGTGTCCGGGGTATCATCGGTCAGTTTCTCCGTGGTTTCGCTGTCGTTCAGCCATAAAATAGGGTCATTTTTTGCCGTTACAACGTTCTCCGGACGGTTCCACCATACGGGCGTGCTGCCGTACTGTTTTCCCATATAGTGGGATCGTGGGCGATGTGCGCGTTGTTTTCCGCCATCAGCAGATGCGTTGATGGCCCACGTTGCTACGTCGGCGTGAGTGAGGGGCGCGAGGGCAGGCTGGCACCATAAAAAACGCCCCATCATGCGAGGTGACGGGGCGTCTGTGAGGTAGGGCGGTCGCGCTATCAGCGCACGATAATGCCCAGCAGGATGCCCACCACGCCAAAGTCGGCGTCGCTGAAGGTGGTGTTGGCGATGCCGATCTGGCCGAGTACCGGCAGCAGGAACACCGGCAGGAAGGTGATCAGCAGCCCCTGGGCGAAGGCGCCCAGGATGGCGCCGCGCCGCCCACCGGTGGCGTTACCGAACACACCCGCCGCCGCACCGACGAAGAAGTGCGGTACCACGCCGGGGATGATCACCGTCATGTTCAGCGCGTACAGCACGAACATGCCGATGACCCCGGCGGCAAAGCTGCTCAAGAAGCCAACCAGTACCGCGTTGGGGGCGTAGGGGAACACCACCGGGCAGTCCAGCGCTGGCTTGGCGTTGGGCACCAGCTTGTCGGAGATCCCCTTAAAGGCTGGGACGATCTCGGCGATCACCATCCGCACACCTTGCAGGATGATGTACACCCCGGCGGCGAAGGTGATGGATTGCATCAGCGAGAACATAAACCAGTTCTTGCCGCCGCTCACCTCACGCACATAGTCACTGCCGGCGAACAGGCAGGTGATGATAAAGATGATGAACATGGTGAACGAGATCGCCACCGGCGTATCACGCAGGAACAGCAGGCTCTTCGGCACATTCATGTCTTCGGTAGAGTGCTCTTTGTTACCGAACTTGCTGCCGATAAAGCCGGCCAGTACATAGGATACCGTCGAGAAATGGCCGATGGCCACGTCGTCTGAGCCGGTGATCTTTTTCATGTAGGGATGGGCGATGGCCGGGAAGAACACCATACAGAAGCCGACGATCAGCGAACCGACCAGCACCAGCATCGTGCCCTGCATCCCGGCGGTCGCCAGGATCACCGCCACCATCATCGACATAAACAGCGTGTGATGACCGGTGAGGAAGATAAACTTCCACGGTGTCAGGCGGGCGATAACGATGTTGATCAGCATGGCGAAGAACATGATCATCGCCATCTCACGCCCGAAACTCTTCTGGGCGATGGAGACGATGGCCTCGTTATTCGGCACCACGCCATTAATGCCGAAGGCATGTTGGAAGATGGCGGAGAAGTCACCCAGCGAGCTGACCACCAGACCGGCGCCGGCACCCAGAATGACAAAACCCATGATGGTCTTGATGGTGCCTTTAATGCATTCGGTAACCGGTTTTTTCTGGGCGATTAAGCCGATGAGTGCGATCAGGCCGACTAATATCGCCGGTTCGGATAGCACATCCTGCATCAGAAAACGGAAGAATGACATAGTGCCTCCACTACAATGCGCCGAGTTTACGCAGGGCGACGCTCAGACGTTCTTTCATCGCCACTTTATCGATCATGTTATCCAGCGCGACGATCTCGCCGCCGACCTGCTGGGCGACCAACTGCTCGGCGATATCGGCGGTACCGACGAAAATATCGCTGGCGGTGCCTTTGGCGGAGCCTAAATCGACATGGTTAACCTCGGCGTTGACCTGCAGATCTTTTAGGATGGTCTTGATGCTCATTTCCATCATCAGACTGGTGCCTAAACCGTTACCGCATACCACTGTGATATTCATAATTATTCCCTCGGTGTAATTCGTAATTAATAACGCGCGATGACTTGTAGGATCTCATCGACGCTTTCTGCCTGTTGCAGCCTATCGATATCGTCTTGGTTATCGAACAGCTCGGCGAGTTTGGCGATGATGCCGATGTGGCTATTACTATCGGTGGCGGCCAATACGATCAGTAATTTAATCGGATCGTTACCGGCGGAGCCGAATTCGACGCCGTGTTTAATCACGGTCAGGCCTAATGCCAATTGATTCACGCCATCTTCCGGGCGTGCATGCGGCATGGCCATGCCTGGGCCCAGCACATAATAGGGGCCGATTTTGTTATGCGACTGAATAATGGCATCGACATAGCCAGGGGTAATCGCATTATTTGCTATCAGTGGGGCACAGGCGGTTTGAATCGCCTCACGCCAGTCCGTTACCTGCTCGATAACCTGAATGACGTTGGGGGTAAGCAGTTTCGTCAACATTCAATCGGCTCCTGGTCATGTCGGCTGTTTTTTTAAAATGATTCTCTTGTGAAAGGCATAGTAGAGAGCAATGGTAGCGCTATCTAGCTCGAGGAAGTGATTTCGTGATAGCGCTATCATTTTGCTGCGAAATTAATCCGCCGGCGCTCAAAGCACGTCGCTGCGCTGATCATCGGCGGCAAGCTGTGCTACCGTAAGACGGTCAGTGATCAATGTGAATACACCCTACTTCATGGAAAAAACACGCAAGAGAAAAGGCACCGGGCGCGTCACCCTACAAGAGGTCGCACAACGAGCCGGTGTCGGCTCGATGACGGTATCGCGCGCGTTACGCACCCCCGAACTGGTCTCCGCTAAGCTGCGCGCCAAGATCGATCAGGCGATCGCCGAGTTAGGCTATATTCCAAACTCGGCGGCGGGGATCCTGGCATCGGGGCAGAGCCGGACGGTGGCGGTGGTCGTCCCCTCGCTGCGTGATTACGCTAGCTCGGTGTTCCTGCAATCATTGCAGGCGGCGTTGAACGACAACGGCTATCAGGTGGTCATCGGCTGTCACGATTACCAGGCGAAGAGGGAGGCCGAGGTGCTTTCTACGCTGCTGCAGAGTAGTCCGGCGGCCCTGGTGGTGTTCGGCGCGCTGAATGCGGAGCAGGCCGTCGAGCTGCTCGCCAACAGCGCGTTACCGGTGATCTGCGCCGCCGGCGAGGCCGTATACCCCTTCGCCCTGAACCTGCAGAGCAATATCGGCGATGCAGCCTACTTCCTCACCGAGTACCTGCTGCGGCAGGGGCACCAGCGCATCGGCTATATCGGCGCCCAGATGGGGCGCAAGATGCAAGGGCAACAGCTGAGCGGCTGGAGCCGGGCGATGCTGCACCATAACTACAGCGCCGAACAGAGCATTACCACGCCCTATGTGGCGACGATGGAGTTTGGCCGCCAGGCTATCAGCGACATGTTGACCCGCCAGCCGGAGCTGGAGGCGGTGGTATGCAGCCACGAGGCGATCGCGCTGGGGGTGCTGTTTGAATGCCAACGGCGGCTGATTAAGCTGCCCGGCATGTTGGCGCTGGCCTGCGTCGAAGGCTCCGCCAACTGCGACCAGATCCACCCCTCGTTAACCTCGCTACGCATCGATTACGACAAGATGGCGCATGAGGCGGCGAAACGCCTACAGCAATGGCTGGCCGCCCCGGATGGCGAGCGTCCCGGCGCGCCGCAGACGGTGATCTTCCCCTATAAGTTTGTCGCCCGACAGAGCGCCTGATACCCACGCGTTACGCGCTTATTGGGTTACGGCGGGTATTCCATCAGGCTGACTCGTTTTTCCGGCTAGGCCGTGCCGTCAGTCGTTAGCGTATCCGGTGATGGCCAATGCCAGGCGGTGAAGTGGGCATCGGCGCTGCGTAGCATCGTGTGGGCGGTGGTGGGAGGGATCCGCGTACATCGACCTCAGGCAATCGTACGCCACGGCAAGGGCTAGGTGCCCCATCGGGCCGGTCGATCGTTTAACCGAATCGCGGCCATTAAGGGGGGGTAACGCGCAACGATGATTTTATTTGACGATACGATCAGGTAAGCCGCGACCGCTACTATTTTTCCGCCAGCCTCGGCTACATGAACCTTAACAAAAAACAGTCTACCGCAATAAAATGGTGAGAACTGTTACCCGTGACTTTGATTGCTGTCACAAATGATATGCCGTGCTCAGTGCTGAGATAGCTGCCTTATTTTTAAGGAGTCTCTATGACCAGACGGCGTTACTTAATTATATTGCTGATGTTTATAGTCATCGCAATTAATTACATGGATCGGGTTAACTTTTCTGTCTCTATCCCTGACATTCAAAAAGATTTGCATTTTAGCCTGGCAGAAATCGGTGATATTTCTTTTGTCTGGGGGATGGCCTATGCCCTGTTTAATTTCCCGGGGGGATGGTTGGCGGATAAATTAGGGCTACGTTGGGGGATCTTTGCCGCCTTTGGCTGGTGGTCACTCTTTACCATCGCCTCTCCCTTTGCCACAACGCTCACCGGATGGTTTATTCTCCGTGGCTTGATGGGAGTCGGTGAGGCACCGATCTGGCCCTTTAATGCCAAGGCGGCGAATAGTTGGGCGGCGCCGACGGAACGCTCTACGGCCTATACCTTAGCTGGCTCTGGGCAATATCTTGGCCCTGCCATCGGCAGTATTTTGGTAGGTTGGATTGTCGTTTCCCTGGGCTGGCGTTGGGCCTTCGTCATTTTTGGTGGGGCAGGTCTGCTCCTGTTGCCGGTCTGGCTGTGGGTGGTGCGCGATAGTCCGGCGGATGATCGGCGAGTCAATCGGCAGGAGTTGGCCTGGATTGGCAATATGGTGGATGCGCGTCAAGAGCAGATAGACTGGCCGGGGATCCGCCGGGTATTTACCTCCCGTACCGGGGTAGGGATGCTGCTGATTTACCTGACCTTCGGTTATATTTTATTTACCTTTCTTAACTGGGTGCCCAGTTACATGTATTACACCTTCCACATGGATATTCTGAAAAGTGCCTTGTGGTCGAGCCTCGGTGCCTTTATGGGCTTTATTGGTTTTCTCCTCTCCGGTCCCTTTAATGATCGTCTGGTACGGCGTTATAACCGTCTGACGGCGCGCCGTATTGGTACGGCCGTGCCGATGTTTTTAGCGGTATTGTGTGTCGTGGCGTCGTTGATGACCGCTCAAAGCGGGCTGGGACGGCTGACCGCCATCTTGATCGGCCTGGTGCAGCTGTTTATGAATCTGACCGTCGGCGCCTGGGCGGTCAATATTATCGACATCTCACCCAATCAGGCATCGACCGGGATGGTGTATGGCATCTTTAATGGGGTGTTGAACATCATGGGGGCATTGAACTCGCTGATCCTGACCGCCATCGCCTCGGCCTATGGTTTTCCGCTGGCGTTTGGCAGCGCGGTGATCTTCATGGTGATCTTTCTGTTCAGTATTCTCTTCATTGTCGATCGGCGCAGTTATGAGGCGCTCACCGACTATGCCATGGCGGCGCGCCGTCAGGGAACGGCGCGGAGCTAGCCGGATGCGTAGCCACCGCGCCGTTAGGCGCGAGGGATTGTACGACGACTGAAGCGCGGGGCCGTGAGTGAAAGTGTTAACTATAACGGCTTACGTTGCTGGCTTTTGGCTATATCGACAGGCGCTTTCTTGAGTGCGATCGCATTTTTACCGACGTGAGCCGGGGATGATAATCCGCTTAAGCGGGTCGAACTGCGCAGCGCGCGGACGTTGGCCCGGTGGTGAGATGAGCGACGAGGAGGCAAGATGAGACGGGGGTTAAGCGCGTGCGCACTGATGTGTCTGTTGGCGGGGACGGCTTGGGGAGCGGCGCCGGGTAAAAGCTATGATGTGTTCATCATCCCGAGCGCGGGGGTTAACACCCTGATCGCGCAGACCAGCGAACAGCTGGCAGAGTGTGGCCTCACCAGCTTGGCGCGCCAGGGGTTTATGCCCCATGTCACGCTCTATCTGGCCGATTATGGGCCGGATGCCTTGCCGCGCTTACAGCGTGAGGTGGCGGCGTTGAGTCGCCAATGGCAGCCCTTCCCGTTGCAGCTAACCCATCTGACCCAGACGCGTGGCGACTGGCTGATGATCGCGGTGCAAAACAGCCCGTCGTTGCAGCGCCTGTCGGACAGCCTGGTGCAGCGCCTCTCGCCCTATCGTGATAAGTCGGCGGCGATGCCGGCCTGGGTCAATGCCTATCCGGAGAAGAAGGCGGCGTTTGCCCAATATGGTAGCCCGAACGTCTTTACACACTTCGATCCCCATATCACCCTGCTGGCGCAGAGCGACCATGCCGCCTTGAGCCAGTTTATGCAAAGCTACGGTCAACACTTTAGCGCGCAGCGCGTCGAGGCGATCGGCTTGGGGATCAGCGAGACGGATAGTAATGGTCAGAGCCGTACGGTGCTGGCGCGTTACGACTTCAGCGCCCCGGCGGCGCAGGCGGCCGCTAAACCGTAAGGTGGGGGAGGAGGCGCCGTGGCGACGGCGCCGCGCGGGCGTTTAGCGGCGGATGATGCGTCCGTCGCCATGCTCGGCATTGGCCTGTTTCAGTTTCTCTGCTCCGGTGGCCTGGATCAGCCACAGCGAGGTGAAGCCGCGCAGGTTGCCATAGCTGTATTTCGGGTTGTTCGGTTCCAGCGGTTGGGTGACGGTCAGCAGGCGCTCGCCGTCGCGGCGGCGCGTCTTGTGGAAAGAGACGTAGATGTCTTCATCTCTCAGCAGAAACAGCGCCTCTTGGGCGACGATGTCGGCATTGAGGTCGTTGTCCGCCACGCTCCACAGAAACATGACGATCTTGACGGGGCCAAAGGAACTGTCTTCGACCAGCTGTACGTTGATCTCGCTGGTCTGTGGTCGGTTGCCTTTCAGCGCATCCTTGATGCGTTCGACCAGAAGTGCGGCCCGTGAGTTGGACATGGTCTTTTCCTTTAACAGATGAAAATGGTTATCTCTGGGGGCCGCCAAATGTCGAGCCGCCCAGGTGAGGTCCGTGCGTTATTATTGTTCGTTGACCGCCTCTCTGCCGCGAGGAGATGCTGTGCGGGGAGAGCGGGAGTGTAGTTTAACGCAGAGCGCGTTGCAGTGGTATCGCCCCGGCGGCAAGACGGGGCTTTAGCGCGAGCATAAAAACGCCTAATATATTTCCTCCGCGTAAGCGGGTGGCATGACGAAGGACGACGAGAGGGTCGTCTTTTTTATGTCCCGGACGCGACGATGGGGCGGTCAGCGGTAAGGGCCGCTCACCCTACGAATAATTAAGGTGATAATGATGGGTATTTCTCGCAAGATTAAAGGTATTGCGGCGGCCGCGTTGTTGGCATTGGGCTGCGTCGGGGCGAATACGGCGTCGGCCGAGCCGTCGGGTAAGGGGATGAGCATCTGGTTCGACGTGGGCGGCCCGGTCGGCGAGTCCTACGTGACGGTGGTGCAGAACGGGGCTAAGCAGGCGGCGGAAGATCTGGGCGTCGATCTGCGTCTGGTCTACTCCGACTGGCAGCCGCAGAAGATGATCGAAAACTTTAAGCAGGCGTTGGCGGCCAAGCCGACCGGCATCGTGGTGATCGGCCTGCCGGGCGATACCGCCTACCAGCCGTTGATCAAGGAGGCGATCGATAAGGGCATCCTGGTGACCTCCATCGATACCGAGCTGCCGGGCACCATGGAGGCTGAGCAGAGCAAGGGCTTCGGTTACGTCGGCGATAACAACGCGGTGCGTGGTTTACGTCTGGCGAAAGAGGCGGTGCGTCGCAGTGGCCTGAAGGCGGGCGATCGCGCGTTGGTCTGGGGGCTGAAGGATCGGGCCGCGCGTAGCGAATCGACCCTGGGGCTGATCAAGGGGCTGGAGCAGGCCGGCGTGAAGGTCGACTTCCTGCAGATTTCACCGGAGGTGGATAAAGATCCCTCTCTGGGTGCCCCAGCCTTTACCGCCTACATGGCGACCCACCCGGACGTGAAGATGGTGCTGGTCGATCACGGCGCCTTGACCGCGCAGATGGGCAACCTGATGCGTAATGCCGGTATCAAGCCGGGCGAAGTCTATGTGGCCGGTTTCAGCCTGTCACCGGCGACCGCCGAGGCGATCAAATCCGGTTATGTGCAGCTGGTGGCCGATGCCCAGCCCTACCTGATGGGCTACTTCTCCGTGGTGCAGATCGTCCTGACCAAGCGTTATGGCTTCTCCGGTCTGGATATCAACACCGGCGCGGGCTTCGTCTCTAAAGAGAACATCGGGCTGATCGCGCCGCTGGCCAGCAAAGGTCTGCGTTGATGATGCAACCTGCGCTGGAACTGATCGGGCTGAACAAATGGTTCGGCCCGGTTCATGCCCTGCGCGATATTCACTTTCAGCTGTTCCCCGGTGAGGTCGTGGCCTTGCTGGGGGATAACGGTGCCGGCAAATCGACCCTGATCCGGGCGATCGCCGGCGCCGAGCGCTTCGATAGCGGTACGCTGAAGGTGGCGGGGCAGGCGGTCGATGGGCGGCGTTACGACGTGCTGGGCGCGCGCCGCCAGGGGATCGAGACCGTCTACCAGAACGGCGCGCTGGGACTGGGTCAATCGCTGTGGCGTAACCTGTTCCTCGGGCGCCATCTGCGCAATCGCTGGGGCTTTATCGATGAGCGTGAGGAGCGGCGCCGGGCGCAGGCGCTGCTACACCAGCTGAACTTTCGCGGCGTTGGTGCCAACGTCGATGCGTTGGTCGGCCAACTCTCCGGCGGCGAACGCCAGGGGCTAGCCATCGGTCGGGCGATGCTGTTTGACGCGCGCCTAGTGATCCTGGATGAGCCGACCACCGCTCTCTCCCTCGGTGAGGTGGAGAAGGTGTTGCGCTTCATCGAACAGCTGCGTAGTCAAGCGCGCGCCTGTCTGCTGATCACCCACAATATGGCCGACGCCTACCGGGTGGCGGACCGTTTCGTGGTGATGGATCGCGGGGCGATCGTCGCCGCCTATCGTAAGGATCAGCTGACGCTGGCCAGCCTGCAGCAGGCGTTGTTAGATGCCGTGAGGTCATGAGTCGATGAAACTGTTTTTTTCCCGTCATCGGGCGCCGTTGCTGACCGGCCTGATCTTGCTGCTGCTGTGGCTGCTGTTCGCCGTCATCAGCCCGGTGACCTTTCTGCACGCGCGGATCTATACCTCGCTGCTCTCTACCATTCCGCTGACGGTGCTGCTAGCGCTGGGGATGACGCTGTTGATCATCGCCCGCGAGATCGACCTCAGTTTCCCCTCCGTGGTGGCGCTGGGCGGCTTCGTCTTCGCCTGGCTGTATCAGCATACCGGCTCCGGTCTGCTGGCGTTGATCGGGGCGTTGTTCAGCGGTCTGCTGTGCGGGCTGTTGAATGGCCTACTGGTGGTGCGTCTCAACATCCCCTCGATCATCGCCACCATCGGTACTCAGTTCTTCCTCGGCGGCTTGTCGACGGTGTTGGCTAATGGGCTGGCGATCAGCCTGCCGACGCTGCGTGACGATGGCTTGGCCACCCTGCTGGTGGGGCGTCTGGGCGATTGGTTACCGGCGCAGAGCCTGTGGGGGTTGCTGGCTACCCTGGTGATGTGGCTCTACCTGGCGCGTCACCGCTTCGGCGATCAGATCAACTTCATCGGCGACAATCCAGAGTCGGCGCGTCTGATGGGGGTACCGGTCAACGCCACCCGCTTCTGGCTGTTTATGGTGATGGGCATTCTCTCCGCCTTGGTCGGGGTCTTGCTGAGCGTCGAGATGAGCAGCTGGTGGCCGAACCAGGGGCAGGGTTACATGTTGCTGGTGTTTGCCTCGGTGTTCATCGGCGGTACCTCGGTGCTGGGCGGACGCGGCTCGCTGATCGGCAGTCTGTTCGGCGCCTGCATCATCGGCATGTTGGAGGCGGGGATCATCAGCGCCGGGCTAGACGGCTTCTGGGCCCGGTTGGTGTATGGGGTGATCATCCTGCTGGCGCTGGTGACACACGGCGCCTTGTTGCAACGCCGCCCACGGCGGCGTTAAGGCTGCGCCGCGGCGCAGCGTATTGAGTAAGGCAATTCCATGAGCAAAATCACACTGATCGGCGCGGGCAGCATCATGTTTTCGCGTCAGATCATTTCTGCCCTATTGGCCAGCCCGGTGCTGGAGGGTAGCGAGATCATCCTGATGGATCTGGATGAGCAGGCTCTGGCGCGTAGCCAGCGGCTGATCAGCATGATGGTGGCCCAGTCTGGGGTGAGGGTGACGGTACGTCACACCACCGATCGCCGCAGCGCGTTGCGCGGTGCCGACTTCGTCATCAATGCCATCCAGGTCGGCGGCCTGGCTCCCTGGCGGCTGGATATGGAGATTCCGGCGCGCTATGGGGTGATCCAGGAGGTGGGGGATACCCTGGGGCCGGGTGGTATCTTCCGTGCCCTGCGCCATATCCCGCCGATGCTGGCTATCTTGCGTGACATGGAGGAGCTGTGTCCGCAGGCGCTGTTCATCAACTATGCCAACCCACTGGCCCCCTTGACCTGGGCGGCGAAGGAGGCCAGCGCGGTGCGTAGCATCGGCCTGTGCTACGGGGTGCGCTATACCGTGGCGCAACTGGCCGGCTACCTGGGGCTGGGGCCGTGGGTCGACCACCCTTCGACGCCGCAGCGCTGGCAGCGTCTGATGTACCATGAGGTCCCGGCGGACATCGAATACGACTTCGCCGGTATCAACCATATGACCTGGATCACGGCGCTGTCTCGCCATGGCGAGGATCTGCTGCCAAGGGTCCGCGCCCTGGCGGAGGAGGAGCGGGTGCGTCAGGCGGATGGGGTGCGTTGCGAGGTGCTGCGCTTCTTCGGCCTGTGGTGTACCGAGAACCATTGGCACTGTAGCGACTATCTGCCCTATTTCCGCAAGAACCCGGCGATGATCGACCGTTTTCTGCCGCAGCGCTGGAATCTGTTGGCGCTGGAGGAGCAGGTGCACGCCGCCGGCAAGGCGGAGATCGATGCCCAGCTGGCGGGCGAGCGGCCCTTCGTCATCGCGCCGAACATGCTCAACGCGCCGAAGCTGATCAGCGCGCAGCTCAGCGGTGAGCGGACCCGTATCAACGGCAATATGGCCAACCGTCAGCCGCAGGGGCTGCTGGTAGAGAACCTGCCGGCGGAGTGCGTGGTGGAGGTGCCGATCTGGGTGGATGGCGACGGCCTGCATCCGCAGGCGATGGGGCGCTTACCGACCCAGTGCGCCAGCCTGTGTAAGAGCAACATCGCGGTGCAGGAGCTGGTGGTGCAGGCGGCGCTGAGCGGCGATCTGGAGGCGGCGCGCTATGCCCTCTCCCTCGATCCGCTGACCGCCGCGGTCTGTACCCTGGATCAGATCCAACAGATGTTCGATGAGCTGTTCGCCGCCCAGCGTCAGTGGCTGCCACAGTTTCGCGCCGCAGGGATGTCGGCCTAAGCGACGGGGCCGCGTGGGGGTGACCCGGCGCGGCCTCGCACAGGTTCCTTCCGGCCGCGAGCGGCCCTACTACCCGGTGAGGTAGCGACGTGATCAGTGATTTCCTGCGGCTGCTGGCCGTGTTCGAGCGGGCGGCGTTGATGTTGATGATGCTGTTCTTCCTGACCCGCATCCGCCCCTTTCAATCGTTATTGCAGAAACAGAATCGTTCGGCCCTGGAGCTGGCTACCGTGTCGGTACTGTTCTGCGCCTTCGCGGTGTTTAGCACCTATACCGGCCTGCGGGTCGAAGGGGCGCTGATCAATGTGCGCATCATCGCCATCATCGCTGGCGGCATCCTGTTTGGCCCCTGGGTGGGGATCCCCGCCGGGATCGTCTCCGGGGTGCATCGTTATCTGATCGATGTGGACGGTTACACCTCGTTGCCCTGTCTGCTGAGCAGCGTGGTGGCCGGGCTGTTGGCGACGCTGATCTACTACCGCGCGCGCCGTTCGCGCCTCTGGCTGTATGGCATCCTGGCCGGGATGGCGTGCGAGGGGTTGACCATGCTGTTGATCCTGCTGCTGACCAAGCCCCATGCCGTGGGGATCGCCATCGTCAGTAAGATTGGGGTGCCGATGATCGTCGGGGCGATCTGCATCGGCCTGATCATCCGCCTGGTGCAGGATCTCAACGATGAGAAGGAGCTGATCGCCGCGCGTCAGGCCAAGCTGGCGATGGATGTCGCCAACCAGACCTTGCCCTATTTTCACCAGATCACGCGCAGCGCCTTCGAGTCCGTATGCGAGATCATTCGCCGCGAGATCGGCGCCGATGCGGTGGCGATCACCGATACGCAGGATGTGCTGGCCTATGCCGGTACCGGGCGTGAATGCTACGCGCTGGAGGGGCATCACGCCATCAGTCAGCTGACACGCGAGGCGGTGGAGAGCGGGCAGATCCTGCTGAACAATAACCTACGTAGCTACAATCTGTCGGACTTCCATTCGGTGATCATCATTCCGTTGCGTGAGCAGCAGGAGGCGGTGACCGGGACGTTGAAGATCTACTACCGTCGCCGCTATCGCATCACCGGCGCGCTGCGCGAGTTGGCGGTGGGATTGTCGCAACTGATGTCGACGCAGATGGCGGTGGCGCGCATGGAGCAGCTACGCGAAGGGGCGCGTAAGGCCGAGTTCAGCGCGTTGCAGAGCAAGATCAATCCCCATTTCCTGTTTAATGCCCTGAATGCCATCTCGTCGCTGATCCGCCTCGATCCGGATAAGGCGCGCCAGTTGATCGCCTCGCTGGCCGACTACCTGCGTTACAATCTGGCGCGCGGCGATCGGCTGATCGATCTGGCGGAGGAGCTGATGCAGGTGCGTAACTACATCGCCATCGAACAGGCGCGCTTCGGCGATCGCTTGCAGGTGATCTTCGCCCTGGATCCGGTGTCGATCTCCCTGCCCAGCCTGCTGTTGCAACCGCTGGTGGAGAACGCCATCCTGCATGGCATTCAGCCGCGCAGCGGGCCGGGACGGGTGACCATCGAGGTGCGTGATGAGCCGGAGCGGGTGCGCATCGCGGTACGCGATACCGGTTATGGCATCAGCCAGGCGGTGATCGAACAGGTGGCGCGCGGCGAGCCGAGCGGGGATAGCATCGGCCTGAGCAATGTCCAGCAGCGTCTGCAACTGCTCTACGGCGAGGGGCTGCGCATTCGCCGCCTGGAGCCGGGAACCGAAGTCTGTTTCTATTTGCCGAAAGCGGGAGGGGCGCATGCTGACAGCGATCATTGTTGAAGACGAATATCTGGCGCGTGAAGAGTTGGCCTACCTGATCGGCCGTCATAGCCAGATCCGGGTGCAGGCGCAGTTTGAGGATGGCTTGGCGGCGTTCAAATACCTCCAGACGCATCGCGTGGATGTGCTGTTTCTCGACATCCAGATCCCCTCCATCGACGGGATGATGCTGGCGCGCAACCTGTTGAGCCAGCAGCATGGCGAGGAGGGGCCGGCGGTGGTGTTCGTGACCGCCTACAAGGAGTTTGCCGCCGAGGCCTTCGAGCTGGAGGTGTTTAACTACATTCTCAAGCCCTATAACGAGGCGCGTATCATCCAGGTGCTGCAACAGCTGGAGCAGCAGGCGCGTCGCCCGCCGCTCAGCACGGCGGAGAGCGCCGCCCCGGCGGCGACGGTCAACCTCACCAAGGGTGAACGTATCATCGTCACCCCCTGTGAGCAGATTTACTATGCCGAGGCCGACGAGAAGCTGACCTACGTGTATACCCGCGATGATCGTTTCGTCTTGTCGATGAGCCTAAGCGAGTTTATCAGCCGCTTGCCGACGGAGCGCTTCTTTCGTTGCCACCGCTCCTACTGCGTCAACATCGATAAGATCAGCGAGATCGTCCCCTGGTTCAATAGCACCTACTTGATCCACCTGCATGATCTGACGTTTGAGGTGCCCGTTAGCCGCAGCAACATCAAGGCCTTCCGCCAGTTGATGCGTTTATAGCCTGCATTCCATTCCCCATGGGCTGCATTTCATTCCTCTCATCGTGCATCTCATGCCTTTTTCGCCCGCCTCGCGCGGGCGTGCGCCTATAGTGCCCAGTATTCGGCAGCCCGCCGCTGCCGCCAACTGACATTCACGAGGTAACTATGGATCCGCATTCCCGCCAACGCACCCGCGTACTGACGCTGATCGGTACGGTCATTACCCAGTTTGCCCTCGGCTCGGTGTACACCTGGAGCCTGTTCAACGCCCAACTGTCGCAGCGCCTCGATGAGCCGGTGAGCCAGGTCGCCTTTACCTTCGGCCTACTCAGCCTGTCGTTGGCGCTGGCCTCCTCCTTGGCGGGTAAGTTACAGGAGCGTTTCGGCGTGCGGCGCGTGACGCAGGGGGCGGGGATCGCCTTGGGGGTCGGCTTCTTCCTGACCGCTCACGCCCATAATCTGCTGATGCTCTATCTGTGCGCCGGGGTGATGGTCGGGCTGGCCGACGGCGCCGGTTACCTGATGACGCTCTCCAACTGTGTGAAATGGTTCCCGCAGCGCAAGGGGCTGGTCTCCGCCTGCGCCATCGGCGCCTATGGCCTGGGGAGTCTGGGCTTCAAGTTTATTAACGGTGTGCTGTTGAGCCACGTCGGCCTGGCACAGGCCTTCGTTTACTGGGGCATCATCGCCATGGTGATGGTGTTGTGCGGCAGTCTGCTGATGCGCGACGCGCCGCAGCGCCAGGAGGCCAGCGCGCAGAGCGCCGAGGCGGGCAGCCGGGTCGATTTCACGCTGGCTCAGGCGATGCGCCTGCCGCAGTACTGGGTCTTGGCGCTGATCTTCCTCTCCGCCTGCATGAGCGGCTTGTATGTCATCGGGGTGGCGAAGGATATCGGCGAGCATATGGCACATCTCGCCAGCGGCATCGCCGCCGGGGCGGTCGCGGTGATCGCCGTCGCCAACCTGGCTGGGCGTCTGGTGTTGGGAGTGTTGTCGGATAAGATGGCGCGCATTCGGGTGATCTCGTTGGCGCAAGTGGTGACGCTGCTGGGGATGGCGCTGTTGCTGTTCGTACCGTTGAATGAGACGCTGTTTTACCTGGCGGTCGCCTGTATCGCCTTTAGCTTCGGTGGCACCATCACCGTCTATCCTTCGCTGGTCAGCGACTTCTTCGGCCTGAATAACCTGACCAAAAACTACGGCGTGATCTACCTGGGCTTCGGCGTCGGCAGCATCATCGGCTCGATCGTCGCGGCGCTGTTCGGCGGCTTTATGGCGACCTTCTATCTGATCTTCGCCCTGTTGCTGGTCACCCTGTGTTGCTCGCTGCGAGTCTCGCGTCCGCAGCAGGCGACGCTCCCTTCCGGGAATCTGGCGCTGGAGTCATAACGCCCTTGGCTTTCGCCGAAACGACAACGCCGCCCATTGGGCGGCGTTGCGCTATGGATGTATCGCCTTAGGCGGCCAGTAGGCTACGCACGAAGTCGATGATCGCCGCATCCTGGCCCTGTTCGAATAGGCACTGCTGGAAGCGAGCACCGCCGACGGCGGTCTTCAGCAGATCGCCATCGATGGCGCGCAGGGTGTCTAAGTAGTCATCCTTGATCACCGCGGCCTTGACCTGGTTGAGGATGGCGGCGTTGCGGACCTGTGGTTCGCGACGCTCTTGCGGATACCCTTGGCCACGCTCACCGGCGAAGGCCTTCTCGAAGATGTAGCGCAGGTTCAGCTCGGCGCCCCAGCCGAACCCCTTGGCGAACGGCAGGGAGAGGGCGTTGCCGTTGTTGATCTGGGCGAACAGGAAGGCGTCGGCCGGATCGATGCAGTAACCGCACACCACGCCCGGATGGGCGTTGAGGGAGAGCAGGGCGCCCTGGCCGGTGCCGCAGCCGGTGACCACAAAGTCGACCGCCTTGGCATTGAGCAGGATGCTGGCCATGATCCCCAGGTGAATGTAGGTCAGATGGTGATCCTGTTCGTCGCTCATGCCGACGTTATAGACCTGATGTCCGCCAGCCTGCGCGACGGCGTTAAGCTCCTGCAACACCACGGCGTTCTTGGCGGCCTGGCTGTTTTCCATCATTAGTGCAATTTTCACAACATATCCTTACATCGTAACCCAAGAGAAGGGCGGCGATCTCCGCCGGGGGAAGGCCCGCGGGGGCGGAAATCCATCCGCGTGTCTGGGGGTAGTCTACTGTCAGCGGTCTATCAATTCAATTAAATTGAAATTGTGTTTTATTATTTGCGATGTGGCACACAGCCTGCCCTCGCGGGTCAGGTGCGTGAAAAAAAAGCCGACGGAGGGGACGTGGACCGAGGAAGGTTGGCTGAGGAGCACCTCCTCATCCGCCGGCATCAAGGCCTACGGCCGAGACACGTCGACGCATACCGCGCCGGGTGACGTGCGGGCCGTGGGCAGGATGACACGGCGACGGCCCGCCGCGTCATCAATGGCGTGTGGGTGGGAGCTCCCACACGGTGAGGCGATCAGCGTCGCCCCGTGAGCGGGCGCCGGCGCGGCGTCATGAGGCCGACTTCAGCACCTTGACAGTATAGTGCCCGTCGGCCTGGCGATAGGCGCCATGGATGTCGGTCTCGAAGCCGGGATAGTGCGCGCCGATCTCACACAGCATCTGTAGGAACTCCAGCACCGGGCGACTCTCCTCCGTCAGCATCTCTCCCGGCATCACCAGCGGTACGCCCGGTGGGTAGGGGAGGATCATGTTGGCATTCACCCGGCCTATCATCTCGTCGAGCGCGATCTCTTCGGCCTGGCCGCGTAACTCCTGCTGGAAGGCGTCGTGCGGATTCAGTACCGGGGTCGGCAACACCGCGAAGGCGCGGTACATCAGATCCGGCAGGTTATGGTGTTGGATCAGGGCATGGATCCCTTGGGCCAACGCCTGGACGCGCATGTTTTCATAGAACTCGGGATCTTCGCGGTACAGCGACGGCAGCATGTTCTTGACGCGCAGGTTCAAATCGTAGGCGCGCTTGAAGTCGGTCAGCGCCCGCAGCAGGCTGAGTGCCTTGGTCTTGTCGATACCGATACTGAACAGGAACAATAGGTTATACGGCCCGGTCTTCTCGACGATGATGCCATGTTCGTCGAGATACTTGGCGACGATGGCGGCGGGAATGCCCTCGTCCGCCAGGGTACCATCGGCCTTCATCCCCGGCGTCAGCAGGGTGACCTTGATCGGGTCGAGGTACATGTGGTTGTCGTCGATCTCTTTGAAGCCGTGCCAGGTCGCGTTGGGTTCCAGCTTCCAGCAGGCGACGTCGTCGATGTTATCCGGCTGCCAGACATCGAAGAACCATCCGTCGGATTCGGCACGTAGCCGTTTGATCTCTTTACGGAAACGAATGGCGCGTTCGATGGAGCCTTGGATCAGTCGCTTGCCCGCCTGGCCCTTCATCATCGCGGCGGCGGTTTCGATGGAGGCCACGATGCCGTAGTGCGGCGACGTGGAGGTGTGCATCATGTAGGCTTCGTTGAAGGTCTCGGGATTGTAGTCCCCCTTCACATGGATCATGGATGCCTGAGAGAAGGCGGCCAGCAGCTTATGGGTCGACTGGGTCTCATAGATCACCTTGCCCTCGACCCGCTCGCCGCTCATGCCGCTCATGCCCTGGTAGATCGGGCTAAAGTTGGTGTAGGGTACCCAGGCGGAGTCGAAGTGGATGGATTTTACCTCCAGGGTCCGCTTGATATATTCCGCGTTATAGAACAGGCCATCATAGGTGGAGTTGGTCACCACGGCGTGTACCGGCCAGGTGGCGTGCGGGGTGTTCTTCACTCGTTCGGCGATGGTGTCGTGGGCGAACTCACTCTTCGGAATGCCACCCAGGATACCGTAGGCGTTGCGCGTCGGGCGCAGATAAATCGGGGTCACGTCGCTCATCATCATCAGGTGGGTCAGCGACTTGTGGCAGTTGCGGTCGATCAGGATGGTGCTACCGGCCGGTGCGGCATACATGCCGACGATCTTATTGGCGGTGGAGGTGCCGTTGGTCACCATGTAGCTGCGATCGGCGTTGAAGGTGCGGGCGATGTACTCTTCGGCCTCCTTATGGGGCCCGGAGTGGCCCAGCAGCGAACCCAGCTCGGAGACGGAGATGGAGATGTCGGACTTCATGGTGTTGGCGCCGAAAAAGTCATAAAACAGGCTGCCGACCGGGCTCTTCTGGAAGGCGGTGCCGCCCATGTGGCCGGGCGTGCAGAAGGTATATTTGCCCTCTTGCACGTAGTGAAACAGCGCCTTGGTCAGCGGTGGCAGGATGGCGTCGATATACTGGTCGGTGCCCTGGCGGATCTTGGCGGCGATATCGGCCGCCGCACCCAGCGCGTACTCGAAGAAGCGAATATTCATGCGCAGATCACCCAGGCTAACGTCCAGGGTGGAGTGGGTGTTGGCGAAGGCATACAGCGGCAGCAGCTCGTTGAGTGCGCTGATCTGGGTGCACAGATCCAGGCTGTAACTGTCCCAATCAAACACCACCCCGGCCAGTTGGGCGTTGTTACGCACCAGATCCAGCAGATCGTCGACCGAGGTGCTTTCCACGATGTTGAAACCCCGCTGGCGCAGCTGCGCATACAACTCGTCCAGCGGGATGCGCTTGAAGGTCGGCGCCGGGTTACACAAAAATAGGATGTCTTTCATTGAACCGTCTCCATGTTAAACATGTTGGATCTTGTCTTTCGGGCAGGTGTTGTTGTCCCGCACGAACAAGCCGTAGCAGCTCCAACCGGCGAAGGTGACCAGTGATCCCATCAGCATGGCGTCGGAACCGGAGGAGTAGAGGGCGTAGAAGCTGTAGACCGTGCCGATGATGGCGGTGAACAGGATCATCACATGGGTCTTGTTGGCCATCTTGTAGAGCCGGTGCATCGGGATCAGCGCCGCCATCGACAGGATGTAAGGGATCAGGTTGGTGACCACCGCCAGGTTAACCAAGGAATTGAACTGATTATTCAGCGAGGGGCTGATGGTCATTAATGACAGGATGGTTTGCGCCACCCCCAGAATGATCATCCCGGCGATCGGCGCATCCTTGGCGGTGACTTTGGCGAAGATATGCGGGAAGTAGCCGATGTCGGAGGAGGATTTGAACACCTGGGCGACGGTGAACTGCCAGCCCAGCAGCGAGCCGATACAGGCGACGACCATCAGCGCCATGATGACCTTACCCACCGTCGGATCAAACATGTAGGAGAAGGCCAGGCCGAACGGTGCGGTGGAGTTAGCCAGATCCATATTGGGGACGAAGCCGGCCATCACGTTGGTGGAGAGGATGTAGACGATGGCGCAGATCAGCGTGCCACCGAACACGGCCACCGGGATGTTCTTCTCCGGGTTTTCCACGGCGTCAGAGTTGGCGCAGGCGGACTCCAGCCCCAGGAAGGCCCACAGGGTCATGGCGATGGAGGCGCCCAGACCGGAGGCAAAGGAGAGGTGATGCGGGTTCCAGGCCTGGATGTACATCTCGGGGTTAAACCAGAACCAGCCGATGAGCGAGATCCCGGCCACCGGGATGATCACCCCCCAGACGGTGACGGAACCGATGCGCCCGGTGATGCGCGCCCCACCGAAGTTCGCCACGGTGGTCAGCCAGATGACGGCGATGGTGGCGACACAGGTCATGATCGGGCTGGGGTGCCAGTCGAACAGGACCGCGCCGTAGCCGACGGCGGAGATGGCGATGGCGATGTTGGCGATCACCAGGCTGATGGCATAGGTGAAGTTAGCCATGAAGTTGCCGGACTTGCCGAAGGCGTACTCGGCGTAGCCCCCCATCCCGCCGGACTTCCGGCTGAACATACCGCACTTGGCGAAGCCATAGGCCAGGCATAGGCTGCCAAAGGCGGTGACCAGCCAGGAGAGGATCGACATGGTGCCGACGGAGGCGAGCTTGGTTGGCAGCATGATAATACCGGAGCCCATCATGTTCACCGCCGTCAGGATGGTGAGCTGTACTACGCCCATTTTATTACCGTTAGACGTACTCATAGTTTCTCTCTCGCAATGGGCGGGGGGCGCGCCGCACGTGACGACGCTGGTGGCACGATCCCCCGCGAGCCTTGTTCAATCGATGAGTTAATTTATTGATGTAAATTAATTATTTTTAATGACATAGCCGTAGGCTCGGGTGCGGCCATCCGCCTCCTGCTGGAGGTAGACCCCCTGCAGTTCCGGGGCGAAGCCGGGCAGCAGGTTGATGCCCTCTTCCAACGCCAGGAAGTAGCGCTGTACCGCGCCACCCCAGATCTCGCCCGGGACGACACACAACACCCCCGGCGGATACGGCAGCGCCCCTTCCGCCGCGATGCGCCCCTCGATCTGCGCCAGCGCCACCAGCTCGACCTCGCCGCGCACGAAGGCGATGTTGGCCTGCTGCGGGTTCATCGCCACGCGAGGGAAGTGCGCCTTACGGAACATCTCCTTCTGCAACTGCTTCACGTCGTGGCTGACATACAGGTCATGCATCTCCTGGCACAGTTGGCGCAGGGTGTAGCCCCGGTAACGGGCTTCATGGGCCTGGTAGAGCGAAGGCAGGACCTCGGCCAGCGGGGCGTCTTGCTCCAGCAGGCGTTCGAAGCGGGCGATCTGCGCCACCAGGTGCTGCATCTTGGCCAGATCCTCCGCCGGAGTGAGCAGGAACAGGATCGAGTTAAGGTCGCACTTCTCCGGCACGATGCCGTTTTCTCGCAGGAAGTTGGCCAGGATGGTGGCCGGCACCCCAAAGGCCTGGTATTCGCCGCTCTTGGCATCGATGCCGGGCGTGGTCAGCATCAGCTTGCAGGGATCGACGAAGTACTGGTGCGCGGCATAGCCGTCGAAGGCGTGCCAGCGCTCACCGGGGATGAAGTCGAAGAAGCGCAGATCGTTGGCCATCTCCTCGGTGTCGAACGATTCCCACGGGCGGCCATCGACCGTCTCCGGGACGAAGGGGCGGATATGGTGGCAGGTTTGCAGCAGCAGCTTGCGCGTCTCGATCCCGAGGCGTACGCACTCCATCCACATGCGTTTCCCGCTCTCCCCGGCATGCATGCGCGCGTTGACATCCAGGGCGGCGAACAGCGGGTAGAACGGGCTGGTGGAGGCGTGCATCATGAAGGCGTTATTCAGCCGTTTATGGTTGACGTAGCGCGCCTGTCCCTTGATGTGGCGGTCTTTCTTGTGGATCTGCGAGGTCTGGGAGAAGCCGGCCTGCTGCTTGTGGACCGACTGGGTGACCAGGATCCCCGGATCGTTCTCGTTCAGCTCCAGCAGCAGCGGTGAGCACTCTTTCATCATCGGAATAAACTGCTCGTAGCCGACCCAGGCGGAGTCGAACAGGATGTAGTCGCACAGGTGACCTATCTTGTCGACCACCTGGCGGGCGTTGTAGATGGTGCCGTCGTAGGTGCCGAGCTGGATCACCGCCAGGCGGAACGGTCGCCGCTCGCCAGCCCGCTCCGGTGCCACTTCACGCACCAGATCGCGCAGGTAGTTCTCGTCAAAGCAGTGTGCGTCGATGCCCCCAATAAAACCGAACGGGTTGCGTGCGGTCTCCAGGTAGACCGGCGTGGCGCCGGCCTGAATCAATGCGCCGTGGTGGTTAGATTTATGATTATTACGGTCGAACAGCACCAGATCACCGGGCGTTAATAGGGCGTTGAGCACCACCTTGTTGGAGGAGGAGGTGCCGTTGAGCACGAAGTAGGTTTTGTCGGCGTTGAACACCTGGGCGGCGTGCTGCTGAGCGGCGCAAGGCGCCCCCTCATGGATCAGCAGATCGCCCATCGAGACGTCGGCGTTACACAGATCGGAGCGGAATAGCGTCTCCCCGAAGTAGTCGAAGAATTGGCGACCGCTGGGATGGCGGCGGAAGAACTGGCCGCCTTGGTGCCCCGGGCAGTCGAAGGCGGCGTTGCCCTGTTGAACATAAGCCTTGAGGCTGCCAAAAAAGGGCGGCAACAGGGCGGCCTCATATTTCTGCGCGGCACTTTCCAATTGTTTGCCATAGAAATCCTGGTTGCCATCGTCGCAGGTAAATACCCCGGCGAGGCGTGGCAAATAATCGGCGGGTAGGCTCTCATCGTTGTGTAGCGCGGCGAAGACCGGCAAGCCGAAGGCACTCTGTTCGATCTTGTCTAATTCACCGGCGAGGATATCGGCGACGGAGAGCACCACCGCCGCGACCTCGCAGAGGTCACTATTATTTAGCGCCACAATCGGACGCTCGCTATTAATGCTTGGCTTAATGCCGTCACTCACTGCTATTGTTAACTTTTCCATTTGGCACGTCTCGCTAAATTATTTCAGGCAAACGGAACCCGTCGAATTTATTAGGGATAAATTCGTTGAGCTTTTTCATTTTTCCTAGACAACGTTAAGCGCAGTAACGGATCGCAAAGACCGTACTGTAACGGGAAAATAGCGTTGTCGAATGGCTTACGCCATCATGCAGCATAGCGTGCTGTGGGGTGTCTGAAATCAGTTTGATCTCGGCCATAAGCAGGGTAGGACTGCATATGAATGCGGCCTAATCGGCTATTGAGATCAATGGGATGACACGCCGCACCGCGCGGCTGCCGAGTGGGGGGAGTTATCGGGCGTTGAACAGATGAAAATCGAAGCAGCTACGGTGAGCCATCATCATAATGTGGGTCACGCGTCGGATATGCGGCCAGTTTTTGTTGTTGTTTTCCATTGTCGACTCTCTCGCTATGAGATAAATAAAGCAAACCTAAACGCGGATGAGATGGTCGTATGGTACTCGGATCATCTTGGACAGCATCGATAGTGTAAGTCGTCGCCCTGACGATACTGTGATTTTCATCACTATTGATGAAATTGATTTATTAACTCATGTTTATCATGAAATTTAATTTGCGATATTTTCACCCGATTATTTTTCTGTTTTCTTAGGCGTTAAGCATCACGGATAATCGTATTTCAATAATGAATGGGGGCACTGTTGAATAATGGTTAAATTTATTCTTAAGTCGCGATTTTATTTATCGTTGATGATTTCCCATGGTGAAATTATTGCGTTGTGACTATCACCGAATGGTGTGCCAGCGGGAATGGCAGGAAAACACCAAATAGCATTATCGGGTGATGGCACACTGTCGTTACGCGTGTAGGGTAGAGACATTCTGTGCGTTATGGCGTCTGGCTCCGCTTTAGCTGTGGGCGTGAGACCTGGCGGGAGATAACGCTTAACCTGCCGAAATGTAGAGGAAAATGGCAGCGTTGACAGAAAAATAGATTATGGTTCTGAATGCATCGCAAAAAGACATATCCATAGGTTTTATATTGTTTTTTGCAAAAATTTAGCTACGCTTTTTTTACAACATCACCTGACGGCGTAGGCCCGCGCAGAGGGGATGGTTGCCGTCTCGCCGTGCCCTGCATGCACGGAGCGGCCTTATCCTTTGCCGCGGGGGGAATGCCGTTGGCCGATTAAACGCGCCCGGTGTCCCCGCCGGTGCGGCAAGGAGAAGAGACGTGCGTTATGAATAATGAGGATACTTTTTACCAAGCCATGCGCCGTCAAGGAGTGACACGGCGTAGTTTTCTCAAGTATTGCAGTCTGGCCGCCACATCGTTGGGGCTAGGGGCCGGGATGGCACCGAAGATTGCTTGGGCATTGGAGAATAAACCCCGTATCCCGGTGGTGTGGATCCATGGTCTGGAGTGCACCTGCTGTACCGAATCGTTCATTCGCTCCTCACACCCACTGGCGAAAGATGTCATCCTTTCGCTCATTTCCCTCGATTACGACGATACCCTGATGGCGGCGGCCGGTACGCAGGCTGAGGCGGTATTCGAGGACATCATCACCCGTTATAACGGTAAATATATTCTGGCGGTGGAAGGCAACCCGCCGCTGGGCGAGCAGGGGATGTTCTGCATCAGCAGCGGCCGACCCTTCATCGAAAAACTGAAGCGCGCCGCCGCTGGCGCCAGCGCCATCATCGCCTGGGGTACCTGCGCCTCCTGGGGTTGCGTACAGGCCGCGCGTCCCAATCCGACCCAAGCCACCCCCATCGATAAGGTCATCACCGACAAGCCGATCATCAAGGTACCGGGTTGTCCGCCGATCCCCGATGTGATGAGCGCCATCATCACCTATATGGTGACCTTCGACCGCCTGCCGGAGGTCGATCGCATGGGCCGTCCGCTGATGTTCTATGGCCAGCGTATCCACGATAAATGCTACCGCCGCGCCCACTTCGACGCCGGTGAGTTCGTACAGAGCTGGGACGATGACGCCGCACGTAAGGGCTATTGCCTGTACAAGATGGGATGTAAGGGGCCGACCACCTATAACGCCTGCTCCTCCACCCGTTGGAATGACGGGGTCTCCTTCCCGATCCAGTCGGGTCACGGCTGCCTAGGCTGCTCCGAGAACGGCTTCTGGGATCGCGGCTCCTTCTACAGCCGCGTGGTCGACATTCCGCAGATGGGGACCCACTCTACCGCCGATACCGTCGGCCTGACCGCGCTGGGTGTGGTCGCCGCCGGGGTAGGGGTACATGCGGTGGCCAGCGCCGTCAACCAGCGTAAACGCCATAACCAACAACTAAAACAGGCAGAACAACAGCCGGGCAATGAGGATAAACAGGCATGAGTTACCAGTATCAAACCCAAGGATATACCTTAAGCGATGCCGGCCGTCGTCTGGTGGTGGACCCGATCACGCGTATCGAAGGACATATGCGCTGTGAAGTGAACATCAACGATCAGAACATTATCACCAACGCCGTCTCCTGCGGCACCATGTTCCGAGGCTTGGAGATCATCCTACAGGGGCGCGACCCGCGCGATGCCTGGGCCTTCGTGGAGCGTATCTGTGGGGTATGCACCGGGGTGCACGCCCTGGCCTCGGTCTACGCCATCGAAGATGCCATCGGTATCAAGGTGCCGGATAACGCCAACATCATCCGTAACATCATGCTGGCCACCCTGTGGTGCCACGATCACCTGGTGCACTTCTATCAGTTGGCCGGGATGGACTGGATCGATGTGCTGGATGCTCTGAAGGCCGATCCGCGCGCTACCTCGCAGCTGGCGCAGAGTCTCTCCTCCTGGCCGATGTCTTCGCCGGGTTACTTCTTCGACGTGCAAAATCGTCTGAAGAAGTTCGTCGAAGGCGGCCAGCTGGGTATCTTCCGCAACGGCTACTGGGGTCACCCGCAGTACAAGCTGTCGCCGGAGGCCAACCTGATGGGCTTCGCGCACTATCTGGAGGCGCTCGACTTCCAGCGTGAGATCGTCAAGATCCATACGGTGTTCGGCGGTAAGAACCCGCACCCGAACTGGATCGTCGGCGGCATGCCGTGTGCGATCAACATCGATCAGAGTGGCGCGGTCGGGGCGGTCAACATGGAGCGTCTCAACCTGGTGCAGTCGATCATTACGCGCACCGCCGACTTTATCAATAACGTGATGATCCCGGACGCCCTGGCCATCGGCCTGTTTAACAAGCCGTGGAGCCAGATCGGTACCGGCCTGTCCGATAAGTGCGTGCTGAGTTATGGTGCCTTCCCGGATATTGCCAACGACTTCAGCCAGAAGAGCCTGCTGTTGCCGGGCGGTGCGGTGATCAACGGTGACTTCGCCAACGTGCTGCCGGTGGATCTGGCCGATCCGCAGCAGGTGCAGGAGTTCGTCGACCACTCTTGGTACCGTTATCCCAACGAGCAGCAGGGGCGTCATCCGTTCGATGGCATCACCGATCCGTGGTACAACCCGGGCAACGTCAAGGGGAGCGCCACCGATATCCAGCAGCTCGACGAGCAGGCGCAGTACTCTTGGATCAAGGCGCCGCGTTGGCGCGGCCATCCGATGGAGGTCGGCCCGCTGGCGCGTACCCTGATCGCCTACCACAAGGGCGACGCGGCGACCGTCGAGTCGGTGGATCGCATGATGTCTGCGTTGAAGCTGCCGCTGTCCGGCATCCAATCCACCTTGGGGCGTATTCTGTGTCGTGCGCACGAGGCGCAATGGGCCGCTGGCAAGCTGCAATACTTCTTCGACAAGTTGATGACCAACCTGAAGAACGGCAACCTGGCTACCGCCAATACCGAAAAATGGGAACCGGCCACCTGGCCGCAACACTGCCGTGGCATCGGCTTTACCGAGGCGCCGCGCGGGGCCTTGGGTCACTGGGCGTCGATCCGTGATCAGAAGATCGAGCTGTATCAGTGCGTGGTACCGACCACCTGGAACGCCAGCCCGCGTGATCCTAAAGGGCAGATCGGCGCCTATGAGGCGGCGCTGATGGGCACCCAGATGGCGATCCCCGATCAGCCGTTGGAGATCCTGCGCACCCTGCACAGCTTCGACCCCTGCCTGGCCTGTTCCACCCACGTGCTCGGCGACGACGGCAGTGAACTGATCTCTGTCCAGGTTCGTTAAGGGCTAAGGAGAAGAGCGATGAGTGAAAAGACATCCCCACGCGCCGAGGAGGCGCGTGATGATGCCGTCAGTCATTATGTGTTCGAGGCGCCGGTGCGCCTCTGGCATTGGCTGACGGTTGGCTGCATGTTGGTACTGATGGTGACCGGTTATTTCATCGGCCGTCCGTTACCGTCGGTCAGCGGGGAGGCCACCTATCTGTTCTACATGGGCTATATCCGTCTGGTTCATTTCAGCGCAGGGATGCTGTTCACCGTGTTGTTGCTGGGGCGCATCTACTGGGCCTTCGTCGGTAACCACTACTCGCGTGAACTGTTCGTGGTGCCGGTCTGGCGTCGCAGTTGGTGGCAGGGAGTATGGTACGAGGTGCGTTGGTATCTGTTCCTGGAGAAGCGTCCGAGCGGCGACATCGGCCATAATCCGGTGGCGCAGGCGGCGATGTTTGGCTACTTCCTGATGTCGGTGTTTATGATCCTTACCGGCTTGGCGCTGTTTAGCGAGCATAGTCAGTACGCCATCTTCGCCCCGTTCCACTATGTGATCGAGTTCTTCTACTGGACCGGGGGCAACTCCATCGACATTCACAGTTGGCACCGTCTCGGCATGTGGCTGATCGGCGCCTTTATCATCGGCCATGTGTATATGGCTATCCGCGAGGACATCATGTCTAACGACACGGTGATCTCGACGATGATCAACGGATTCCGCAGCCATAAGTTTGGTAAAGGCAAACGCGACAAGGAGGCGTCATGAGTGAGCAGCGCGTGGTGGTGATGGGGCTGGGTAACCTGCTGTGGGCCGATGAAGGCTTCGGCGTACGGGTGGCCGAGCGGTTGTATGCCCATTATCACTGGCCGGAGACGGTGGAGATTGTCGACGGCGGTACCCAGGGGCTCAACCTGCTGGGCTATGTCGAGAGCGCCAGCCACCTGTTGATCCTCGATGCCATCGACTATGGTCTGGCGCCAGGCACCCTGCGTACTTACGCCGGGGAGATGGTGCCAGCCTACCTCAGCGCCAAGAAGATGAGTCTGCATCAGAGCAGCTTCTCCGAGGTGTTGGCATTGGCGGATATTCGCGGCCACATGCCGTCTCATGTCGCGCTGGTCGGCTTGCAGCCGGCGTTGCTGGATGACTATGGCGGCAGCCTGACCGAGGTGGCGCGCGCCCAGTTGCCCGCGGCGGAGCAGGCGGCCCTGGCACAACTGGCCGCCTGGGGGATCGTCCCACAGCCGAGCGAGGAGGGGCGTTGCCTGAACTATGAATGTCTGTCGATGGAAAACTACGAGGGGGTACGCATTCGCCAGTATCGCATGACGTTGGAGGGGCAAGAGGAGTGTTAAACGACAACCCATTTTCCGCACTGTGGCAGCGCATGCTGACGCGCGGCTGGCAGCCGGTGGATGAGACGAATCTGGACGATTGGCTGGCGCAGGCGCCGGATTGCGTGGTGTTGCTGAGCTGCGATCCGCGTCGTACGCCGGAGGTGAGCGACAACCCGGTGATGATCGCCGAGCTATTGCGCGAGTTTCCGCATATCGACTGGCGGGTGGCGATGGCCGATCTGGCGCAGAGCGAGGCGATCGGCGATCGCTTCGGCGTGCGGCGTTTCCCGGCAACGCTGGTGTTTCTCAGTGGCGAGCTGCGCGGCGTGCTGAGCGGCATTCATCCCTGGGCCGATCTGATCGCCCTGATGCGTCCTTTGGTTGAAAGCCCCACCCCGCAGGAGTCAGAGTCATGAGTGAGACCTTTTTCCATCTGTTAGGGCCGGGAACCCAGCCAAACGATGAGAGCTTTAGCATGAACCCGTTGCCGATCACCTGTCAGGTGAACGGCGATCCGAGCATGGCGGCGCTGGAGCACTGTGCCCACAGCGCGGCGGTGATGACGCTGCTGAATCGACTGCTGGCGCAGTTAGCCCAGCGTATTCCGCCGTTAGGTGAGGTGCTGGCTTGGGATCTGACCACGCTGCAGGCGGAAGACATTCAGTTCCTCAACGCCCTGCTGGGCGAGGGCGAGGTCTCGGTGCGCATTCAGCATGCCGATGGCAGCGAAAGTGAGATCCAGGAGGCGATCTTCTGCGGCCTGTGGCGGGTACGATGCCTGCGGGATGGCGAGGTGTTGGCGGATCGACTGGAGGCGGGCTGTGCGCCGTTGCCCTTGTGGCAGGCGGCAAACGCCGACACGCTACCCAACGATTCGTTACTGCCGCCCCCCATCGACGGGCTGATGAATGGCCTGCCGTTAGCCCATGAGCTGTTAGCCCATGTGCGCGATCCGGCGGGGCAGCCCCACAGCATCAACCTCACCCAGTTGCCGCTGAGCGAGGCCGACCGTCTGTTCCTGGCACGCCTGTGCGGGCAGGGGCGGATCCAGATCCGCACCTTCGGTTATGGTGAGAGCCGCATCGACTCGACGGGATTACGCCATGTCTGGCATCTGCGTTGCTTGGATACCCTGAAGGGGACGCTGCTCGATAGCTATGAGGTGTGCGTGTTGCCGGAGCTGGTCTTGGCGGCGCCTGAGGATCTGGCCGATTCGGCTCAGCGCCTGGGCGATGTGTGCCGCTGGCTTGAGGAGAGCGCCGATGTTTGAGCGCGGCTATGGCCATGCCATCCCGGACGAGGCGCGTCTGGAGTGTAACCTGTGTTGGTGGGTATACGATCCGGCATTGGGCGACGCCATCGGCCAGATCCCGGCGGGCACGCCCTTTAATGCCCTGCCGGAGCAGTGGCGTTGCCCACAGTGCGATGCCGATAAGCAACACTTCTTGTTACTGGAGTGAGGCGGGGTGTTACTCCCCGTTCGCGATGACTACGCCGCCTTCTGGGCGGCGTAGTCATATTGCGGGCGGTGAGTGATTATCCTGGAAAAAAATAAGGTTTTTGGGCTTTTGTGTAGCGTGATTGGCCGATAACGACATTCTTGGACGGCGGGAGAGAGATTGACGATCTACTATTACTAGGCAATTCCCTCTCTCTTATCGCCTACAGGAGTCCGCATGTGGGATGTCATTGACTTATCGCGCTGGCAGTTCGCACTGACCGCGCTGTATCACTTTCTTTTTGTACCGCTTACCCTGGGATTGATTTTTTTGCTGGCCGTCATGGAGACCATCTACGTGGTGACTGGCAAAGCGATCTACCGCGATATGACGCGTTTCTGGGGTAAACTGTTCGGCATTAACTTCGCGCTCGGGGTCGCGACCGGCCTGACCATGGAGTTTCAGTTCGGGACCAACTGGTCGTTCTACTCTAACTATGTGGGCGACATTTTCGGTGCCCCCTTGGCGATGGAAGCCTTGATGGCTTTCTTCCTCGAATCGACCTTCGTCGGCCTGTTCTTCTTCGGTTGGCAACGTCTGACTAAGTATCAGCATCTGCTGGTGACCTGGTTGGTCGCCTTCGGCTCCAACATCTCCGCGTTGTGGATCTTGAATGCCAACGGTTGGATGCAGTACCCGACCGGGGCGCACTTCGACATCGATACCCTGCGTATGGAGATGACCAGCTTCAGCGAGTTGGTCTTTAACCCGGTCAGCCAGGTGAAATTCGTGCATACCGTGATGTCCGGCTATGTAGCGGGGGCGATGTTTATCATGGCCATCAGCGCCTGGTATCTGCTGCGTGGTCGTGAGCGTGACGTGGCGCTGCGTTCCTTCGCCATCGGCTCGGTGTTTGGCACCCTGGCGATCATCGGTACGCTGCAGTTGGGCGACAGTTCAGCCTATGAAGTTGCCAAGGTTCAACCGGTCAAGCTGGCGGCGATGGAAGGGGAGTGGCAGACCGAACCGGCCCCGGCCCCGTTCCATCTGGTGGCCTGGCCGGAGCAAGAGCAGGAGCGTAACGCCTTCGCCATCAAGGTGCCGGCGCTACTCGGCCTGTTGGCGACCCACTCGCTGGATACGCCGGTTCCTGGGTTGAAAAACCTGATGGCCGACGCGTTGCCGCGTCTGCAACGTGGGCGCGAAGCCTGGCTGCTGATGCAGCAAATCTCGCAGGGCGATCGCTCGCCGCAAACCCTGGCCGCCTTCCGCGCGGTAGAGCCTGATCTGGGCTATGGCATGCTGCTGACCCGTTATGCTCCGGATATGAATAATGTCACCCCGGCGCAGTATCAGGCGGCCCAACGCGGCGCCATCCCACAGGTGGCACCGGTGTTCTGGAGCTTCCGCATCATGGTGGCCTGTGGTTCGTTGCTGCTGCTGGTGATGGTGATCGCTCTGGTACAGACCCTACGTCGGCGTATCGATCAGAAACGTTGGGTGTTGCGTATGGTGTGTTATAGCCTGCCGCTACCCTGGCTCGCCATCGAGGCCGGTTGGTTTATGACCGAGTTTGGCCGCCAGCCCTGGGCTATCCAGGATATTCTGCCGACCTATTCCGCCCATTCTGCGCTGACCACCGGTCAGTTAGCCTTCTCAATGGGGCTGATCCTGGGGCTTTACACCCTGTTCTTAATCGCCGAGGTCTACCTGATGCAGAAGTATGCGCGTCTTGGGCCGAGTGCGATGCAGAGTGAACAACCGGCGCAGCAATAGGGGTAAAGGAGACTGTCATGTTTGATTATGAAACGTTGCGCTTCATTTGGTGGCTGCTGATCGGGGTGATCCTGGTGGCCTTCATGGTGACCGACGGGTTCGATATGGGGGTGGGTTGCCTGCTGCCGCTGGTGGCGCGTAACGACGACGAGCGCCGGGTGCTGATCAACAGCGTCGGCGCGCACTGGGAAGGGAACCAGGTATGGTTGATCCTGGCGGGCGGCGCGTTGTTTGCCGCCTGGCCGCGGGTGTATGCCGCCGCCTTCTCCGGCTTCTATGTGGCGATGATCTTGGTGCTGTGCGCCCTGTTCTTCCGCCCGCTGGCCTTCGACTATCGCGGTAAGATCGCCGATGCGCGTTGGCGCACCCTGTGGGACATTGGGCTGGTGATCGGTAGCCTGGTGCCCCCGGTGGTCTTCGGCGTGGCGTTCGGTAACCTGCTCCTCGGGGTTCCCTTCGCCTTTACCCCGCAACTGCGCGTCGAATACTTCGGCACCTTCTGGCAGCTGTTGTCACCCTTCGCCTTACTGTGTGGCCTGTTAAGCCTGTGTATGGTGATCATGCAGGGCGGGGTCTGGTTGCAACTGAAGACCGATGGCGTGATCCGTCAGCGGGCGCAGTCGGCCACCAACCGCAGCGCGTTGTTGGTGGTGCTGTGCTTCGTGCTGGCCGGTTACTGGATGTGGGTCGGCATCGATGGCTACGTGCTGCTCAGCCAGGATGCGAATGGCCCCTCCAACCCGTTGCTGAAGGCGGTGGCGGTGCTGCCTGGCGCCTGGATGGGGAATTTCTTCCATTCACCGTGGTTGCTGATCTTCCCGGCGCTCGCGGTGCTGTGCCCGCTGCTGACGCTACTCGCCAGCGCACGGGCGCGCGCCGGTTGGGCGTTCCTGCTGGCCTCCTTGGCGCAGGCCGGGGTGGTCTTCACCGCCGGGGTCACGCTATTCCCGTTTGTGATGCCTTCCAGCATCAATCCGATCTCGAGCCTGACCCTATGGGATAGTACCTCTAGCCAGATGACGCTGAGCATCATGCTGGTGATCGTGCTGGTCTTCTTGCCGATTGTGTTGCTCTACACCCTGTGGAGCTATTACAAGATGCTGGGGCGGATCACGCCGGAGACCATCCGCCGTCACGATCATGAACTGTATTGAGGAGGGGAAGCGATGTGGTATTTATTGTGGTTTGTCGGCATCTTGCTGATGTGTACGCTGTCGACGTTGGTACTGGTGTGGCTTGAGCCGCGCCTGAAATAAGCGCTTCACCCTGCGGGGCGGCCTAGGCCGCCCCGTTCCCCTCGACGCCCTCATCGATCGCCTGTTGACCCGCGCTACTCCCTTAACCCGTCTGTACGCTCGCGGTGAGATTTATTCCGCTGAGTAATATCATCATACTACCTCCTGGTTATTATTCACGGGTGATAAAATTTCCGCATGTTTATTACCACGAGTTATCTCATGCCTCACCAACCCTTGTCCCGCATCTACCGCAACTTGAATTATGAGATCCACTATATGATGAGCTTTATTGGCGGTTGCCTGGAGATCGTCAGTTTTATGTTTTTATACAAGGCATTAATCGGCTATATGACCTCGAATATGATCTTCGGTATCGCGGCGTTGGCCCAGGGAGGAATGGATTTCGAGTCGTACTATCACATCGCCATCATCCTGATCTGGATGCTGCTTGCGGCGTTACACCCGTTACTGGCCAATCGCTACCAGGCGCGTCTGACGAGCCCGTGGCAGGGGTATGCCATCGCCATGAGTATCAATTGCCTGCTGTTGCTGGCGTTTATGCTACTGGGGGCGGCGTTGATGCGTCATGGCCAACTCGGGGATAAACCGACGCTGGCGGTGATGCCGCTGGTGACCCTGGGCCTGGTGTTTATGTATATCCAAAACTTTGTGATTAAACACGGCGGGACGCGTCAACCGACGGCGACCTCGGTGGTGACGAGCGTCTATGTGCTGATGATGAGTCGACTGTCGAGCCTCTTCGCGGGTCAACGTACGCGGCGCGAGCGCGTGGTGCTGTTCCATGAAGGGATGCATTATCTGCTGGTGATCGGCCACTTCTTCATTGGGGCGCTGATCACGGCGCTACTGAGTCGGCAGATGGGGTTCTATAGCCTGTTGCCCGCCTTGTTGGCCTTGCTGCTGTTCACCCTGCGCATCTGGGTGAGGCATGGGCGCTATCGGGCGTTGGCGGACCCAGATCGGGTCTAGCATGCAAAACGGCAGCCTCGGCTGCCGTTTTTCGTTCTGAGGAGGCTTAACGTGTGGCGGGCGTCGCGGGGGCATTGCTGCTCATGGCGATCAGCGCCTTGCGGATCAGGTGGTGTACCGGATCGTGTGAGGCGCGCTCATGCCACATCAGATGATAGGGGTAGTAGACCGCCAGGCTGGGGATGGAGACGGCCTGGTATTCGCCGCTGGCGAGCAGCGGATCGCCGGTGCTGCGTAAGGTGACCAGTAGGGTGTCGTCGTCGACCAACTGATCCAGCCAGCGACGGAAGTTGTTGGTCAGCGTCAAGGTGATGTTGAGCAACCCTTCATCCAGGCGGTTGGCTTGCAGGAAACTCTCCCACAGGTAGGGGCTGATGTTGTAAATGATCAGGGGGTTAGTGAGTAACTGTTCCTGACTCAGGCTGAGCAGAGGCGGCGTCGTGTGCTGGGAGGCGCGTGCGCGGCGCAGGAAGATAAACTCGGAGGTCCCGAGGGTTTTTAGGTGAATACCGCTGGGGGGGGCGTGAGGGAAGTGGCGTACCGCCACGTCGACGCTACCCTGTTTGAGGCTCTGCACAATATCTTCCGCCGTGGTGGCGCTGGGGGGACGGAAGTTGATCACCAAGTTGGGATACAGGGTGCGGATATTACCGATCAGCGCGGAGACCTCTTGAATATTAAACCAGTGCGGTAGGCAGATGTTGTAACGGTGCTTCACGCCGCAGCGCAGCTGCTCGATCATAGACTGGCTGGTATACAGGGTGTTGCGCACGATGGCGCATAACGTCTCCCCGACCGGGGTGAGGGTGAACAGATTATTGCACTTGGTATACAACGGATCGTTGAACTCCTTGCGTAGCTCCATCAACAGCTTACTCATTGAGGGCTGGCTGATGTTTAGGTACTCGGCGGCTCGGCTGACGCTTTGTGCCTCATTCAGCGCCGTCAAGGCGACCAAGGCGCCGTAGTGGGTTTCAAACATGGACTTTAAAAAGTTATCGTGCGACATGGCGTCACCTGTATCGGGTTGGATCGTAAGCGTTCGTGACGCTTCATAGCGTGGCCGCCACGGTGTGACAGCCACGCGACGCGGGCAGAGTGTTAACGCGCGACGCGCACGCCGCCGTGGATACCCTGCGGACTGAATAACACCTGCCACAGTTGAATGTCACGGGCGCGGAAGGCGCCGGCGCAGGCACAGAGATAATAGCGGAACATGCGGTAGAAGCGTTCATCGTAACGCGCCTTCAGCCGTGGCCAGGCGGCGCAAAAGCGTGCCTCCCAGGCCATCAGGGTCTTATCGTAATCGGGACCAAAGTTATGCCAGTCCTCCATCACGAATAGACCTTCGCTATGCCTCGTGATATCGCACTGAGAGGGCAGGCGGCCATGAGGAAAAATATAGCGGTTAATCCAGGGATCAACACCCTGACGCGAGCGATTGCTGCCGATGGTGTGCAGTAGGAAGCGCCCCTCGGGGTGTAGGCAGCGACTGACGGTGGCGAAGTAGCTGGCGTAGTTCTTCGGCCCGACATGCTCAAACATCCCGACGGAGACGATGCGATCGAAGGTTTCGTCCAGATCGCGGTAGTCCATCAGACGCAGGGTGACCGGTAAGTCGGCGCAGCGTTGGCTGGCGAACGCGCACTGCTCCTGTGAGATGGTGATCCCGGTGACCTGTACGTCATAATGGCGCGCCATGTAGGCGGCGAGTCCGCCCCAGCCACAACCGATGTCGAGTACCCGCTGGCCGGGTTGTAGATCGAGCTTACGGCAGATCAGATCCAGCTTGGCCTCTTGCGCCTGTTCCAGGGTCGTGGCCTCTTTCCAGTAGGCGCAGGAGTACTGCATATGCGGATCGAGCATGGCTTCGAACAGATCATTGCCCAGATCGTAGTGTTGGCGCGCCACCTGACCCGAGCGGCGGCGTGACTGTAGGTTGAAGAGACGCGCGCTGGCCAGATAGAGCAGATCGTGCAGGTTGTGGGGCAGTTGGCGATCCAGTCCGGCGCGGAGGACGCGTTCGAAGAACATATCCAGACGTTCACACTCCCACCAGCCGTCCATATAGCTTTCCCCCAATCCCAGCGAGCCGTTTTGCATGATGCGGCGAAACAGCTGTGGATTATGGATCTGAATATCATAGGGGCGATGGCCATCGATCTGGATGTCGGCCTGTTGTAAGAGGGGTTGCAGAATACGATAGCTACGGGAGGGGGTGTTTATTGCGCTGACGATGGTACTCATATTTATTCCATTGATAAAATTTCCCGCATCATATCCGCCCTATCTCTGAGACAACAAAGCATATAAAAATTCCCTTATGGCATAAAGTGATAGAATAAAAAGATAAGGGGGGAAATATTCCGTTTATTTTTATTATTGCTATGATGTCGCGAGCTTATTACGTTTTCATTGAGCGCTCGCCATGAGATTGTTTTCATTGTGATGAGTGTTTCAATCGGCTAGTCTTTTTATTAAGTTGAGTTTTATCTGATAGAGTGGATCGCTCCGAACGGTGTCAGCGAGGAAAGTATCGGCTAGTGCGATCGGCTTATTCCGCTAACGTTCACGGGCACTTTTTGAATAGCGCATACCACACGGTAGAAATAAGCGGATCGCTTACCGTCGGGCGGGAGGTCTCCTGTGGCATATAGCAAAGATCGCACCGCCTGATGGCGATGTTCTCCGTATCCTGGTTAGCCGGCGAGCGCCGGATTCTCCCCACTCTGAGTACCATGCTAAATACGCGCTTCCCCCTCGACACGTGACGGGGGGGACGCCGAGCTATCTTGCCGTGAGCGAGGATCGCCTTATGGCAGGCGAGGAGGCGCGATGGTTTCACTTGCCGCCCGAAGAGGGCGTTATTTTCCTCCCTTATTGTGTCAGCCGATGCCCGCATCTGCGCGGGGCGATATGCGCCGTCACCGTTTTATTCCCTCGTTGGTCATCTGAGCTGGTTTAGATCGCATTGCTTGCGTTGCGCTATGTGGTCACACCGTATGGTACGGGCATGAGGTCGGCCGCGTGACCGCATCGTCGTGCGGGGGGATCTGCGCTTGCTGCGCCTATTTTTAACGCATAAATGTTAACTGCATCACTAATCTGTGTCGTTTTTGTGATGCTTTTTCATTTTTTGACCGGGGTAGCAAAACCTTTTCAGTTAGGGGTGATAGGATTAAATCATAATAAAGAAAAAATGTTTTTATCTAATCTTATATCCGGCCCTATGTGTGAGGAAAATAACATGAATCTGAAGCTACAGCTGAAGATACTGTCATTTCTGCAATTCTATCTATGGGGGAGCTGGCTGACCACGCTCGGCTCCTATATGTTTGTCACCCTGAAGTTTGACGGGGCGGCCATCGGGGCGGTTTATAGCTCGTTGGGTATCGCCGCGTTATTTATGCCAACCCTGTTGGGGATCGTGGCGGATAAATGGGTCAGCGCCAAATGGGTCTATGCCGCCTGCCATCTGGTCGGCGCGTTGACGCTATTCCTCGCGGCCCAAGTCACCACCCCCAGCGCCATGTTCGTGGTGATCTTGCTGAACTCGTTGGCCTATATGCCGACGTTGGGTTTGGTCAACACGATCTCCTATTATCGTCTGCAGAATGCGGGTATGGATATCGTCAGCGAATTCCCGCCGATCCGTATCTGGGGCACCATCGGTTTCATCCTGGCGATGTGGGCGGTGAGTTTCTCCGGTTTCGAGCTGAGCCATATGCAGCTATATATCGGTGCCGGCGCCTCGCTGCTATTGAGTCTGTTCTCTACCACGCTGCCCTATATTCCGGTGAACAAAACTCAGGAAAAACAAGGCTGGGTGGAGATGTTGGGTCTGAACGCCTTCAGCCTGTTCAAGAATTCGCGTATGGCGATCTTCTTCATCTTCTCCATGCTGCTGGGCGCCGAGTTGCAGATCACCAACATGTTCGGCAACCCGTTCCTGCATAGTTTCGATCAGAATCCGTTGTTTGCCGGTAGCTTTATCGTCGAGCACGCCTCGGTACTGCTGTCGGTTTCGCAGATTTCTGAGACGGTGTTCATCCTGACCATCCCGTTCTTCCTCGGCCGCTACGGTATCAAGAACGTGATGCTGATGAGCATGGTGGCCTGGATGTTGCGTTTTGGTCTGTTTGCCTACGGTGACCCGTCACCGTTCGGCACCGTGCTGCTGGTGTTGTCGATGATCGTCTACGGTTGCGCCTTCGACTTCTTTAATATCTCCGGCTCGGTGTTCGTCGATCAAGAGGTGAAACCGGCCATTCGCGCCAGTGCGCAGGGGATGTTCCTGATGATGACCAACGGCTTCGGCTGCATCTTGGGCGGCATCGTCAGCGGTAAGGTGGTGGAGTACTACACGCAGGGCGGCGTGACCGATTGGCCGACGGTGTGGCTGATCTTCGCGGGGTATTCGCTGCTGCTGGCCGTCGCCTTCCTGTTCCTGTTCCGCTATCACTATGTGCGTCCGCAGGGACAAGCGGCGAGCGTGGGACAACAGGCTTAATCACACCGCTTTTCACTCTCTGGGCCATGCCATCAAGGCGTGGCCCATTTTATGGGTTACGGTACTGAATACTGAATACTGAATACTGAATACTGAATACTGAATACCCTCCTATCTGTACCGCCGCGCTTCTCACCCTCCTCACGCTTGCCATGCGGCTATCCTCGCCGGCGTTGTTCCCGCATATTCGCGAGATCTTGCCGTGCCGGCACTGATAAATCACAAAAATATATTTAAATTTAATGAGTTAGTGTCGCAATCTTCTCGCCGTCGCCCCCGTGTTTTTCGAGCTTGCTAACACTCTGGCTGTGTCACGCAGTGATAAGGTGAGGCGCACGCAAGCAGCATCGCACACGCTATTTCATCTATCGGGACGGCTATCTGTGAGGGAACTAACATGAATCTGACGCTGCAGTTAAAAATCCTGTCGTTCTTGCAATTCGGGCTATGGGGATGCTGGTTGACCACCCTCGGCTCTTACATGTTCGCTACGCTGAAGTTTGACGGGACGGCGATTGGGGCAATTTACAGTTCACAAGGTATCGCCGCGCTATTTATGCCGGCGCTGTTAGGAATCGTGGCGGACAAGTGGATCAGCGCCAAGTGGGTGTATGCCCTCTGTCACCTGGTGAATGCCATTACCCTGTTTCTGGCCGCGCAGGTGACGACGCCCGGGGCCATGTTCGTGATTATCTTGCTGAACTCGCTGGCCTATATGCCGACACTGGGGCTGGCGAATAGCATCTCCTATTATCGCTTGCAGAGTGCCGGTAGGGATATTGTGCGTGAGTTCCCGCCGATCCGTATCTGGGGCACCATCGGTTTCATCTTGGCGATGTGGGGCGTCAGTTTCGCCGGCTTTGAGTTGAGCCATATGCAACTGTATATCGGTGCGCTGGTCTCGTTGCTGCTGAGCCTATTCGCGCTGACGCTGCCGACGATCCCGGTGGCCCACCGTCAAGCACAGCAAGGGTGGGTGGCGATGCTGGGGTTAGACGCCTTCAGCCTGTTTAAGAATACGCGTATGGCGGTCTTCTTCATCTTTGCCATGTTGCTGGGCGCCGAGTTGCAGATCACCAACATGTTCGGCAACCCATTCCTGCATAGCTTCGATCAGAACCCGGTATTTAGCGGCAGCTTTATCGTCGAGCATGCCTCGGTGCTGTTGTCGCTCTCGCAGATCTCTGAGACGGTGTTTATCCTGACCATCCCGTTCTTCCTGAGCCGTTATGGCATCAAGAATGTGATGCTGATGAGCATGGTGGCTTGGATGCTGCGTTTCGGCCTGTTTGCCTATGGCGATCCGTCGCCGTTCGGTACCGTGCTGTTGGCGCTGTCGATGATCGTCTATGGCTGTGCCTTCGACTTCTTCAACATCTCCGGCTCGGTGTTTGTCGATCAAGAGGTGAAGCCGGCCATCCGCGCCAGTGCGCAGGGCATGTTCCTGATGATGTCCAGTGGATTAGGGGCGATCTTGGGTGGACTGGTCAGCGGCAAGGTGGTTGAGCTGTATAGTCACGCTGACGGCGCCACCGATTGGCGGATGGTATGGCTGATCTTTGCCGCCTACTCGGTGTTGTTGGCCATCATTTTCTCCTTCCTGTTCCGTTACCATCATCAGCGGCCAGCGGGGGTGCCGTCGGACGCCTGACAAGGACGCACCGAGGCGGCGGCGCATTCACTGTCCGTCGCCACGCTGGGATTGGGCTACGCTTGGCTGCGTTAGGGTGAGCCGAATTCTGCGGAGGAGCGATGACGATTGTACCGTTGGATGAGACCATGATGCGTCTGTGGGTGGGGCTGCGCGCCCAGTTAGCACCACAGACGCCGTTGAGCCAGCAGTGGCTCGAAGGGTGTGCCTTGCTGGATGCCGAGCCCTTTATGGCGTTTCTGGCATTAGGTCAGCAGGGGGAGGGGCTGGGATTTATCGAGCTGGCATTGCAAGCGGATACGCTGCATCGTCAGGCACCGGCCCAGTTGCGTTTAGGCTGCCTGTTTGTCCTGCCGGAGCGGCGTTTACAGGGGGTCGCGACCGAGCTGGTAGCGGTGGCCTGCGCCTGGGGGCGGCAACATGGCTGTGACGAGCTGGTGTCGGAGGTCAGCTTAGACGATCGGGGACAGCAGCAGATGCATCAGGCGTTGGGTTTTACGCCGGGAGCGCGGCGGGTGCGTTACCGCTTGCCGCTCGCGTGAAGCACGCCGCGCACCGGGCGCGGCGTGTCAGAGGGGTTAGGCCAGGCTAGCCAGCGGGCGGGATCCGTGGCGGCGCGCGCTGTGGATCCAGGTGTAGGAGCCCATCACGGCGATGGCCGTCAACAGGATGTACTCCAGCGACATGGCGTAGACGCCTTGGATCGCGTAGATCACCACGCTGATGACGTCGATCACCACCCACAGCAGCCAGTTTTCGACATACTTGCGGGTCATCAGCACCATCGCGGCGATGGAGAGGACCAGCATGGTGGAGTCCCAGAGCGGGAAGGCATCCGGCTGCAGCTCCGGCATTACCACGTTGGCACCCATGCCTTGCAGCAGATCGATGGCGATGCGGGTGAGCACGGCGAATACCGGGTCGATGAAGCGCGTCATCAGGGCGATGGCGACCAGGCAGACCAGCGTCAGGGTCAGCGCCTTACCACGCGACAGCCAGCGAACCTTAAGCGCGGCCTCGTTATCGGCATTCTGGCGGCTCCAGGCATACCAGCCATAAATATTGGCGGCGAAGAAGAACACCTGCAGCAACAGGCTGGCATACAGCTGGATCTGGAAGAAGATGGCGGCGAACAGGGTGACGTTAATCAGCCCGAACAGATAGTTGATGATCTTCTCCTTGCTGGCGAACCAGATGCACAGCAGGCCGAACAGGGTACCGATCGCCTCGATCCAAGAGAGAGCATAGCCACCCTCGCCGAGTGGAATGTTAACCATCACATTGTTAATGCTAAAGAAATCCATCATCAATTCTCCTTGTTATGATCCAGACGGATGGCGTGCAGGGCGAGTTCGATCTCCCGCGCCTCGCCGCGCAGGCTACAGGCTTCCTGCTGCTGATAATCGTTGATGCCTTGCTCCAGCTCGGCGTTGTGGGTCACCACGACGTTGAGGATGGAGGCGGTACGTAGGCCGCGTAGCGCGCCAACGACCATCAACGGGGCCGTCTCCATGTCGGCGGCCAGGATGCCGCGCGCCGACCATTCGGCATCCAACTGCATCTCGCGATCGGTATAGAAGCTGTCGTGACTGCGTACGTAGCCGCAGTGTGCCGGGTAGCCTAGGCGCGCGGCTTCGCGTCGTAGTAACTCGACGAGCCCCTGATCGGCGCAGGCCGGATAGGCGGCGGGGGCATAGGCGTGGCTGGTGCCCTCGTCGCGTACGGCGGCGTTGGCGATCACCAGATCCCCCAGCGCCATGGCGTCTTGCAGGGCGCCGCAACTCCCGATGCGGATCAGGGTATCGACGCCGATACGCCGCAACTCCTCGACGGCGATGGCGGTGGAGGGGCCGCCGATACCGGTGGAGAGCACGAGGATCTCAATACCGTGGAAATAGCCGCGTAGGGCGCGGTATTCGCGGTTTTGCCCCAATGGCTCGACGTCATCCAGGAAGCGGGCGACATGTTCTACGCGTTGCGGATCGCCGGGCAATAAGGCGTAACGCGCCTGGGTCATGGCCCGGCTCAGGCGAATATGCGGTTGTAGTTCCATCGGGTTCCTTATGACTCTGGATGATAGGCCGCTGCACCTGGCAGGCCAGCCTCACGCTGTAGACGCGCCGCGTCTAGCAGGATAATGCTCTCGCCTTCGACGGCGATGATCTGCTGTTCCTTCAGCGTAAACAGGATGCGATTGATGCTACGCATGGCGGCGGCGAACTCGAGGCTGAGTTGCTGCTTGTCCAGCGTGATGCGATCGTGCCCCTGTTGGTTAAAACGTTGCCACAACGCCAGCGCAACCCGTTGTTGCAGGGTATACAGGCTGTCGGCGCCCGCCTTGGCGGACAAGTGGTAATACTGCTGGCTGCTGGTGCGCAATATGCGTTGATTAAAATGGTTATCCAGCGCCAGCCAACGGTGGAAGTCTTCCCGGTTGAGTCGTAACAGCTGCGTCTCACGGGTGGCTTCGACCGAGCAAATATAGGGGCGTTGTTCAAATATTTCCAACTCCCCCAAGATGTCTCCCTGGTGGTAGCGTGCTTGCCGATAACGGCGTCCGTCCTCGGCCTCAAAGAAAATGTCTGCTTCTCCCTGAAGTATTAGCCAAAAGTGTTGGCAGGTGTCTCCTTGGCGGCAGATTAGTTCGCCGGGAGCGACGGTTTGTCCAATCCAGCTGCGCATGACACTCAGCGGACAATTTTTTACCCACTCGTATAAGACGGCGTTGCGGGTGACGAGCTCGACGAGGCTTAACCAGGTCTCGTTCTGCAGAGTGTGTTTGACTTTGAACACTATAGGTTTTCCTTCAATTCACGGACAGGACGCCCGTCCGCACTCACCATGATAGCGGGAGAAAAAGTGTCGATGGGTTCTGATATTACACATCCGCCCGGGACAAATGTCTCGGGCGGAGAGAAAGGGAGAGTAATGTGTGATGGCGATCGGCTTTCACCCATCGCCAGTGTGGAGCGCGGGTTAGATCAGGGCGATCAGTAATAGCAGCCCGACCAACATGACGGGAGCGGTACGTTTGACCAGATCGAGGGGCGAGACACCGACCATGCCGGCGACCACGATGGCCGCGGCGGAGAGTGGCGAGGCGGTGCGCCCCAGGTAGCTGGCGAAGGCGGCGGCGGTACCCAGATTAGTGCCATCCATGCCAAAGGCGGCGGCATGGGGGGTGATCGCCTCGTTGAAGGCATAGGCCGCCGCATCACCGGAGCCGATCACGATGGCCATCAGGAAGGGGCCGATGGTGCCGCCGAAACGGGCGGCCTGCGGGTAGTCGATCAGTAGGGTCTTGGCCGCCTCGATCAGGCCAATGGCGTTGAGGCCGGCGACAAAGACCCCGGCGCAGATGATGATGCCGAATACGTCGCTGTAAGCCTTGCCCATACCGTCGAAGAAGGCCGGGATCGCCTTGCCGGGATGGGTCCGGGTGACCAGCAGGGTGGCGAGGATGCCCCACATCACCGCCTGCGGTACCCCCATCTTCAGCCAGGCGACGCCGCCGAAGGCACCGAGCATCAGCAGGGTGACGGGCAGCAGCGGCATCAGCGCGGCCAGTAGGTTGATCGGCTGGTGGTCGGCCTGGATGTCGCTCTCCAGCGTCGAGTGGTAGCCCTTGTGTTCGCGACGTAACAGGGCGGTCAGGGTCATGCCGACCATGATCAGCAGCCCCAACCACACCACGGTCATGGCGCGTGAGGCGATGATGGTCATCACGTCGCCACCGACGATCTTGGCGACTAACGCCATATGGGGGCTACCGGGGTTCAGCAGGCTGGCGCCGAAGGTTCCGGCCAAGACCGAGGCCCCGGCCATCACCGGGTGGATGCCCGCCGCCAGTTGTAGCGGGATCATGGTGATACCGGCCGCCGCCGCCGCTCCGGCCGCACTAGGCAGCGCCAGCTGGACGAAGGTGGTCAGCAGGATGGTGCCGGGGATCAGCAGCAGCCCTACACGGCGTAGCGGAACACTCAGTAGACGCACCAGATGGCGATCGCAGCCGGTAAACTTCATCACGGTGGCGAAGCCGATGGCGGAGAGGATCGCCTGGATCAGCCCTTCGGACACCATCTTCTGGGCGAAGCTGTTCATCGCCGCCATCGGATCGGCGGCCAGTAGGCACATCAACAGGCCGGAGAACAGCAGGACGGTACGGGTATCCTGGCGCTTGATCAGCAGGATGATCGTCACGATCAGGATCGCGATGCCGACAAGAATTAACATGACTTACTCCCCATGATGAGGTTGGTAGATAAGGTGGTGTCCCGCCTCGGGGCTGGGCTCTCGCTCCAGGCGGGCGCGCAACGCATCAAACTCCGCCAGCCACTGCGCGCGCCAGCGCGTCTTGAGCGCCTCCGGTTGCCAGCAGGCATCGATACCGTTGGCCAGCAGGTGGCGCACACCATCGAGATCGAAGCCAAACTCCTCCACCATCACCCGGTAACATTCGGCGCCGTTGGTGTCGTGCATATGCCAGTCGTCGGTCGCCGGGATCAGGGTGAGGCCGGCCTGCGCCATGCGGCGGATCGGGTGATGACGTCGCCAGTCGTCGTGATCGGGCCAGCACTTGAGGAAATAGGTATTGCTCGGCACCACGGTAAAGGGGATGCCGGCACGGGCGTAGCGCGCCAGCAGTGCGGGGTTGTCGATGATGCTATAGCCGTGGTCGATGCGTTCCAGCTGGAGCAGATCCAGGCCACTCTCCACGTTGCGCCAGTGTAGGCCGAACTCGCTACAGTGGCCGGTCAGGCGCAGACCGCCGTGTTGCGCGAGACGGTAGGCTTTCCAGAAGTGCTCGATCGGCGCGTCGTGTTCACGGTAGTCGATGCCGATCCCGGCCACCAGCGGATGGGGATGGGCCAATACGGTCTCCACCATGCGCACGGCCTCTTCGGGGCTCTTCTCGCGATTGATCGCCGGCAGGAACAGTGCGTGGATCTCCCAGCGGCGAGCGGCGTCGGCCAACCCCTGCGCCAGGGCGGCGGTGACCTCGTCATAAGGCAGCGGGGTATCCGAGGGATTCCAGAAGAGCTCCAGGTGGCGAACCCCGGTGGCGGCGGCGTCTTCGGCGACCTCCAGCATCACCCGGTAGTAGTCTTGCGGACTGCGCAATAGCGGGTAGAGGAAGTTGAGCGCGGCGATGCCGCCTTTGGCCTGGCCGGTCTCCGCCTGATAGCGGCGGTAGAAACTCTTGGCCTCTTGCTCACTCAGCGCCACACCGGCGCGCCGCGCCAGGTCACGCATGGTCGTGAGGCGCACCCCACCCAGCAGGTGATAGTGCAGATCGACCTTGGGAAATTGCGTCAGGAACTCAGTCCAGGTAATCGTTTGCGTCGCAGGCATGACCGTCTCTCGTGACAGCGGGGAGAAAAGGCGCATCTTAGGGGAGCCGGCCATGCCAGGGAAATGCTATTCCGGCATGGGCCAGGCCGATTCGGCATGATGCTTGGCTCGGCGCCACGCGGTGCTTAGGCCGGTTCGTCGCGTGGCGGCCAGAAACGCTCACCGGCGGCGATGCGCGCCGCCAGGCGTTGCCAGAAGGCCTCGGCGCGTTGGTGCAGACGAGCGCGGTTACGGTACAGGCGGATCTGGTAGGGCACGCACCAGCGTTGGCGATCCACCGCCACCAGGCGGCCCTCGGCCAGCTCCGCGTGGATCTGGCAGTCGGCCAGCCAGGTCAGCCCGTGGCCGCGTAGCGCCATCTGGCGGTGTAGGTCACACAGTGAGGCCTCGAACACCGGTTGAGCCGCAAACGGATGCTGTGGCATTAGCCGTTCGACCATGCGCGCGCTGTAGGAGTCTGGCGTGTAGCGTAGCACCGGCACCGCTTGTTCGCCCGGCGTAAAGCGTACTCTGCCGTCGGGGCCGGGGGCGCCGACCAGCAACATCGCGCCGTGGCCGAGTAGTAGATTGTCGAAAGGGGGCTGTAACAGGGCGTGGCTGTCGAAGCCCAGAAGGAAGTCGCTGGCACCTTCGATCAAGGCCTCGACGGCGAAGTCGACACGCAGGATGTCGACGGCGAAAGGCAAGGGGGTGGCCTCGTCGGCGCCGACCGCCGCCACCAGATCGAGTAGAAAGGGCGAAGAGAGGGAGTGTGGGGCGCTGAAGCGTATCGGATGGAGCAGAACCGGCGGGCGTCCCTGCAGACTATTTAACCCCTCGCGCCATTGGGTCACCATGGCGTGGGCCAGTAAGCGGAACTGATAGCCGGCCGGTGTCAGCGTGACGGGGGTGGTGCTGCGATCGACCAATTGTTGCCCCACGCTCTCTTCCAATGCCCGGATATGGCGCCCGAAGGCGGGCTGCGTAATATGACGGCTGGCGGCGGCGCGGGAAAAATTACGCAACTCCGCCAGTGCCAGAAAGTCTTCCAGCCACCCCATCTCCATTGCGCTCTCCCCCCTCGTTAACCTCGTCTCTCGTCGCGCTATCCTGCCTGTCGGGCAGGTGGTATGACAACCCCGCCGTACCGATTCTAACCCGTTCTCGACGAGATGCGTTGGGGAAAAATAATTCGCGAGATGAATACCGACATAAACACATCGGTATTTACGATGTAATTAAGCTGTTCAATGCGAACTATTTGGTGATCACAAGCGCAGAATTGTATCTCTGGTAAATGAATTAACGGAAATGTGAGGCATGCACTGCCTACTTATCCGATAGCTAAAATAAGATGTCATACAGAAATTAATGCAATTACTTATTTGTCCAGACCAAAAGTAACACATATTCAACCAATATCAGGGAGCCTTGCTATATGAAACTGAAAACTTTTTCCCGTCATATCCTCTGTGCAGCGGTGCTTTCTCTGATCGCGGGTGGCGTGCAGGCGGCTGAGAAGGTGACGTTGAAGCTGGCGCATAATCTGGAGCGCAGCCACGTGGTACATCAGGCCTTCGAGCAGATGGCGAAAGAGGTACAACAACTTTCTAACGGCACCATGCGTATTCGCATCTACCCCAGCAGCCAGATGGGGAGCGCGCGTGAGACCTTAGAACTGTTGCAGAACGGGGCGCTGGATATGACGAAAGGCTCCGCCAGCGATCTGGAATCCTTCGATAACGTGTATGCCATTTATAATATGCCGTACCTGTTTAAGGATCAGCAGCACTTTAATAACGTCGTTTACGGTCCGGTCGGCAAAGAGATCATGGACTCGACCAAGGATAAGGGCTTCTTCTCTATGGCCGCCTATGTCGCCGGTACGCGTAGCTTCTACGCCAAGAAGCCGATCACCTCACCGGCCGATCTGAAGGGGATGAAGATCCGCGTCCAGGCCAGCCCGACCACCATCAAGATGATCGAGCTGATGGGTGGCTCACCGACGCCGATCTCCTTCGGCGAGGTATACACCGCGATGCAGCAGGGTGTGGTGGATGGCGCCGAGAATAACGTACCGTCCTGGGTACAGACCCGCCATATCGAAATCGCTAACGTCCTCTCTGAAGACGAACATGCCTCGATTCCGGATTACCTGGTTATCGCCACCAAGACCTGGGAGAAGTTGACGCCGGAGCAGCAGGCGATCCTGACCAAGGCCGCGCGTGACTCCGAAGTGTATCAGCAGAAGCTGTGGGATCAGGTCGATGCCGAATCTCGTGCTCAGGCGAAAGCGATGGGCGCCAGCATTGTTAGCGTCGATAAGGCCCCGTTCCGTGCCGCCGTTCAGCCGCTGTATGACGAGTTCCGTAAGGATCCGAAGCAGGCTGCCCTGTTGGACAAGTTCGAAGCCGCCGCGCAGTAATCAGGCCGTTATGCGCGGGCACATCCGTTGTCCGCGCCGTTTCATCCCGCTATTTGGATAGACCGTATGATTCTCGATCGGATCAAAAAAATCGTCGACCGCTGCATCGCCTCGTTTGCGGTGGTGGTGATGGTGGCGTTGGTGGCCTGTGTCGTCTGGCAGGTATTCAGCCGTTATGTGCTTAGTCAGCCCAGTACCCTGACCGATGAGCTGGCGCGTTTTCTGATGATTTGGGTTGGCCTGCTGGGTGCCGCCTACACCGTGGGCGCGCAGCGCCACCTGTCCATCGATCTGCTGGCCATGTCGGTTCGAGCCCGCACTCAGGCCATGCTGAGCGTGTTGGTGAATCTGCTGGTGATGGTGTTCTCCTTCCTGGTCATGATCGTCGGTGGGCGGATGTTGATCGACAAGACGCTGGCGACGGCGCAGCTGTCGGCGGCGATGCAGATCCCGATGGGGTACGTCTACTTCATTCTGCCGCTGAGCGGCGCCATCATCATCTTTTATAACCTCTATTTCGTCGCCCATGGCATCAAGAAACTGACCGGCCAGCAAGGAGTGAGTCACTGATGGATAGCTATATTGCCTTGACCCTGTTCGGTAGCTTCTTCTTCCTGGTGTTTGTCGGCGTCCCGATCTCTTTCTCTATTGGTATCGCCACCTTCGCCTCGATGTTGCTGATGTTCCCTTGGGAGATCGCCACCATCACCGTGGCACAGCGCCTGGCCAATGGGTTGGATAACTTTGCGTTGCTGGCGATCCCATTCTTTATCTTTGCCGGTACGCTGATGAATAGCGGCGGTATCGCCATCCGTTTGATCAACTTGGCTCAGGTGATGGTCGGGCGTGTGCCAGGCTCCTTGGGGCATGTTAACGTGCTGGCGAACATGATGTTTGGCTCCATCTCTGGCTCCGCCGTGGCGGCGGCGGCGGCGGTGGGGGGCACCCTGCATCCGATCCAGACGCGGGAAGGCTATGATCCGGCCTTCTCCACGGCGGTGAACGTCTCCTCCTGTATCACCGGTCTGTTGATTCCGCCCTCTAACGTATTGATCGTCTTCTCTCTGACGGCCGGTGGTGTCTCCGTGGCCTCGCTGTTCCTGGCGGGGTATCTGCCGGGGATCCTGATGGGGCTGTCGATCATGGTGGTGTGCGCCTTTATCGCCAAGTCGCGTAACTATCCGGTTAGCGCGCGCCCGACGCTGCGTCAGGCGGGGAAGGCCTTCTGGGACGCCTGGCCGAGTCTGCTGTTGGTGTTTATCGTGATGGGCGGCATCCTGGGTGGGGTGTTTACCGCGACCGAGGCTTCGGCGATCGCCGTGGTGTACACCTTCGTGTTGTCGGTGCTGATCTATCGTGAGGTGAAGTGGCGCGATCTGCCGAAGCTGATCCTGGAGTCGGTGGTGACGACGTCGATCGTGTTGCTGCTGATCGGTTTCTCCGTCGGTATGTCCTGGGCGATGACCAACGCCGATATCCCCTACATGATCAGCGATGCGTTGATGGGGATCTCCGAGAATCCGCTTATCATCCTGTTGCTGATCAACATCGTGTTGCTGATCGTCGGTATCTTCATGGATATGACGCCGGCGGTGCTGATCTTCACACCGATCTTCCTGCCCATCGCGCAGGAGTTGGGGATGGATCCGGTCCACTTCGGCATCATGATGGTGGCTAACCTGTGTATCGGTCTGCTGACGCCGCCAGTGGGGAGTGCCCTGTTCGTCGGCTGCTCCATCTCTGGGGTGAAGATCCAGCAACTGATCAAGCCGTTGCTGCCCTTCTACCTGGCGTTGATTGCCTCACTGATGCTGATCACCTACATCCCGCAGATTTCGCTGTTCGTACCGCGCCTGTTTGGTCTGATGTAAGCCAGACAGAGTACCAACATAAGGCAGAGCATGGCTCTGCCTTTTTTATTGTCAGCTTTAAACCACCTCCTCGGGAGGTGGTGATTGTCCCTGTGAGGCTATAGCCTGAAGGAAGCCCATGCCAGAAAATTCCAGCTTACTCACCACAAGTAAGAAGGAAATCACTGACATGAGCAGTTATAGAAGTTCAGCACATGTATTCTGGCGTTGCAAATATCACTTGGTGTGGACGCCAAAGTATCGCTACAAGGTTTTAACAGGGACGGTAGGTAAAGAGCTTTATCGCTCAGTTTATATACTTTGCAATATGAAAGATTGTGAGGTACTTGAATTGAATGTTCAGACAGACCATGTTCATCTTGTCGTGATGATCCCACCGAAACTCTCGATCTCAACGCTGATGGGCGTCCTGAAAGGGCGCACAGCTATTCGTCTCTACAACAAGTTTCCGCATATACGAAAGAAGCTGTGGGGTAATCATTTTTGGGCGAGGGGATACTTTGCAGACACAGTTGGAGTGAACGAAGAAATTATCAGACGCTACGTGAGGCATCAGGATAAGAAAGATCAAGAATACGAGCAGCAAATGGCGTTATTACAGGATTAAAACGAACAAGGCCCCCTTTTAGGGGGCCCCATTTAAAGCCACCTCTTCAAGAGGTGGATTTTTACTGCGCCCCGTTATTTGCGCCTCGGGCGAGGTGAGGGATCATCTCGCTGGGGCCTGTAACCTGGCGCGCTAGCAGAGGATTCAGTAAAACCGGCGACTCAATTCGGTATAGCAGAGCGTTACTCCCTGATAGCTCACAAAAAGTAGATTTCTTCGTACGGTGAATTGCATCGTCTGGCGTCTGTGAGATAATTATTTGGCCGGTGAGGTTCGGCTAAAATCTCACTGTGTGCTTCCCGATTCTGACAGATTGGGGCCAGAAAGCAGAGCGGCTCTCCCCCTCTGCTTTCGCTTTTTTCCCCACGGTGATGTGCGACGTTGCCTCTGCCTCTGCCTCTGCCTCTGCCTCTGCCTCTGCCTCTGCCTCTGCCTCTGCCTCTGCCTCTGCCTCTGCCTCTGCCTCTGCCTCTGCCTCTGCCTCTGCCTCTGCTTTTCGCGCGTTAGGCTATCGATCGGCCCGATATATCGCCACTCGGCTGAACTCTCCCTTATGATAGAAACCGGTTTCAGAAACCGGTTGCAGTTATTTTTTCGCAGCGCGTATACTGACGCTATGGTGCGCCGTTTGGCGGCGTGTGGAGCGTAGTAGCGAAGGGAGAGTGGCGATGGGATTTCCAGCAGATTTCTTATGGGGGGCGGCGACGGCGGCTTACCAGGTGGAGGGGGCACACGATGTTGATGGCAAGGGGCTTTCGATATGGGATGTCTATGCTCATCAACCCGGAACGACCTATCAGGGGAGCAATGGGGATGTGGCCGCCGATCACTATCATCGTTTTCGAGAGGATGTGGCGTTGATGGCCGAGCTGGGAATGACTTCATACCGCTTCTCCCTCTCTTGGCCGCGCCTGCTGCCGGAGGGAACCGGACGCGTCAACGAGGCGGGTGTCGCCTTCTACAACCAGCTGATCGATACGCTGTTGCAACATAACATCCGGCCGATGATCACCCTGTACCACTGGGATCTACCGCAGGCGCTACAGGATCGCTTCGGTGGTTGGGCGGATCGGCGCATTGTCGATGCCTTCGACGAGTATGCGCGTCTGTGTTATGCCCGCTTCGGCGATCGCGTCGATCTCTGGTCGACCTTTAACGAGACCATCGTCTTTATCGGTATGGGCTACGTTACCGGTCAGCATCCTCCCGCGCTGAAAGAGACTAAAACCGCTATTCAGGCGTGCCATCATGTGTTCCTGGCCAACGCGCGAGCGGTGAAAAGCTTCCGCGAGTTGGAGGTAGCCGGCCAGATCGGCTTCGTCAATGTGATGCAACCCAACGATCCCATCAGCCAACGGCCAGAGGATTTGCGTGCCTGTGCGTTGGCCGAGGGGATCTACACCCACTGGCTGTTCGATCCGGTGCTGAAGGGGGAGTACCCGGTGGAGCTGTTGGCGATGGCTCAGCAGGCTTTCGGCGTGCCACAGTTCGCGCCAGGCGATGCCGAGCTGCTACGGGAGAATATCGTCGATTTTATCGGGCTGAACTACTACAAACGCGAGATGATCGCCGCTAACGAGGAGATTCAAGGCTTCGATCTCAATACCAGCGGTGAGAAGGGGAGCAGCGGGGGAATGGGCTTTAAGGGATTATTTAAGATCGTGCGTAATCCTGACGGCGTTTATTCCGATTGGGATTGGGAGATCTATCCGCAGGGGCTGACGGAGGCGATCGCCCGTATTCGTCGGCGTTATGGCGAGATCCCTATCTACATCACCGAAAATGGCCTCGGCGCCAAGGATCCGATCGTCGCGGGTGAGATCGCCGATCAGGCGCGTATCGACTATTTACGCGACCATATCGCGGCGTTGGAGCAGGCCATCGCCGAGGGGGCTGATGTTCGTGGCTACTATCCCTGGTCGTTTATCGATCTGCTCTCATGGCTGAATGGCTATCAGAAGCAGTATGGCTTCGTCTATGTCGATCGTCAGCAGGATCTGGCCCGGCGTAAGAAGCGTAGCTTTTACTGGTATCAGCAAGTGATTCGCAGCAACGGCGCCGAGCGCTAATTCGCTCTGCTGGGCGGTCTGGCTGACGGCCCGCCGCCTGCTTATCTTCGCCATATGGCTGGTTTTTCCCGCGTCAGCGTTTATGATGAAGGCAGGGTGCCGCCATGAGGCGGCTGTCTGGCGGATAATTGGCGAACGATTACCGCCGTTAGGCGTGATGTAGCGATAACGATGAACAAACGGTTTAGGCGTCTCGTTGGCCTGTTTCTGCCCTTGGCGCTATTGGCGGCGGGTGCGCTGTGGTGGGGGCCCGGCGCGGCACAGAATAATCCGGCGGCGCAGGCTTCGATCAGCCAACTGACGCGTCAGGAGCGAGTGGTGGCCTATCTGCAGGCGCATCGGCAGCTACCGGATTACTATATTACCAAGCGCCAGGCGCGTGCCGCCGGTTGGGATCCGGCTAAAGGTAACCTGTGCCAGGTCTTGCCTGGGCGCGCCATCGGTGGCGATCGCTTCGCCAACCGTGAGGGGCGTCTACCCCAACAGGCGGATCGCATCTGGCGTGAGGCGGATGTGAATTATCGCTGTGGCCGCCGCCAGGCGGATCGCGTGTTATATTCCAATGACGGTCTGATCTATGTCACCCGTGATCACTATCGACACTTTATCCGTATGGAGTGATCGCTATGCAAAAAGTCCAATTTGATTTTAACCAGATAACCGATTTAGCGGCCTTCTATCGCCAATTCTCGCATGTCTTCGCCTTGTCGTCGGCGTTCGGCGCCAATCTTGACGCGTTATGGGATGTGGTGACTGGCGATATCGCGATGCCGTTGGAGATCGACTTTATCAACTTCGATGCTGGCAAGAAGCGGCGTTTTGCTGCGCTGGTGCTGCTGTTTGAGGCGGCGGAGGCGGAGTTAGAGGGCGAGTTACGCTTTAATACTTACGATAAGGCGGCCTGAGTACGCTACCGCCGACCAACTGGCCGGCGGGCGTGTCTATCATTACTCGTTCTCTTCGGCCAGAACGCGCAGATACTGGAAGATTTGGCGTGCCGATTTCGGTGGCTTGTTTCCCTCACGCTCCTTCTTCGCGTTACGGATCAAGGCGCGTAGTTGCTGGCGATCGGCCTGCGGATAGAGGTTAATCACCTCGGTGATCGCCAGGTCGCCGTCGTCAATCAAACGGTCGCGCAGTTGTTCCAGTTTATGGAACAGGGCGACTTGCTGGTTGTGGCGGTTCTTCAGCTTATCCAACGCGGTCTGAATCGGTTCGGGGTCGCGTTGACGCAGCAGTTTGCCGATCAACTGTAGTTGGCGACGACGCCCCTCTTTCTTGATGCGTTGGGCCAGCTCGATCGCGGCGCGCAGATCTTCATCCAGCGGAATGCGATCCAAGGCATTTTTCCCGAGATCGACCAGTTCGGCGCCCAGGTCCTTTAGGGCTTCGGCATCGCGTTTGATTTCGCTTTTGCTGACCCAGATGATCTCGTCATCATCGTCGTTTTCTTCCTGGCCGGGGATCTCGTCCAGCCACTCTTCGTCTGGATGTTTATGCATGGCAGTTTCCTTAAAAAATGGCGCACATCCTAACAGGTGTCGCTGCGTGTGTCGCGCAATTCTCGGCGAGGATCGGCGTGGCATGATGCTACACCTTCCTCGTTGCTGTGCGCCTGTTCAGCAGTATATACCTAGCACCGTGCTTGCGGCAGGGAATGTTCCGCCAGAGAGATGAAGGAGAGGGGAAGCATAGAAGAAGAGGATGGCCTGCGGCTGTAGTCAAATAGACCTTACGGTTTGTCTGTAATCAGGCTAAGCGGGGGGAATGTCGCCCTCAGATCAAATTTAATGTTCTGATTAATAATGTCTAACTCTCTCTTATTGGCAAATCATTAACGCCGAGTTGATATATAATTATTGACCCATTATGTATTTTCAAACTTTTCATTAGACTGAAAAACATACAGTGCTGCGGCGGCACAGCGTGTGCGCGGGGAAATTAATCCGTCATAGGTTTTGACTCAAAAGATTATATAACTATAATGCCGCGGTCTAAATTAATATAGGTTGGTTATGTCAGATTTGCTGAAGTCCCTGAATAATATTCGTACGCTGCGTGCTTATGCGCGTGAAACGCAACTCAGCGCGTTGGAAGAGATGCTGGATAAGCTGCGCACCGTGGTCAGCGAGCGCCGTGAAGAGATCGAACAGGCCGAGAAAGTTCGTCACGAGCGCGAAGAAAAGCTGCATGCTTATCGTGAGATGTTGCTGGCCGAAGGGATCTCGCTGGATGACTTACTGGCGATGGAAAAAGTCTCCGAGCGTAAGGTGAAGACAAAGCGCGCACCGCGCCCGGCTAAATATGAGTATCTGGATGAGCAGGGTGAAATTCAGCAGTGGACCGGTCAGGGCCGCATGCCGAAAATGATTAAGCAGGAAATCGAAGCGGGTAAATCCCTGGATGATTTCCTGATTAAATAATCTGTCGCTCGCAGATTGAGCTTGGCACATAACGTGCCGCGCTAAGTGTAACGCCCCAATTATTGGGGCGTTCTCGTTAATCTTCTCCTCGCGCTATCGCCTTACCTTACTCCCGTTATTTTGTTCAGCGTCGCGGCGCGCTTCTCCGGTTATTTCCTACGATCGTCTCTCCGCTTGGCAAGGCACGCAACCTGTGCGCCGAGCATGCAGCGGCAACGAAATTCGCCGCGCTTCCTGTTACACTCATAGCATCACTCAGGCCCTGGCCTGTTGTCATAGCCGTCGGCTGTTGGCCGGCCGGTTTAACCGTTTTGCAATCATGGCGGATTAATGAAAGTCATCAATCAGGTAGCAGAGCAGCGCAAGGCGCTGGAAGAGGCCGTGGCGCAGGCGTTGACGCTGGCGCAGGCCGGTGCGGAGGCGGCGGAGGTTGCGGTGACGCGTACCACCGGCATCAGCGTCAGCACCCGTTTTGGTGAAGTGGAGAATGTGGAGTTTAACAGCGATGGCGCACTGGGGATCACCGTGTATCACCAGCAACGTAAGGGGAGCGCCTCCTCCACCGATCTCAGCCCCCAGGCCATCGCCCGCACGGTGCAGGCGGCGTTAGATATCGCGCGTTATACCTCGCCTGACCCCTATGCCGGGCCGGCAGAGGCGGCGCTGCTGGCGTTTGAGGCGCCGGATCTGGATCTCTTCCATCCGGCGGAGTTAGATGCCGATCGCGCCATCGCCTTGGCCGCCGAGGCGGAGCGGGTGGCCTTGTCCGCCGATGCGCGCATCAGCAACACCGAGGGCGGTAGCTTCAATAGCCACTATGGCATCCGGGTATTCGGTAATAGTCACGGTATGTTGCAAAGTTACTGTTCGAGCCGTCACTCCCTATCGAGCTGTGTCATCGCCGAGCAGGAGGGTGATATGGAGCGTGACTATGCCTATACCATCGCCCGTGATATGGCCGAGCTGCGCTCGGCGCAGTGGGTCGGGGAGGAGTGTGCGCGTCGCACCTTGGCGCGTTTAGCGCCGCGTCGTCTCCCGACCATGCAGGCGCCAGTGATGTTCGCTGCCGAGGTCGCGACCGGGCTGTTTGGTCATTTGGTCGGCGCCATCAGCGGCAGCAGCGTATACCGCAAGTCCACTTTCCTGCTCGATAGCCTTGGCCAGCAGATCCTGCCGGCGTGGCTCACTATCGAGGAGCAACCGCATCTGCTGCGCGGCTTGGCCTCGACGCCTTTCGACAGTGAGGGGGTGCGCACCACGCCGCGTCATATCGTGCAGGATGGGGTGCTGCAAACCTGGCTGTTGACCAGCTATTCGGCGCGTAAATTGGGGCTGCACAGCACCGGTCATGCCGGTGGTATCCATAACTGGCGCATCGCAGGGCGCGGGTTGGACTTCCAGCAGATGGTGCGCGAGATGGGCCGCGGCTTCTTGGTGACCGAACTGATGGGGCAAGGGGTGAGTACGGTGACCGGCGACTACTCGCGCGGCGCCTCCGGCTTCTGGGTCGAGAATGGCGAGATCCAATACCCGGTGAGTGAGGTGACCATCGCCGGGAATCTACGTGACATGTGGGCCAACATGGTCACCATCGGTGATGATATCGAGACGCGCAGCAACATTCAGTGTGGTTCGGTGTTGCTCGACAGCATGAAGATCGCCGGGGAGTAACGGCGCACTAAACCAGTCCAGCCCGCGGCCATGCCGCGGGCTGGACCTCCACCTTGCTCTGCACGATCTGCACGGCTCCGCTGAGTGTGCGGGCCAACACGAGGATGCGGCGTGCTAATGCCTCGCGTGCTGTATTCCTTATCTCTTATCGGTTTCCTGTCCGTCATACTGGCTAACGCGGCGCTTCTCTGCCGCGCCGATCGCTCCCCGTTGCGATCATCTCCTGCGCCCATTTTCATCGCCAGACGCTGAGCGACCACGGCCCAGCGGATACGCCATATGCGCTCGGCAGCCACGCGATCTCCTTAGGCTCGCTGCTGAGTGCGGGGAGATCACGGCAGACGTTGGTCTTGGCGACAGCTTAGGGGACAAAAAAACCGCATGACCGAGGCCATGCGGTGTGAGGGGGAGAGGATTAGCGGGAACCGATGTTACGCAGCGGTTTGCCAGCCATCAGGTTACGTTCGATGTGCTCCAGCGAGATATTTTTGGTTTCGGGGATCAGCGCCAGAGTGATAAAGATAAAGATCAGGTTCAGTGCGGCATAGACCCAGAAGGTATGCGCGCTGCCCAGATTGTTCAACATGGTCAGGAAGGTGGCACCGACGATCATGTTGGCGATCCAGTTGGTGGCGGTTGAGCAGGTGATACCGAAGTCACGCCCTTTCAGCGGCTGGATTTCGGAACACAGCACCCAGATCAGTGGGCCGGCGCTCATGGCGAAACCGACGATAAACATCAACAGCATGAAGATGGCGAAGTACTGCGTCACGCTGGAGGTGATGCCGATGTTCATCATGGTTCCCAGGGTGCCCATGCCGATGGCCATGACGATAAAGCCGAGGATCAGCGTCGGCTTACGTCCCCAGCGATCGACCAGGCCGATGGCGATAAAGGTGGCCAGCACGTTGACCAGACCGACGATCACCGTCCCCCACATCTGTTGTTCGGTGCTAGCGAAGCCCGCCAGATCGAAGATCTTCGGCGCGTAATACATGATGACGTTCATCCCGGTGAATTGCTGCATGACCTGCAACAGGATCCCCAGATAGACCGCCCGGCGGAAGTTGCTGTTCTGCTTGAATAGCGACCAGCCGCTCTGTTTCAGTTTCAGACTCTCACGGATCTCATTCAGCTCATCCTGCGCCTGTTTACTGCTGTCGCGTAGCTTCTCTAAGACGCGGCGCGCCTGATCGTGACGATCGCGTGAGGCTAGCCAGCGTGGGCTGTCCGGTAGGAAGAACACCCCCACCAGTAATACCAAGGCCGGGATGGTGATGACGCCCAGCATCCAGCGCCAGGAGCCACTGTAGCTGAAGGCGGTATCGGACAGGTAGGCGCCGAGGATGCCGATGGTGATCATCAGCTGATACATCGAGATCATGCTGCCGCGAATACGCTCCGGCGCGATCTCGGACAGGTAGATCGGCGCGGTGTAGGAGGCGATACCGACGGCCAGGCCTAATAGGATGCGCGACAGGATCAGGATCTCGACGTTCGGCGCGAAGGCGGAGAACAGGGAGCCGGCGACGAACAGGATCGCCCCGATCATCAGGCTGTATTTCCTGCCGAGGCCATGGTTCATCCAACCGCTGCCGACAGCACCGACGGCGGCGCCGAACATCATCGAGCTGACCACCCACTCTTGCTGTGAGCTGGTGATACTAAAGGTATCGGTGATAAAGGGGAGCGCCCCGGCGATAACCCCGATGTCCAGGCCAAACAACAACCCCGCCAGCGCGGCGAGGAAACAGACGAAGAAGGTCATGCCGGCATTACTGCGGGCATGGGGTGTGGCGGATGTATTGACGGTAGTACTCATACTGCCTCCCAACAAGACTATTTCTTTGATGTCGCCATGGTAAGAATTGTCCGCTGTTTATAAAGTGCGCATGATCACATAAATGTAATCGTTTACACCATTTGTATTAAATAAAATGTACTGATGCATGTTAGCGGGGTGTTAATCTATGCGCTGTTTTTAGTTGTAATTTAGCGTAAGCAATCTTTCTAGAGACGGGGGATGTCGCTTTTATTAGCGAATTATCCGATGAATGATAGGGATAGATAATGAATTTATGCTTAGTTTGTGTAACTTGTGTAATCGATTACACTCGGTCTGGTAGACGGTAGACGGTAGACGGTAGACGGTAGACGGTAGACGGTAGACGGTAGACGGTAGACGGTAGACGGTAGACGGTAGACGGTAGACGGTAGACGGTAGACGGTAGACGGTAGACGGTAGACGGTAGACGGTAGACGGTAGACGGTAGACGGTAGACGGTAGATGGTAGACGGTAGATGGTAGACGGTAGCGGATGCGCTGGACAGGGATGCGCGCGGCACCAGGCCGCGCGTCAGCCCCAACAGACGCCGTCGCGCCTGTTGGGTGGCAAGGCTTATTTCAGGCCGGCCGCTTCGCGCAGCAGCGCCGCTTTGTCGGTCTTCTCCCACGGGAACTGCTCGCGCCCGAAGTGGCCGTAGGCTGCGGTCTGGCGATAGATCGGCTGGATCAGATCCAGCATCTGAATCAGGCCGTACGGGCGCAGATCGAAGCATTCGCGGACCAGTTGGATCAGTTGCTCTTGCGCGATTTTCTCCGTGCCAAAGGTCTCTACCATGATGGAAGTCGGCTCGGCGACGCCGATGGCGTAAGAGACCTGGATCTCGCAGCGGTCGGCTAGGCCCGCGGCGACGATGTTTTTGGCGACATAGCGCGCAGCATAGGCGGCTGAACGGTCAACCTTGGACGGATCCTTACCGGAGAAGGCACCGCCACCGTGACGTGCTGCGCCACCGTAGGTGTCGACGATGATCTTACGACCCGTCAGGCCGCAGTCGCCCATCGGGCCGCCGATGACGAAACGCCCGGTCGGGTTGATGAAGTATTTGGTGGCGGCGGAGAGCCACTCGGCCGGCAGGACCGGCTTGATGATCTCTTCCATCACCGCTTCCTGCAACTCTTTCTGTCCGATGCTATCGGCATGTTGAGTGGACAGAACCACCGCATCGATACCGGCGATCTTGCCGTCGTCGTACAGGAAGGTGACCTGGCTCTTGGCATCCGGACGCAGCCACGGCAGGGTGCCGTTCTTACGCACCTCGGCCTGACGCTCCATCAGACGATGCGCGTAGGTGATCGGAGCTGGCATCAGCACTTCGGTTTCGTTGGTGGCGTAACCGAACATGATGCCCTGGTCGCCGGCACCCTGTTCCAGCGGGTCACAGCGATCGACGCCCTGGTTGATGTCCGGAGACTGCTTACCGATGGCGCTCAGTACCGCGCAGGAGTTGGCATCGAAGCCCATGTCGGAGCTGACATAGCCGATATCGGCTACGGTCTTACGGGTCAGCTCTTCGATATCGACCCAAGCGTTGGTGGTGATTTCACCGCCGACCAGTACCATCCCGGTCTTAACGTAGGTTTCACAGGCGACGCGTGCCTTGGGGTCCTGTTCCAGGATGGCATCCAGTACGGCGTCGGAGATTTGGTCGGCGATCTTATCCGGATGTCCTTCAGAGACGGATTCGGAGGTGAAAAGGTGTTTGGCCATTGTGTTCTTTACCTTCAAAAGACGGGTTGATTCTACTGCGCTGCGTTGACACTGCGTGCTGCGTGGGGTGAGTCATCAGGGGGAGACATCGTGCGCCCCTCTGCTGTCTGATGCTTCCTGCAACGCCCCTCAGGCAAAGCCGTTAAGCAGTTTATCGGTTAAAAAGTATAGATGGATTAACATCTGGACGGCTATTCTAGGTCAAGGTACTAGGTTTTTTCCACCCCTTTTTTTGCGGAAACGCACGATAACGGCGTGTCATCGCCCACGCGATGCCGGTGATCGAGGAATCGACATAATTTCATTTTGCTTTTTTGTCTGGTTGTCGGTATAAACGGCGCGCGGCTTACCGGTACATAACGCTTTAACCGGCTTGTTGCTGTTTTTCGGCGTCGATCGCGACGTCGGGCGGCACACTCCGGGGCGGCTATGTGTCCCACTTCCGGCCGAGGAGGGTATGGGTTATCCCTACTGTCAGTTCTATCATGCTGTTAACTTTGAAGTGCTGTCGTGCCAAATGGCAGCGGTGGAGGTGGTTCAGGTAATGATCCGTGTTGAGGCTGTGGTGAAACGAGCTGCTCCCGGCAGCGTCTTGCGTCATGATGACGCGTTTTGCGCAATGCGCCTTCCTTCCTTTTTATCCTCATTTCTTGCTTTTGCCCGATGTTATTTATCCTTGAGATGAAGGCTTGGGTGTACCTCAGGATTCGTGCGCCGTTTACGGCATCTGATGACTGAACAAGGGTAACCTGTGGCGTTCGCTACAGGCATTTATTCATAGGGGTTATGCCGTTACAGGCGGTTTCCCCGACCCACGGAGTCAACGACGTGTTTTGTTCTTATGCTGATATCGGCCCGGCATTTCGTCCGGCGCTGAGCTTTGTGGTCACGCCAAAAATCCCGGCGTGTGGGTTGTTCTATGCAGATGATGCTGCGATAGTGACTGGCGCAAAGGTTAGCCACACTGCCATCGAAGGAGTCGCTCGTGTCTGATCTGATTGCACAGTATCCGCAGGATACGGCGGATACTTCCCCGTTGCGTTCCATGCAGGAGGTCGCCATGAGCGATAGTAATGCCAGCAAGATGCTGAGCACCTACAACGTCGCCTATTGGGGTGGCAACTATTACGATGTGAATGAGCTGGGCCACATCTCCGTGTGCCCCGATCCCGATGTGCCGCAGGCGCGCGTCGATCTGACGGCGTTGGCATTACAGATCCAGGCCGATCGTCAGCAGCGCCTGCCGGCGTTGTTCTGTTTCCCGCAGATCCTGCAACATCGCTTGCGCTCGATTAACGCCGCCTTCCGTCGCGCGCGCGCCTCGTTTGGCTACCAGGGGGATTACTTCCTGGTCTACCCGATCAAGGTGAATCAGCAGCGTCGAGTGATCGAGTCGTTGGTCAACTCCGGCGAACCGTTAGGGCTGGAGGCGGGTTCGAAGGCTGAGCTGATGGCGGTGCTGGCCCATGCCGGGATGACGCGTAGTGTCATCGTCTGCAATGGCTATAAGGACCGCGAATACATTCGTCTGGCGCTGATCGGCGAGAAGCTGGGCCATAAGGTTTATCTGGTCATCGAGAAGCTGAGCGAGATCGACCTGGTGCTGGAGGAGGCGCAGCGCCTGAATGTGGTGCCGCGTCTCGGCGTGCGGGCGCGTCTGGCCTCGCAGGGCTCCGGTAAGTGGCAGTCCAGCGGCGGCGAGAAGTCTAAGTTTGGTCTGTCGGCGACCCAGGTGTTGCATCTGGTGGAGACGCTACGCCAGGCCGGGCATCTGGAGAGCCTGCAACTGCTGCATTTCCATCTCGGTTCGCAGATGGCCAATATTCGTGACATCGCCACCGGGGTGCGTGAGTCGGCGCGTTTCTACGTCGAACTGCATAAGCTGGGTGTGAACATCCAGTGTTTCGACGTCGGCGGCGGCCTGGGGGTCGACTACGAGGGAACGCGTTCCCAGTCGGACTGCTCCGTCAACTACGGTCTGAACGAGTACGCCAACAACGTGATCTGGGGCATAGGCGATGCCTGTAATGAGCATGGCTTACCGCATCCGACGGTGATCACCGAATCGGGACGGGCGGTGACGGCACACCATACGGTGCTGGTCTCCAACATCATCGGCGTGGAGCGTAATGAATTCCCGCAGCCGCAGCCGCCGGCCAGCGATGCGCCGCGTGCGTTGCAGAGCCTCTGGGCCACCTGGGAGGAGATGCAGACGCCGGGCGGCCGCCGCTCGCTGCGCGAATGGCTGCATGACAGCCAGCTAGACCTGCACGACGTCCACAGCCAGTATGCACACGGCATTCTCAGCCTGAGCCAACGCGCCTGGGCCGAGCAACAATATTTGGCCATCTGCAATCAGTTGCAGACTCAGTTGGACCCGAGCAATCGCGCCCATCGCCCGATCATCGATGAACTGCAAGAGCGGATGGCCGACAAGCTGTACGTCAACTTCTCGCTGTTCCAGTCGATGCCGGATGCCTGGGGGATCGATCAGCTGTTCCCGGTCCTGCCGCTCAGTGGCTTGGACAAGGTGCCGACGCGCCGCGCCGTGTTGCTGGACATCACCTGCGACTCGGATGGCACCATCGATCACTATATCGATGGCGACGGGGTGGCGACCACCATGCCGATGCCGGAGTACGATCCGCAGGATCCGCCGCTGGTGGGCTTCTTCATGATCGGCGCCTACCAAGAGATCCTCGGCAACATGCATAACCTGTTTGGCGATACCGCCACGGTCGACGTGTATGTGTTCGAGGACGGCAGCGTCGAGGTGGATGAGTCTTACGACGGCAACTCCGTGGCGGAGATGTTGGAGTACGTGCAGCTCGATCCGCAGGTGTTGCTGACGCACTTCCGCGATCAGGTGCGCGCCGCGCAGCTGGATGAGGGCTTACAGGCGCAATTCCTGGAAGAGTTCGAGGCGGGGCTGTACGGGTATACCTACCTGGAAGAGGAGTAAGCGCCGCCGGCGTGCGGTGTGGCAGCGACGTAGGTTGGCGGGCTTGCAGTCCCGCCAGCTTGCCGCCATAATCGACAGCAATACGCTATTTAGCGAACTGATAATCCCTTCCTCGTCGGGCCAACGACGCGGGAGGGATTTTTTTTCATCGCGACGCCGCCAGTCCGTCGGGCTTCAGGCCACGGCGGCGGGACTTATAATGAGGAGCGAGTATGTGTACTCTAGGGCATAAACCTGATAACTCTTTGGTATCCAACGCATTCGGTTTCCTGCGCCTACCGCTGGACTTCATGCCGTACGACGGCGACGCCGATTGGGTGATCACCGGGGTGCCGTTCGATATGGCCACCTCTGGCCGCGCCGGTGCGCGTCATGGACCGGCGGCGATCCGTCAGGTCTCGACCAATCTGGCCTGGGAAGGTAAGCGTTGGCCGTGGAACTTCGACATGCGCGACCGCCTGAAGGTGGTTGATTGCGGCGATGTGGTGTTTAGTTTCGGCGACGCCCAGGAGATGAGCGATAACTTACAGGCGCATACCGAGCGTCTGCTGGCCAGCGGCAAACGCTGCCTGACCTTCGGCGGTGACCACTTCGTCACCCTGCCGTTGTTGCGCGCCCATGCCAAGCACTTCGGTAAGATGGCGCTGGTACACTTCGACGCGCATACCGATACCTACGCTCACGGCAGCCAGTTCGATCATGGCACCATGTTCTTCCATGCACCCAATGAAGGGTTGATCGATCCGCAGCATTCGGTGCAGATCGGCATTCGTACCGAATACGATCACGACAACGGCTTCACCGTGCTGGATGCCGCTCAGGTGAACGACAGTGGCGTCGAGACGATCCTGGCCGAGGTGAAACGCATCGTCGGCGACATGCCGGTCTATCTGACCTTCGATATCGACTGCTTGGATCCGGCCCATGCGCCGGGCACCGGCACGCCGGTCATCGGCGGATTGACCTCCGATCGCGCCCTGAAATTGGTGCGCGGCCTGCAAGATCTGAACATCGTCGGGATGGATGTGGTGGAAGTGGCGCCAGCCTATGACCAGTCAGAGATCACCGCCCTGGCGGCGGCGACCCTAGCGTTGGAGATGCTCTATATCCAGGCGGCGAAGAAGTAATCCTGCACCAGAGAACGCAGAGGCCGGGCATTGCCCGGCCTTTTTTATGTCTCGCTCCTCTCCGATTATGCCGGGGAGTATTTATTCCCGCGACGCCGCCGAGAGGGCCGAGTCTGGTCGCGGCGGTTAACCCGCACCGCCGTAGGAGGCGCGAGCCTGGCGGTAGAGCGCAAGCCGCACCTCGCGCGCCTTCTCGAACTCCTTGTCCATGATCAGCGGGCGGATCTCCTTCTGGTAGACCTGAATGCTGGTCTCTCCCCGATGGTGCTGATAGCCGACAGGATGGCTACGCCAGCGTCGATCGATGATCGCCTCCTGGCTGTAGAAGGGATCGACCTGGTTACGCACATAGTCGTCGAAACGCGCACGCAGGGCGCGCCGCTGCTCCTGATGCTGCGGCGAGCGAGCCAGGTTGCGGGTTTCGCCCGGATCCTGCTGGAGATCGTACAGTTCTTCTTCCTCATTCTCTTTATAGATAATGTACTTGTAGCGATCAGTACGCAGCATGCGGGCGGGTTGTACGTCCACGTTGCGATCGGTATTCCACTGGGTAATGACCTCATCGCGCCACGCGGCTGGCTGCTCGCCGCGCAGGATCGGCAGCAGCGAGCGGCCATATAGGCCGGGCGGTGGGGTGATCCCGGCGTAGTCGCACAGCGTCGGCACGAGATCGCACAGGGAGGTGAGATGATCGCTGCTGGCCTGCGGGCGGATGCCGGGGCCGGCGAAGACCAGCGGGACGTTGGTCGACTCCTCATAGAACCAGTTCATCTTGGCCACCAGGCGGTGCGCACCCATCGCGTCGCCATGATCGGCGAAGAAGACCACCAGGGTATCGTCGCCGTGGCCGCTGGCACGTAGCGCCGCCAGCACCTGGCCGATGCAGTCGTCGGCTAAGGCGGTAAAGTGGTAGTAGGCCTTGAGATACTGGCGGAAGTTGAGTTCGTTCCAGTTGGCGGACTGCATCACGCGGTTATGGGTGCAGCAGGCGTACTGGATGGCTTGCGGCCGGTTGGGCAGATCGGCGGCGGTGTCGAAGTTATCCAATAGCGGCGGCAGGGGACCCAGCCCGTCGATCTCGCCATGGGGGCCGGCGAAGGCGCCGGTCCAGCCGTTGATGTTATGGGGATTATTGAATTCGATCGCCAGCATAAACGGCGCATCGGCGCCGCGCCCCTTCAGGGTGTCGATATACTTGAGGCTCTCCTGCAGGCAATAGACATCCTCGCGGGTGTCGTAGTCGACCGGATAGGCGGCGGGGCTGTCATAGGGCAGCTCGATCTGTTCGGCACAGTCGAAGCCCTTGAGCGAGCCGTAGTCATGGCGCTTGCCGAAGTGGCGGCACTCATAGCCGGCCTGGCTGAACAGCTCGCCCAGCGTCACCATATCTTGTGGAATGTTCGGGCTGTCGTTGGCGATCACCCCGGTCTGATGCGGCAGGCGTCCAGTCCAGTAGCAGGCACGCGATGGCGCACACAGCGGGTAGGGGCAGTAGGCGCGTTCGAAGCGAGTGCCGTGGGCGATCAGGCTGTCGATGGCCGGGGTCGTGACCTGCGGGTTGCCATAGCCGCCAACGGCGCGGCGCGCCAGCTGATCGGCGGTGATGATGACGATGTTACGCGGGGGCGTCGCCCGTTGTGGTGCGTTATCTGCGGCACCGTCAGCGGCCAGCGCCGGTGCGCCGAGGGCGACGCCGGCGATTCCGCCGGCGGTACGCTGCAAAAACGCGCGTCGTGAGAGTGTCATAATCGATTCCTTTTTATTGTTCGAAAGCAAAGATAACAATTTGAAACGTTGTTTTACCGCGATTGTGATCGCATAACGTACAATCAAAAGGAAAAGAAAGATTTTTGCTGAGAAAAATGTGGCGATAAGACAGCGGTGGGAAAACCGCCATTTGCGCAATGCAGGTCAATAAAATGCCGCAGTTGCGCAATTGCTGCGCAGCACTCAGCGGCGGGGCGAGGAGAGTATGTTACGCTACGCGTCATACGATAAGCCGTAACACATCGCGCGCTCTACTCGGCGGCGTGCATACGCCGGATCGTGGATTTGTGCTCTCCCTCCCTGGCCGCGCCACGATAAGGATTGCCGTTTTCACTCCGAGTCTGAGACAATACGGCGAACCCTTGTTTTCATACAATCCGACTTGGAGTAGAACATGTCCTCTCGTAAAGAGCTTGCCAATGCTATCCGTGCCCTGAGCATGGATGCGGTGCAGAAGGCCAAATCCGGTCACCCGGGCGCCCCGATGGGGATGGCGGATATCGCCGAAGTCCTGTGGCGTGATTACATGAACCATAACCCGGCCAACCCGCACTGGGCCGACCGCGACCGTTTCGTGCTGTCCAACGGCCATGGTTCTATGCTGATCTACAGCCTGTTGCACCTCACCGGCTATGATCTGCCGATGTCCGAGCTGGAAAACTTCCGTCAGCTGCACTCCAAGACCCCAGGTCACCCGGAATACGGTTATACCCCGGGCGTCGAGACCACCACGGGTCCGCTGGGCCAAGGCATTGCCAACGCCGTCGGCATGGCCATTGCCGAGCGTACGCTGGCGGCGCAGTTTAACCGCCCGGGGCATGATATCGTCGACCACTTCACCTATGCCTTTATGGGTGATGGTTGCATGATGGAAGGCATCTCCCACGAAGTCTGCTCCTTAGCCGGTACCCTGAAGCTGGGCAAGCTGATCGCGTTCTACGATGACAACGGGATCTCCATCGACGGCCACGTCGACGGTTGGTTTACCGACGACACCGCCAAGCGTTTCGAAGCCTATGGCTGGCATGTGGTACGTGGCGTCGATGGCCACGATAGCGCCGCGATTAAGGCCGCTATCGAAGAGGCGCGCAGCGTGAGCGATAAGCCGTCTCTGTTGATGTGCAAAACCATCATCGGTTTTGGTTCACCGAACAAGGCCGGTACCCACGATTCCCACGGTGCGCCGTTGGGCGATGCCGAGATCGCTGCGACCCGCGCGCAACTGGGTTGGAACTACCCGCCGTTCGTCATCCCGCCGGAGATCTACGCGCAGTGGGATGCCAAAGAGGCCGGTCTGGCGAAAGAGCAGGCATGGGACGTGCGTTTCGCCGCCTATCAGGCCGCCTTCCCGCAGTTGGCCGCCGAATTCAAACGCCGTATCAACGGCGAACTGCCGGCCAGCTGGGACAGTGAAGCGCGTAAGTTCATCGAGCAGTTGCAGGCGAACCCGGCTAAGATCGCCAGCCGTAAGGCCTCCCAGAATGCGCTGGAAGCCTTCGCTAAGCTGCTGCCGGAATTCCTGGGTGGCTCCGCCGACCTGGCACCGAGCAACCTGACCATGTGGTCCGGCTCCAAGGCCCTGAATGAAGATGCCGCAGGCAACTACATTCACTACGGTGTGCGCGAATTCGGCATGACCGCCATCATCAACGGTATCGCGCTGCACGGCGGCTTTATCCCCTACGGTGCCACCTTCCTGATGTTCATGGAATATGCCCGTAACGCCATGCGTATGGCGGCACTGATGAAGATCCACAACATTCAGGTCTACACCCATGACTCCATCGGTCTGGGCGAAGATGGCCCGACGCACCAGCCGGTCGAGCAGATGGCTAGCCTGCGCACCACGCCAAATATGAACACCTGGCGTCCGTGTGACCAGGTCGAGTCTGCGGTGGCATGGAAGAAGGCCATCGAGCGTCTGGATGGGCCGTCTGCGCTGATCTTCTCTCGTCAGAACCTGACACAGATGGATCGCTCGGCTGAACAGCTGGCGAATATCGAGCGCGGCGCCTACATCCTGCAGGATTGCGACGCACAGCCGGAGCTGATCTTCATCGCTACCGGTTCCGAAGTGGAGCTGGCGATGAAAGCCGCCGCGCAGCTGAGCGCCGAAGGGCGTCAGGTTCGCGTGGTCTCCATGCCGTCAACCGAAGTGTTCGACAAGCAGGATGCCGCCTACCGTGAAGCGGTACTGCCGTCTGCCGTCAGCGCCCGCGTGGCGGTCGAGGCGGGTATCGCCGACTTCTGGTACAAGTATGTCGGTCTGAACGGCGCCGTCGTCGGCATGACCACCTTCGGTGAGTCTGCGCCGGCCGAACAGCTGTTCGTTGAGTTCGGCTTCACCGTCGATAACGTGTTGGCGAAGGCGCGCGCGCTGTTAGGCTAATGCGTCGTTGACGTCGCAGCATGAGAGAACGGGGCTACGGCCCCGTTTTTTTTGGCTCGCGGGTTATCGCCGGGCTGCCCTTTCCCACTTTTGCGCTAAATTTGTGATGGGATGCACGTTTCTATTCAAATTCTCGCTCAAGTCACGCGCTTTTCTCCTACCGTATTTTCTTTGCCCGAGGTTTGGTTTATTCTTAGCTGAAGCGTTTCAGTTGATGGGGCAAGCGGCGACGAATCGATGGGGACAGTGGTGTTTTTGCTGCATAAAGCGATCCTCATGTCGCGGGCATCGATTACTCTGGATCCTCTTTTGCGGATGAGGAATTGAGTGAGATGTCCTTACGTATCGCCATCAATGGTTTTGGGCGCATCGGTCGCAATGTACTGCGGGCGTTGTATGAGTCTGGGCGCCGGGCGCAGATCCAGGTCGTCGCGATTAATGAGTTAGCGGCGTCGGAAGGGATGGCGCACCTGTTGCAGTATGATAGCTGCCATGGCCGCTTTGCCTGGCCGGTGCGTCAGCAGGATGATTGGTTATGGGTCGGGGACGATCGTATCCGCCTGTTGCATCAACCGCAGATCGCGGCGTTGCCGTGGGACGCGTTGCAGGTGGATGTCGTTCTGGACTGTAGCGGCGTTTATGGCAGCCGGGCGGATGGTGAAGCTCATATTCTGGCGGGGGCTGGGAAGGTGTTGTTTTCCCACCCCGGCGGCCATGACCTCGATGCCACGATAGTGTATGGCGTGAATCAGGAGAGTCTGCAGGCGGCGCATCGCATCGTCTCCAATGCCTCCTGTACCACCAACTGTATCATCCCGGTGATTAAGGTGTTGGATGATGCCTTCGGCATTGAATCGGGGGCGGTGACCACCATCCACTCCTCGATGAATGATCAGCCCGTGATCGATGCCTATCACCCGGATTTACGCCGTACTCGCGCGGCCAGCCACTCGATTATTCCGGTGGATACCAAGCTCGCGGCGGGTATCGCACGTGTGCTCCCCCAGTTTCGCGATCGTTTCGAGGCGATCTCGGTACGGGTGCCGACACTGAATGTGACGGCTATCGATCTCAGCGTCAGTGTGCGGGCGGCGGTGCAGGTCGACGAGGTGAACCACTTGCTGCAAAAGGCGGCATCCACCTCATTTCATGGTATAGTTGACTACACAGAATTACCGCTGGTCTCGACCGACTTTAATCACGACCCGCACAGCGCCATCGTGGACGGTACTCAGACGCGGGTGAGTGGTCGGCATTTGATTAAAACGTTGGTCTGGTGTGACAACGAGTGGGGCTTCGCCAACCGGATGTTGGATACCACGCTGGCGATGTCTCAGGCAGTTTCTAATGCGTCGTAGCCGTGCGCGGCGACACAGCTTAAAGCAACTTTTAGAGAATCAATGAGAGGATTCACCATGTCTGTAATTAAGATGACCGATTTGGATCTGGCGGGTAAACGCGTCCTGATCCGTGCGGACCTTAACGTTCCGGTTAAAGACGGTAAAGTGACTTCTGATGCGCGTATCCGTGCGTCCCTGCCGACCATTGAGCTGGCGCTGAAACAGGGTGCGTGCGTGATGGTGACTTCCCATCTGGGCCGTCCGACCGAAGGCGAGTACAACGAAGCGTTCTCTCTGCTGCCGGTGGTGAATTACCTCAAAGATCATCTGAGCGCGCCGGTACGCCTGGCTAAAGATTACCTGGACGGCGTCGATGTCGCACAGGGCGAGCTGGTGGTGCTGGAAAACGTCCGTTTCAACAAAGGTGAGAAGAAGGACGACGAGGTCCTGTCTAAGAAGTATGCCGCACTGTGCGACGTCTTCGTGATGGATGCCTTCGGTACTGCGCACCGCGCCCAGGCGTCTACCCACGGTGTGGGCAAGTTCGCGCCGATCGCCTGTGCCGGTCCGCTGCTGTCTGGTGAGCTGGAAGCGCTGGGCAAGGCCCTGAGCAACCCGGCTCGTCCGATGGTCGCTATCGTCGGTGGTTCTAAAGTCTCCACCAAGCTGACCGTGCTGGATTCCCTGTCCAAGATCGCCGATCAGCTGATCGTCGGTGGCGGCATCGCTAACACCTTCATCGCGGCCGAAGGCCACAATGTGGGTAAATCTCTGTACGAAGCCGACCTGATCCCGGAAGCGAAGAAGCTGCTGACCACCTGCGACATCCCGGTTCCGACCGATGTACGTGTGGCGACCGAGTTCTCTGAAACCGCACCGGCGACCATGAAATCCGTCAGCGAAATCAAAGATGATGAGCAGGTTCTGGATCTGGGCGACGCCTCTGCCGAGCAGCTGGCCGCTATCCTGAAAAACGCGAAGACTATCCTGTGGAACGGCCCGGTCGGCGTCTTCGAGTTCCCGAACTTCCGTAAAGGGGCCGAAATCGTGGCTAACGCCATCGCCGAGAGCGACGCGTTCTCTATCGCGGGTGGCGGTGATACGCTGGCGGCGATCGACCTGTTCGGCATCGCCGACAAGATTTCCTACATCTCCACCGGCGGCGGCGCCTTCCTGGAGTTCGTAGAAGGCAAGAAATTGCCGGCCGTGGTGATGCTCGAAGAGCGCGCCAAGCAGTAATACCCGTTAACGGGAGGCCCTCGCGCCTCCCGTTGTTTTATCGCGCCCTGGCGCGCGGTAATGTTGTTCCGATTGGAAAACACTCACGCCCACGAAACAGGACGATTAGACATGTCTAAAATCTTTGATTTTGTTAAACCGGGTGTCATCTCTGGCGATGACGTTCAGAAAGTATTCCAGGTAGCGAAAGAGAACAAATTCGCTCTGCCGGCAGTCAACTGCGTCGGTACCGACTCCATCAACGCGGTTATGGAAGCGGCTGCTAAAGTTCGCGCGCCGATCATCGTTCAGTTCTCTAACGGCGGCGCTGCCTTCATCGCCGGCAAAGGGCTGAAGCTGGAAGGCCAGCAGGCGGCCATCCTCGGTGCGATCGCCGGTGCACACCATGTTCATCAGATGGCCGAGCACTACGGTGTTCCGGTTATCCTGCACACCGACCACTGCGCCAAGAAACTGCTGCCGTGGCTGGACGGGCTGCTGGATGCGGGCGAGAAGCACTTCGCCGCGACCGGTAAGCCGCTGTTCTCTTCTCACATGATCGACTTGTCTGAAGAGTCTCTGGAAGAGAACATCGAGATCTGCTCTCAGTACCTGGCACGTATGGCCAAGATCGGCATGACCCTGGAGCTGGAACTGGGTTGTACCGGCGGTGAAGAAGATGGCGTGGACAACAGCCATCTGGACAACTCCGCGCTGTATACTCAGCCGGAAGATGTCGATTACGCCTACACCAAACTGAACGCGATCAGCCCGCGTTTCACCATCGCCGCCTCCTTCGGTAACGTACACGGCGTGTACAAGCCGGGCAACGTGCAGCTGACGCCGGTGATCCTGAAAAACTCTCAGGAGTATGTTTCCAAGAAACATAACCTGCCGCACAACAGCCTGAACTTCGTCTTCCACGGTGGTTCTGGTTCAACCGCCGCAGAGATCAAAGAAGCGGTCAGCTACGGTGTGGTGAAGATGAATATCGACACCGATACTCAGTGGGCGACCTGGGAAGGCGTGCTGAAGTACTACAAGAAGAACGAAGGCTATCTGCAGGGTCAACTGGGTAACCCGGAAGGCGACGATAAGCCGAACAAGAAATACTACGATCCGCGTGTATGGCTGCGTGCCGGCCAGACCGGGATGATCGAGCGTCTGGAACTGGCGTTCAAAGAACTGAACTGCATCGACGTACTGTAATCGTCGCGACGCGTTGAGAAACCCCGCCTAGGCGGGGTTTTTTTATGTGGCGCATCCGCCGCGGCTATGCCGAGGATGAATAAAAATTAGTAGTTATAAGTTTTTATTTTCAGATTTTTAGTGTGAATGAAAAGTGGAGTCTCTCGCTATTGTTAGCTACTCTGAAGCTGTTTTGGGCCGCGATCTGTGGCCTGCTTTTGCCTGTGCCGTCGACGAATGGGCCGTGGGCAGACAATGATATTGGAGGTTAAACAATAAGATGAAAGAATTGGATGTGGTAGATGGGATTCAAAACGCCGGTGGCTGGATCCTGCGTAATCAGGATCTGCTGTTGAGCTATGCCGTCAATCTGGTCGCCGCGGTGGTGATCCTGATCGTCGGTTCGTTGGTCGCGCGTGGCATCTCTTCGACGCTGACCCGCTTGCTGAAGGCGCGCGGCCTGGATGTGACGGTGGTTCACTTCCTGGCGGCGATGGTCCGTTACGGTATTTTAGCGTTCACCATTATCGCCGCCCTGGGGCGTCTCGGCGTTCAGACCACCTCGGTGATCGCGGTACTCGGCGCCGCCGGTTTGGCTATTGGCCTGGCGCTGCAAGGCTCGCTGTCTAACTTCGCCGCCGGTGTCCTGCTGGTGCTGTTCCGCCCGTTCCGCGCCGGTGAGGTAGTGGATTTAGGCGGCGTGGTGGGGACGGTGCGTGAGGTGCAGATCTTCTCGACCACCCTGGCGACGGCGGACAACAAGATTATCGTGGTGCCTAACGGTAAGATCATCGCCGGCAACATCATCAACTTCTCGCGCGAACCGAAACGGCGCGTCGATATCACCGTCGGGGTGGCGTATGACGCCGATATCGATGTGGTGAAGCGGGTGCTCGGCGAGGTCGTCGCGGCGGATACGCGTATTCTGCATGACGATGGCGTGACCATTCGCTTGAACGAGATGGCGGCCTCCTCACTCAATTTTGTGGTGCGTGTCTGGAGTAACAACGCCGACTACTGGGCCATCTATTTTGATTTGATGGAGAATTTTAAGCGCGCGTTGGATGCCAATAATATCGGCATTCCCTTCCCACAGATGGATGTGCACCTCTACCGTAGCCAGGTTAGCAAGGCTCGCGCCGAGTAACCGCCCCCGCTTGCTGGCCGGGCCTGCCCTGGCCAGCAACGATAAGCCCGCCTAATCGTCGATAAGAAATCCCCATTTCCGCTCTCCTACGCAGTTGATTATGATGTCTCGCATCCGCTCATTGTGCTAATTGCTCAATTTTTAAGGAAATATTCATCATGTTCTCCATCTTTGCTCAGGGCTTCGCCCTGGGTGCGGCCCTGATTTTGCCCTTGGGACCGCAGAATCTGTTCGTGCTTAACCATGGCATCCATCGTCACCACCATCTGACCATTGCCAGCCTGTGTGCCCTGAGCGATTTGCTGCTGATCTGCGCCGGTGTCTTCGGTGGCAGTGCGCTGTTATTGCGCTCGCCGCTGTTGTTACAGGGGGTGACTTGGGGCGGGGTGGCCTTTCTGTTGTGGTATGGCTGGGGCGCTTGGCGAGCCGCCTGGCGTCCGGCGACGACGGAGCGGGACGATAGCCTATTACAGCAGGGGCGCTGGCGTATCATCGTCACCCTGTTGGCCGTCACTTGGCTCAATCCGCATGTCTATCTGGATACCTTCGTGGTGTTGGGCAGCTTGGGGGGGCAGCTGTTGGCGGAGCCGCGTCGCTGGTTCGCCTTCGGCGCGGTGAGCGCCTCGGTGGTGTGGTTCTTTAGTCTGGCGCTGTTGGCCGCTTGGTTGGCACCCTGGCTGCGGCGTCCCCGGGCGCAACGCGCCATCAATCTGTTGGTCGGTGCGGTAATGTGGTTTATCGCGCTGGAGCTGGCGCGCCAAGGATGGGCACAGTAGGCAATTATCCGATACCCGTCATGCCGTTGGCGCGCTATGCTATTTGGGAGTCTACCGCTACGGCGGTGGGAAATGGCCGGGAGGTACGCTATCCCGGTGTGTGGCGCAGGGCGACTCCCCTGGCAATGAGGCAGTAAAGCGGAGGATAAGCGTGAAACTAACAGTATTGGCCTTGGCCGCAATGATGGGTGTCGGTGGGGTAGCGTTGAATGCGCAGGCGGCCGAGATGCCAGAAGGTCCGCATGTGGTGACGTCGGGCACCGCCAGCGTCGACGCCGTTCCTGATATGGCGACCCTGACCTTCCAGGTCAGCGCCAGTGCCAAGGATGCCGCCGGTGCCAAGTCGCAGGTTGATCAACGCGTGGCGAAATATTTCGACTTTTTAAAGCGTAACGGTATCGAGACGCAGGATATCAGCGCCGCCAACCTGTATACCATGCCGGAGTATGATTACCAGAAGGATGGTAAGAGCCAGCTGAAGGGCTATCGCGCGGTGCGTACCGTGCAGGTCACACTGCGTCAGCTCGATAAGTTAAACAGCCTGCTGGATGGCGCCTTAAAGGCGAACCTCAACGAGATCCGCTCCGTCGAGCTGGGTGTCGCCAAGCCGGAGGTGTATCGCGAGCAGGCGCGCCAGATGGCGATCAAGAATGCGATCTCCCAGGCCGAGTCGCTGGCGCAGGGCTTTGGCGTCAAGCTGGGGCCGGTGTATAGCATCCGTTATCATGTTTCCAACTTCCAACCGGAGCCGGTGACGCGCATGTATGCGGCGGCCCCTTCGGCGAATCAGACCTCGGCGGCGCAGACTTATGAGCAACAGACTATTCACTTCGACGATCGCGTCGAGGTGGTGTTTAATCTGAATAAATAACGACTGGTCGGTGAGTGACGGGATCGCATGCGATCCCGTTTTTTTTATGTGTGCTTATGCCAACTCCGTTTCGGCCTGATGGCGACGCCGAAAGCGGAGGATCAGTCCTGGCGCAGGACGTTACGGCCGTGGCTGAGCAGCGCATCGGTGACGCGGCGCATCAGGCGGCTCTCCGGGGCGAAACGGTGCCAATAGAGCATGCGGCGCTGTACCATCCCGGGGGTCAAATCGACTAAGACGCCCTCGCGGAGCTCCCGCTCGACCTGCAGGTGCGGCAGCATACAGCAGGTGGTGCCTTGAAGCGCCAATTGGACGAAGGCCTCGGAGGAGTTGACGATGTGGCAGGGCACACTCCCCGGCGGCAGCTCGAAGTTTTGCTGCAGGAAGGCCTGGTGCATGTCGTCCAGATGGTCGAATGCCACCGCCGGCGCTTTGAGCAGGGAGGAGCGTGTCACTCCGTTAGGGAAGTAGCGCTCGGCGAAGGCGGGCGAGGCGCAGAACAGATAGTCTAAGGCGCCCAGGCGATCCACCAGGCAACTCGGCAGCGGCTGAGGCTGCAAACTCACCGCCCCGACCACCTCACCACGCCGCAGGCGTTCCTGAGTGCGACTTTCGTCTTCGACCTGTAGGTTGAGGCGCAACGGGGAGTCGGCTAAGACGGGTTTGAGCGCTGGCAGCAACCAGGTCGCCAGACTGTCGGCGTTGACCGCCAGAGAGAGCAGCAGAGGGCCATCACTGCTATTGTCGTTGCCCAGCCACTCCTCTTCCAACAATTCGACCTGATGCAGTAGCGCGAGGAGACGCTGTCCTTGCTCGGTCGGACGCGGCGGTACGGTACGCACCAGCAGCGGTTGACCAAAGAGATTTTCCAGTTGCTTGATGCGTTGCGATACCGCCGACTGCGTGATGCAAAGTTTCTGTGCCGCGCGTTCGAAGCCGCGCTCGCGGATGACAGCGTCCAGTGCCTGCAAGGTCCGGTAGTCCGGGCGTTTCATTATGGTCTTTATCCCCTTGGATCCATTTTTTGTTATCGGTAAAGCGCAATTGCTCACGTTGGAAAACGGCACAAGCGAACTATCCCCCTCGTGGAGAGGGAGGCTCGAGTCAGGCGCCGCGTGGCGGCTGGCGGCGTGGCCGTTACCGCAATATGCCACATTTTTCCGCTTGTCGCGGATAAAATCGGGGGGTGCAACGGGAAAAACACAGGACGAGGGCGTAAATTTGCGCTCCCATGGTGGGGTATTTTCGTGCGCTGCTCTATAATACGCACACGTTTTCGTAGCAAAGTCCATAGGATACGGTATGACGCAGGATGAATTGAAGAAAGCTGTGGGTTGGGCCGCATTGCAGTATGTGCAGCCCGGTACGATTGTTGGGGTTGGCACCGGCTCCACCGCCTCTCATTTTATTGATGCGCTGGCGACCATGAAGGGTCAGATCGAAGGCGCAGTCTCTAGCTCCGATGCCTCCACCGCCAAGCTGAAGAGCCTGGGGATCCCGGTATTCGACCTCAATGAGGTGGATGCGCTGGATATCTATGTGGATGGCGCGGATGAGATCAATCACGCGATGCAGATGATCAAGGGCGGCGGCGCGGCGTTGACGCGCGAGAAGATCGTCGCCGCGGTGGCGAAGAAGTTTGTCTGTATCGTCGATGCTTCTAAGCAGGTCGATATCCTGGGTAACTTCCCGTTGCCGGTCGAGGTGATCCCGATGGCGCGCTCCTACGTGGCGCGAGAGCTGGTGAAACTCGGTGGTCAGCCGGTATACCGCCAGGGGGTGCTCACCGATAACGGCAATGTGATCCTGGATGTACACAATCTGCAGATCATGGAGCCCTGCAAGCTGGAAAACGCCATCAATGCCATCGCCGGTGTGGTGACGGTGGGGCTGTTTGCCAATCGTGGTGCCGATGTGGTGTTGGTCGGCTGCGCGGAGGGGGTGAAAACCCTGACGGCCTGATCGTGTCGGGGTGCCCTCGTTTGATGGGGCACCCTAGCCGCTACACCCATTTTTTTCTGCACGCCGAGAATTCGGTGACATCTATCACAGAATTGCCGCCATTCAATTTTTCCCGCTGATAGCTCGTTGTTTATTAAAATTTTCCGCAACTTTTCGCTACCCCGTCGTGCGCATTCGTCGGAGGCCGACTCCTGCCATGGCTTGCCGCCGAGGTAAATTTTGTTATGTTGACTAGAGTTTAAACAAACCATCTGCATAACACACATACGCTTTTCTCGGACAGTAGGGTAGATCATGGCCAAAGTTTCTATGGATAAGGATAAGATTAAGTTTTTGCTGGTAGAGGGCGTACATCAAAGCGCCGTCGAGGTGTTACGGGCCGCCGGTTATAACAACATCGAATACCATAAGGGCGCGCTGGATAGCGCAGCGTTGTGCGAGGCGATCCGTGACGCGCACTTTATCGGCCTGCGTTCGCGGACTCAGTTGAGCGAAGAGATGTTCGCCGCGGCAGAGAAGCTGGTGGCGGTAGGCTGCTTCTGCATCGGCACCAACCAGGTCGATCTGGCGGCGGCACAGCGCCGTGGGATACCGGTATTTAACGCCCCCTTCTCCAACACCCGCTCGGTGGCGGAGATGGTGTTGGGAGAGATCCTACTGTTATTGCGTAATATTCCCGAGGCCAATGCCCGCGCCCATCGTGGCGAATGGAACAAGCTGGCGGCTGGCTGCTATGAGGCGCGCGGCAAGAAGCTAGGGATCATCGGCTATGGCCATATCGGTACCCAATTGGGGATCTTGGCGGAAGGGATCGGTATGGATGTCTATTTTTATGACATCGAAGGCAAGCTGCCGCTGGGCAATGCCACCCAGGTGCGCCATCTGTCTGAGCTGCTTAACATGAGCGACGTGGTGTCATTGCATGTTCCGGAGACGGCGTCGACCCGCAATATGATCGGTGAGGCGGAGCTGGCGCGTATGAAGCCGGGGGCAATCCTGATCAACGCGGCACGCGGCACGGTAGTGGATATCGATGCGCTATGCCAGGCATTGGAGAGCCGCCATCTCAGCGGGGCCGCTATCGATGTCTTCCCGACGGAGCCGGCCACCAACAGCGATCCCTTCACCTCACCGCTGTGCCGTTTCGATAACGTGTTACTGACGCCGCATATCGGTGGCTCGACGCAGGAGGCACAGCAGAATATCGGGGTCGAGGTGGCCGGTAAGCTGGCGAAGTATTCCGATAACGGTTCGACGCTGTCGGCGGTAAATTTCCCGCAGGTTTCGTTGCCGATGCATGAGGAGCATGTCAGCCGCCTGCTACATATTCATGAAAACCGCCCCGGGATGTTGAAGGCGATCAACCAGATCTTTGCCGAGGAGGGGGTGAACATCGCCGCTCAGTATCTGCAAACGACACCGACCATCGGTTATGTGGTGATCGATGTCGAGACGGAGGTCGAGCGCGCCGAAGCGGCGCTACAGCGTATGCGCGCCATCCCCGGCACCGTGCGGGCCCGTTTATTATACTAAGCCCCTTAAGGCCGTCGCGGGAGTGGCGGCCTCAGCGTTAGCCCGGCGAGGGCGCGGCGTGAGGCGTGTCCTCCATTGCTCCGGCCTGAGGCCAGCGGTAGTGCGCCGATGGCGTGATGATCTCCGGCAGGGGGACATCCCAGTCGGCTACGGGCAGGGTTGCTACACGCTGGCAGTCGTGTGCGATCCCAATCGGATAGGGCCCCAATCCCCGTTGTCGCCGTGGGCGCCAATGGGCCAGGGTTCGATCGTAAAAACCGCCGCCCATGCCGAGCCGGTTGCCCGCGGTATCGAAGGCGACCAGTGGTGTCAGCATCAGGTCTAGCCGTGCCAAGGGGACGACGCGTGTCGCATCCAGGCAGGGCTCGTGGATGCCAAACGCGTTGCGGCGCATCGCCGTTTCCGGCGTGTAACGCAAAAAGAGCAGTTGGCCACGGCTGAAGGGGTGTAATACCGGCAGGGCGACCTGGTGGCCGCGTTGCCACAGGGCGGTGATCAAGGGTCGCGTATCGGGCTCGCCATCAAAGGGAAGATACAGGGCGATGTGACATGGACGGGCCAGATAGGGCAGCGCCAGTAGGCGATCCTTCAGATCCAAGGCGGCTTGATGTTGTTGCGTCGGCGACAGCGAACGTCGCAATGCGCGTTGGCGTTGACGGAAAGCGTGACGGGATGTGAACGCGAGGTCCTGAGGCATGGAGTCGACTCCGTGGCAGGATTGGCGTATTAGGGAATCTCCGAGGTGCCGTAGCAGGCTGTAACCCTTGAACCCGCGGTTCAAGGTGAACGTAACGTCGCAACTTTAAGGCTTCTCGGAGACCGAGCATGCTCACCGGTTGTGGAGCGCCACATTCTTAAGGTTTGAAATATCGGCTCAGGGGACTGGCCCGCGCACGAACACCTCAGAGAAATTTGGAATCTTGCTGTTTTCTTACTGTTTATACTAACACAACTTGCACTTTATGGAACGCTTTTCTTTGTAAATTTTGTTGTATAATCAGTAAGTTAATTTTACTCAAAAGAAGTACCGGGACGCTCGGTAATGCGTCCTTGCTCCAGCAGCGCCTGCTCTATCGTCTGCTGCAACATGCGGATCCTTTGCTCCATATTGGCGGCATAATCGCGGGTTTTCAACCGCTCCTGTGCCAGTTCGTGACACACATTCAACGCCGCAATGAAGACCAGTTGTTCCGTATTGGTGACTCTAGTGCGAACTTTTAGATCTTGCAACCGCTGATTCAGATCCTCCGCGGCCTGGTTCAAAGCATCCAGTTGTTCTGGCGGACAATTAACACGCAGTGCGCGGCCAAAAATTTGAATATCTACCGGCTGTGCAGACATACTACCTTCCCGCTCAATTTTGCGCCGCGTCCCCCCGGGAACGCTGTGGGCGCTAACTATATCTACCCCGCTATGCAGTGACAAGCCCTCGGCTTGCGATACGGCCCTTTCTGGTATAGCGACTCATCTTAGTGGTAGCATAACACGAACTTTACCTGTCAACGATGACCAATACGTATGTCTACAGAGAATAGCTTGGCGGATTACGCCGTACTGACGCAGGCCTTACAGCAACAGGGGGTGGCACTGACCGCCGCCGAGATGCATGGCTTAGTGAGCGGATTGTTGTGTGGCGGCAACCGTGATGCGAGCTGGCTGACGCTGGTACATGATCTGACGAATGAAGGGGTGGCCTTCTCCCAGTCACTCGCCCAGCCGCTACAGGCGCTCTATGCGCAGACGCGCGCGACCTTAGAGGGTGACGAGTTCGCTTTTCAACTGTTGCTGCCCACAGAAGAGGAGGCCTCGGTGTTCGTGCGTGCCGATGCCTTGGCTGGCTGGGTGAACCACTTCCTATTGGGATTGGGCATGATGCAGGCCAAGTTGGGCCAGGTGAAGGGCGAGGTGGGTGAGTCGATCGACGATCTGCGCAGCATCGCTCAACTGGGCTACGATGAGGACGAGGATCAGGAGGAGCTGGCTCACTCGTTGGAGGAGGTGGCCGAATATGTGCGTATGGCCGCCATGCTATGCCACGGTGAGTTCCACCAACAGGATGCGGCGCCGGCACAGCCTCAACTGCACTAATCTCCTCGCCGCCACGGCGCAATGCCGTGGCGTGTCAGCGTAACCGCGGCGTAGATCTTCATCATCGCTGTCGGCGCCTGACTGGATCGATGCCGCCTTTCCTTAGGGAATCGACGCCATGGGCTGTCGATGCTATTTGCCTTACCCTTTGTTTTTCCTATCGTGGTAGTCTAGACCCAATGCGTACTGTTCACGCGCGCACGGACGGATTAGGCGCCATGGCACGCACAGCCTCCTTTATCCAATGACCGCTACAGGCTTGTGTCGTGGGGCACGACGCGTAGGCGTCGCGCCAGCCGTATCATTTACTAGCCGATTTTCAGGAGATGGATATGACCCCGCAAGAGTATCAGCGTCGCCGTCAGGCGTTGCTGGCGAAGATGCAGCCGGGCAGTGCGGCGCTGTTTTTTGCCGCCCCGGTTCATTGCCGGAATGCTGAGAATGAATACCCCTATCGTCAAAATAGCGACTTTTGGTATCTGTGCGGTTTCAATGAGCCGGAAGCGCTGTTGGTGCTGATCAAGAGCGACGAAAACCATAGCCACAGCGTGTTATTCAATCGGGTGCGTGACGTGACGGCGGAGGTCTGGTTCGGGCGTCGACTCGGGCAAGAGGCGGCGCCGGCGCGCCTGAATATCGATCGGGCCTTGCCGTATGGCGATGTGGCGGAACAGTTACCGTTACTGCTGAATGGCCTGGATGTGGTGTACCACGCCCAGGGCGTATATGACTTCGCCGATGAGCAGGTGTTTGCCGCGTTGGAAACCCTGCGCCGAGGTGCTCGCCAGAATCTGCGCGCGCCGGCGACGCTGACGGATTGGCGCCCCTGGGTGCATGAGATGCGTCTGTTTAAGTCGGCGGAGGAGATCGCCGTGATGCGGCGTGCCGCCGAGATCACCGCCATGGGGCACACCCGGGCGATGGAGAAGTGCCGTCCGGGAATGTATGAATATCAGTTGGAAGGCGAGCTGTTGCACGAGTTTAACCGGCATGGTGCCCGCTCTCCCTCGTTTAATACGATCGTCGGCAGCGGTGAAAACGGCTGCATCCTGCATTACACCGAGAATGAAAGTGAGCTGCGCGATGGCAACCTGGTGCTGGTCGATGCGGGAGCCGAATACCGCCACTATGCCGGGGATATCACCCGCACCTTCCCGGTCAGTGGACGTTTCAGCGAGCCGCAGCGCCAGATTTACCAGCTGGTGTTGGATGCGATGGAGGCGGCCATCACCCATTATCGTCCCGGCAGCAGTATTCGCCAGGCCCAGGAAGCGACAGTGCGTGTGATGGTGCAGGGGCTGGTCGCATTAGGGATCTTGCAGGGTGACGTGGAAACGCTGATCGCCGAACAGCAATACCGCGCCTTCTTTATGCATGGCCTGGGGCATTGGCTGGGACTCGATGTGCATGATGTCGGCGACTATGCCACCCCGGCGCGTGACCGAGTGCTCGAAGCGGGGATGGTGCTCACCTGTGAGCCGGGATTGTACATCGCGCCGGACGCCGACGTTCCGCAAGCCTATCGTGGCATCGGGGTGCGTATCGAAGATGACATTCTGATCACCGACACGGGGTGCGAGATCCTAACGGCGGGCGTGGTTAAATCGATCGAGGAGATCGAGGCGTTGATGGCGGCGGCGCGGGTTACCGCATGAGTATCATCATCGCCGGAGGCGGCATGGCGGGCGCGACGCTGGCCCTCGCGCTGTCGGCGTTGAGTGCGGGGCGTTGTCCGGTCACGCTGGTGGAGTCGATTGCGCCGGGGAGCGGGCATCACCCCGGCTTCGACGCGCGATCCATCGCGTTGGCGCAGGGCACCTGCCAGCAGTTGGCGCGGATCGGCATCTGGCCGGCTTTGGCGTCGCATGCCACGGCCATCAATCAGGTGCAGATCAGCGATCGGGGTCACGGCGGCGCGCTGTGGCTGGATGCGGCCGCCTACGATCTGCCCGCTTTGGGGCAGGTGGTGGAGCTGCATCGTGCCGGCGAGCAGCTGTTTCGGCTGTTGGCGACGGCGCCGGGCGTGACGCTACACTGCCCGGCGACGGTGGTTCGGGTCGAACGGCAGGCTGAAGGCGTGACGGCTTGGCTGGCGGATGGGCGTAGCCTCTCCGGCCAGTTACTGGTGGCGGCCGATGGCTCTGCCTCGGCGTTGGCGACCCTGTGCGGTATGCGTTGGCAGAGCGAGTCCTATGCGCAGGCGGCGCTGATCGCCAACGTCGCCAGCAGCGAGGCGCATGCGGGTCGCGCCTTCGAACGCTTTACCGCCGACGGGCCGTTGGCGTTGTTGCCGATGAGCGAGGGGCGTAGCGCCCTGGTGTGGTGCCTACCGCCTGAGCAGGCGGCACAGGCGGCGCAGTGGGACGAGGCGACCTTTTTGGCGCGCTTGCAACAGGCGTTCGGTTGGCGCCTGGGGCGTTTTACGCGTACGGGGCGACGTGACTGCTATCCGTTGGCCTTGCGCCAGGCACAGGCGCATGTCAGCCATCGTCTGGTGTTGGTGGGGAATGCGGCGCAGACGCTGCATCCCATCGCCGGTCAGGGCTTTAATCTGGGACTGCGTGATGTGATGACGCTGGCGGAGACGTTGAGTCGCGCCTGGTGCGCGGGGCAAGATCCCGGCAGTTACGCGACCTTGGCCGATTATCAGCGTCGTCGCCGGCCTGACTGTCAGGCGACGGTGGCCTTGACCGACAGTCTGGTGCGCCTATTTGCCAATCGCCTGCCCCCGTTGGTGGTGGGGCGGAATCTGGGCCTGATGACCTTGGCACTGTTGCCCGCGTTGCGTACGCCGCTGGTGCGACGGATGTTGGGTCAGGTCGCACGCTAAGCCTTTTTGCTTGGGAAGACAGTAAGTTATGCAATCATTCGATCTCATTGTCGTCGGTGGCGGCATGGTTGGGCTGGCGTTGGCCAACGTCCTTTCGGGCAGCGGGCTGCGCATCGCCCTCGTCGAGCCGCAGCCCCCTCGGCCAGCGCTGGCGGAAGACGGGCGTGTCTCGGCGCTGAATATCGCCAGCGAACGCCTGTTACAACAGCTTGGCGTATGGCCGGCGATCCTGGCACAACGGGCGAGTGCCTGTCGCGGCATGGAGGTGTGGGAGGCGGATAGCTTCGGCCGCATCGCCTTCGACGCCGAGGCCTATGGTCATGCTCATCTGGGGCACATCGTCGAGAATCGGGTGGTGCAACAGGCATTGTGGCAGCGCGCCGAGCAAGATAAGGCGATCACCCTGTTGGCGCCCGCCCGTGTGGCGCAGGTGGCCTGGGGGGAGAATGAGGCCTTCTTGACCCTGGAGGGGGGGACCATGCTCAGTGCGCGGCTGCTGGTCGCCGCCGATGGCGCCCACTCTCAGCTACGTCAGTTGGCCGATGTCCCCTTGACCTTTTGGGATTATCAACAGCATGCCTTGGTGGCGACCATCCGTTGCGCGCAGCCGCACGCCGGGATCGCGCGGCAGATCTTCCGCCCGCAAGGTATCCTGGCCTTCCTGCCGCTGAGTGATGAGTTCCACTGCTCTATCGTCTGGTCGCTGCCGCCTGGCGAGGCGCAGCGCCTGCAGGCGGCTGACGATGAGACGTTCGCCCGTGAGCTGACGATCGCCTTCGATCATCGTCTCGGTCTGTGTCGTTGTGTCAGCGAGCGGCAGGTATTCCCGTTACGAGGACGCTATGCGCGCAGTTTTGCAGGCCATCGCCTGGCCTTGATGGGGGATGCGGCGCATACCATTCATCCACTGGCCGGGCAGGGGGTCAACCTCGGGTTGATGGATGCGGCGGAGTTGGCCGGTGAGTTGCGTCGCCTCCAGGCTCAGGGTAAGGATATCGGTCATCACCTCTACCTGCGCCGGTATGAGCGGCGACGCAAGCAGAGCGCGGCGGCGATGTTGGCGGCGATGCAGGGGTTCCACGATCTGTTTGCCGGAGCCAATCCGGCGAAGAAGCTGCTGCGTGACGTGGGACTGACGCTGGCCGATCGCTTGCCCGGCATCAAGCCACAGCTGGTGCGTCATGCCATGGGGCTGGTGGATCTGCCCGCACTCCTCCAAGCGCACAACAACGAGACGCGCTAAGCGCCGGGGCGGCATCGGCCGCCCTCGCGTGAAATATTCTAATGTCATGTCTCCTTTCGCATTAATTTTTCTTGCCCCGCCTTACCTTGCTCTTGCCGTTTTATGCTGCTTTTTAAGTCGATAAGGTTATTTATCGGCAATGAAAATGCAGCATAAATGTTAATTGTGTGCATCTGTGCGCATTTTTCCGGCGCAATATTCTGCATCATCGTTTGCGTGCATCTATGCACGCTAGACGCATTACACCTATTTTATCTTATGGTTAATCCCATTTTTCGGTGCTACCGTCGGAGCGATGTCATCGTTTGCGTATGGCGGCGCCATGCCTGGGGGCATGCCTGCGCGTGCGGCGTAAGCCGCGTTACTCAGTCGAGGATGAGAATGACAAAACAGACCGTGCTTTATGAGCAACATGTGGCCGATGGCGCACGTATGGTGGACTTTCATGGCTGGTTGATGCCGTTGAACTATGGTTCCCAGTTGGAGGAGCATCATGCCGTGCGGCGTGACGCCGGGATGTTCGATGTGTCGCACATGACTATCGTCGATCTACACGGCCCCAATGTGCGTGCCTTCTTGCGCTACTTGCTGGCCAACGATGTGGCACGACTGACGCAGCCGGGTAAGGCGCTGTATAGCGCGATGCTTAATGCGAGCGGGGGGGTTATCGACGATCTGATCGTCTACTTCCTGGCGGAGAATTATTTCCGTCTGGTGGTCAACTCCGCCACGCGCGCGCGCGATTTGGCCTGGATCGGCGAGCATCTGCCCCCGTTCGGCGTCGAGTTACGGGTCCGTGATGATTTGGCGTTGATCGCGGTGCAGGGGCCGAATGCGCGTCAGCGAGTGGCGGAGTTGTTGGATGCCGAGCAACGTCTGGCATTGGCCGATATGAAGCCCTTCTTCGCCCGCCAGATTGACTCACTGTTTATCGCCACCACCGGCTATACCGGGGAGGATGGCTATGAGATCGCCTTACCGCTCGCCGAGGCGGTGCCCTTCTGGCGGCGTCTGGAGCAGGCCGGCGTGCGTCCCTGTGGTTTGGCGGCACGCGACACGCTGCGTCTGGAGGCGGGCATGAACCTGTATGGCCAAGAGATGGATGAGCAGGTCTCGCCCTTGGCGGCCAATATGGCGTGGACCATCGCCTGGGAGCCTGAGACGCGCGATTTTATCGGCCGTGATGCCTTGATGCGTCAGCGTCATCAGCCGCATGCGCAACTGGTTGGTTTGCTGATGCGGGAGAAGGGGGTGTTGCGTGCCGGGATGACGGTGAGTCTCTGCACGGAGCAAGGCGAAGTGGTGCAAGGGGTGATCACCAGCGGTACCTTCTCACCGACGCTGGGGTGCAGCATCGCATTGGCGCGCGTACCACAGGGCATCGCGGGGGAAGGGCGCGTCAATATTCGTGGGCGCGAGGTGGCGGTCACGTTAGTGAAGCCGAGCTTTGTCCGTCAGGGCCGCAGTCTGATTTAACCCGAGGCGCCGGGGCGTCTCAGTCGACAAACAAGCTAGACAGTACTCAATTCCAGGAGAGGATGGCGATGAGCAATGTACCGACAGAGTTGAAGTATAGCGCGTCTCATGAGTGGGTGCGTGCCGAGGAGGCGGGGGTCTTTTGCGTTGGCATCAGCGATCATGCCCAATCCCTGCTGGGGGATATGGTGTTTGTGGATCTCCCCGAGCTGGGGGAACACGTCGAAACCGGTGCCGATTGCGCCGTGGCCGAGTCCGTTAAGGCGGCATCCGACATCTATAGTCCACTGGCCGGGGAGATCGTGGCGGTGAACGAGGCGCTGGTGGACGCGCCGGAGCTGGTGAATAGCGAGCCCTATCAGGCGGGGTGGTTGTTTAAGATCCGTGCCGACGATCCTGCCGAATATGCGGCCTTACTCAGCGCCGATGAGTATCAACGCGCGCTGGAGGCGTAGCGCGCCAACTCCAGGGCCGCCCTCGTTGGGCGGCCCTGGCCTATGATATGCCGGGCGCCGGGCGGCGGCGCAACCAAGGAATGCATAAGCTATGACGCAGACTCTCTCTACGCTGGAAAACGGTGAGGCGTTTATTGCCCGCCATATCGGGCCGACGCCGGCCGAGCAGCAGCAGATGCTGGCGGAGACCGGGGCGCCGGATCTGGCGACGTTGATCGCACGCCTGGTTCCCGTCGACATTCAACTTCCAGCCGCACCACCCATCGGTGCGCCCTGTGATGAACAGCAGGCGCTGGGTGAACTGCGGGCGATCGCCGAGCAGAATCAGATCTATAAATCCTTTATCGGGATGGGGTACTACGGGGTGAAGACGCCGCCAGCGATCCTCCGCAACATGCTGGAGAATCCCAGTTGGTACACCGCCTATACCCCCTACCAGCCCGAGGTCTCTCAGGGGCGGTTGGAGGCGTTGCTTAACTTTCAGCAGATGACGCTGGATCTTACCGGCCTCGATCTGGCCTCCGCCTCGTTACTGGATGAGGCGACGGCCGCCGCCGAGGCGATGGCGCTGGCGCGGCGCGCCAGCCGGCTGAAGCAGGCTTCGGTGTTCTTCATCGCCCAGGATGTGCATCCACAGACGATCGATGTGGTTTGCACGCGGGCACAGACTTGTGGCGTCGAGGTGGTCATCGGCGATCCGCGTCACGCCGTCGATCATCGCGATCTATTCGGTGTGTTGCTGCAACAGGTCGGTAGCGAGGGGCAGCTGCATGATTACCGCGCGCTGATGGCGGCGTTGCATGAGCGCGGAGTGATCTGTTGCATGGCCGCCGATCCGCTGGCGTTAGTGTTGTTGCAGGCGCCGGGGCGGCAGGGGGCCGACGTGGTGTTCGGTTCGGCCCAACGCTTTGGTGTACCGATGGGCTATGGCGGGCCGCATGCCGCCTTCTTCGCCTGCCGCGAGGCGTTTAAACGCGCCATGCCGGGGCGCATCATCGGGGTGGCGCGTGATGCCGCCGGTAATCCGGCACTGCGTATGGCGATGCAGACGCGCGAGCAACACATTCGGCGTGAGAAGGCCAACTCCAACCTCTGTACCTCCCAGGTACTGCTGGCCAACATCGCCGGGATGTATGCGGTCTACCATGGCCCACAGGGGTTGCGGCGTATTGCCGAGCGGGTACATCGTTTGGCGGATATCTTGGCGTTGGGGCTACAACAAAAGGGCGTGACGCTACGTAATCACAGCTGGTTCGATACCCTGACGGTCACGGTGGCGGATAAAGCGGCGGTGTTGGCGCGGGCGCAGGGATTTGGTATCAACCTGCGCGCCGATCTGACGGGGGCGGTAGGGATCGCCTTCGATGAGTGCAGCACGCGCGACGATCTGGAGGCGCTGTTTACCATCCTGCTTGGCGATGACCATGGCTTGGACATCGATACGCTGGATACCTTGGCGCAGGAGGCGAGTGAAGGCAGTATTCCCGCCGCACTGTTACGTAGCGAGCCGATCCTGACACACCCGGTGTTTAACCGTTACCACAGCGAAACCGCGCTGATGCGTTATATGCATCGTCTGGCGCGGCGCGATCTGGCGTTGGATCAGGCGATGATCCCGCTGGGATCCTGCACCATGAAGCTGAATGCCGCCGCGGAGATGATCCCGATCACCTGGCCGGCCTTCGCGGAGCTGCATCCCTTCTGCCCGCCGGAGCAGGCGCGTGGCTACCAGATCCTGCTAAACCAATTGGCCGGTTGGCTGACGCAATTGACGGGTTATGATGCGGTCTGCCTGCAGCCCAACTCTGGCGCGCAAGGGGAGTATGCCGGGTTGCTGGCTATCCGCCGTTATCATGAGAGCCGTGGCGAGGGGCAGCGCACCCGCTGCCTGATCCCGGCTTCGGCCCATGGCACCAATCCGGCCTCGGCACAGATGGCCGGGATGGAGGTGGTCGTGGTGGCCTGTGACGAGCGCGGCAACATCGATCTGCACGATCTGCGGCGTCAGGCCGAGGCGGCGGGCGAGACGTTGGCGGCGATCATGGTGACTTACCCATCGACGCATGGCGTCTATGAGGAGACCATCCGCGAGGTGTGCCAGATCGTGCATCAGTATGGCGGCCAGGTCTATCTGGATGGTGCCAATATGAATGCTCAGGTCGGTATCACTACGCCAGGTTATATCGGCGCCGATGTTTCGCACCTCAACTTGCATAAGACCTTCGCCATTCCTCACGGCGGCGGTGGTCCGGGGATGGGGCCGATCGGCGTTAAGGCCCATCTGGCGCCTTTCGTTCCCGGCCATACGGTGGTGCATATCCCCGGCATGACGACACGCCAGGGCGCGGTCAGCGCCGCCCCGTTCGGTAGCGCCTCGATTCTGCCCATCAGCTGGATGTATATCCGCATGATGGGGGCGGAGGGACTGCGGCGCGCCAGCGCGGTGGCGATCCTTAACGCCAACTATATCGCTCAGCGTCTGCGCGCCGCCTACCCGGTGTTGTATAGCGGGCAGGATGGTTATGTGGCGCATGAATGTATTCTGGATCTGCGTCCACTGAAGGCGAGCAGCGGCATCAGCGAGATGGATATCGCCAAGCGCCTGATCGACTATGGCTTCCATGCACCAACCATGTCGTTTCCGGTTGCCGGGACCTTGATGGTGGAGCCGACGGAATCAGAGGATAAGCGCGAGTTGGATCGTTTTATCACGGCGATGCTGGCCATTCGAGGCGAGATTGCTCGGGTCGAGACGGGTGAGTGGCCGTTGCAGGATAACCCGCTGGTCAACGCCCCGCATACCCAGACGGAGCTAGCCGGAGAGTGGACGCACCCCTACAGTCGCGACGTGGCGGTGTTCCCGACGCCCCAAAGCCGTGACAATAAGTACTGGCCGGCGGTGAAGCGCTTGGACGATGTCTATGGCGATCGTAATCTGCAATGCGCCTGTCCACCGGTGAGCGACTGGGCATAGGTGTAAGGCGACCGGGGGAGTGTACCCGGTTGCCCGCCTATCGGCTACGTACCGTGTATCGATTTGCCAGAGGGGCGCGGCAATGTTATGGTTGCGCCCCCTGATACGCCTTGAGGGCGTCATCACGTATCTGATTTCACCTGGTTGCGTGTCCACGTACCATTTTCTCGAATGAAATATTCTAATTCATTTCTCTCTCGCCGCCGAACGGCGTACTCGCCGCTTTTTTGAATAAAACTCATTATAAACATAGTGTTATATTTTTATTGGCTGTTATTACTTTCACTTATCATCACTTTTATTCATGCATCGCTGGCTCACTTCCTCGGCTATTCCTCCCGATAAAGTGTGATAGAGTTCTCATCGTGAGCTGTTGCCATTCCCTGTAGAGGCTTCCTGCGCTGCGGCGGCGACGCACAATTCCTGCGTTTATTCGGTTGAGATCACCGCGCCCGTTCATCGGGCGACGGCGGCATGCTATTCCCCGTTAAACGCCCTATACACCGACAGGTAAAAATAAAAACGGGTAATGACAGGTATGGACTTTTTGGCACAGTGGGTTAATCGCATCAATAGTCTGTTGTGGGATGAGCTTTTGATCTTTTTACTCTGTGGCACGGGGATTTATTACACCCTGCGTCTGGGCTTTATCCAGATCCGTCATTTCGGATCCGGTTTCCGTGCCCTCTTTGGGGGAATGTCGTTGTCCGGTGCGAAGGCGGATAAGCAGGGGATGAGTTCATTCCAGGCCGTCGCCACGGCGATCGCCGGTCAGGTGGGGACGGGTAACTTAGCCGGTCCGGCAACGGCGATCGTCGCCGGTGGCCCGGGCGCCATCTTCTGGATGTGGGTCTCCTCATTTCTTGGTATGGCGACCATCTATGCCGAGGCGATCCTGGCGCAGAAATATAAGTCTTTCGATAAACAGGGGCACGTGGTCGGTGGCCCGGCTTATTACATCGAGCAGGGACTGAAATGCAAATGGTTGGCGGCGCTCTTCTCCGTCCTGATCATCTTCGCCCTGGGTTTCATCGGTAATATGGTGCAATCCAACTCGATCGCCGCCGCCTTCGAGGGCTCTCTCGGGGTTCCCGGTTGGATCGTCGGGGTGGTGTTGGCCTTGTTGACCGGTGGGGTGATCATGGGGGGGTTGCGTAGCATCGCCTCCTTCACCGAGAAGGTCGTGCCGACCATGGCGATCTTTTATCTGGTGGGGGCACTGCTGATCTTGGGTTTGAACGCGCATTACATCCTGCCGGCCTTTAAGGCGATCTTCGTCGCTGCCTTTAACCCGCAGGCGGTACTCGGTGGCGGGGCAGGTATCGCCATTCAGCAGGCGATGCGCTTTGGTATTGCCCGGGGTTTGTTCTCTAACGAGGCCGGGATGGGGTCGACACCGCATGCTCACGCGGTGGCGAAGGTGAAACACCCCGAGCAGCAGGGCTTTATCGCCATGATGGGGGTCTTCGTGGTGTGCGTGATCGTCACCCTGACGGCGTTGGTGATCATTACCTCGGGGATGGCTATGTGGCAGCAGGGCGGCCAGACTCAAGCCTCTTTCCTCGGCGTCTTCTCTGGCCAGGGGATCGCGGTGACTCAGCAGGCTTACTCTTATGTCTATGGCCACTTTGGTAGCCTGTTTATTTCGGCCTCGTTGTTCTTCTTCGCCTTCTCGACCATCATCGGTTGGTACTACTATGCGGAGACGAACGTACGTTATCTGTTTAACTCGCAGAAAGCGGTACGGGTCTATCAGCTGTTGGTGATCGTCTTTATTTTTATCGCGTCGTTCTTCCATGTGGAACTGGTATGGAACATGGCCGATATGTTTAACGGCCTGATGGTGTTGCCGAACCTGGCGGCGTTGTTACTGTTGTCTCCGGTGGTGATCCGTCTGACGCGTGAGATTGCGACGCGTCGTCATGGTGAGGTGGCGACGGAAGGCGAATAAGCGGCATCGCAGTGATCTTGATGGTGTGATGTCGAGGCGAGAAGACGGCGGACGGGGTAACCCGGCCGCCGTTGTCGTTGTTAGAGATAGAGATAGATAGCGAAGAAGTGGCAGGCGCTGCCTCCCAGGACAAAGCCATGCCAGATGGCATGGTTGTAGGGGATGCGTTTGCAGACATAGAAGATGACCCCCAGAGTATAGATGATCCCCCCTAAGGCCAGCAGGGTGAGTCCACCGCCGGAGAGACGTAGCGCCAGCTGATAGATGACAATCAGCGATAGCCAGCCCATGGTGAGGTAGGTGATCAGTGATACCACCTTGAAGCGATGGGCGAAGGCCAGTTTAAAGATGATCCCCGCCAGCGCCAGCGACCAGATCACCGCCATCAGACCACGAGCGAGCGGTGAGTCTAAGCCGACCAGTAGGAAAGGGGTATAGGTCCCGGCGATCAGGAGATAAATGGCGCAGTGGTCGAAGATCTTCAACCAACGTTTGGCCGTCGGATGTGGAATGGCGTGGTAGAGCGTCGAGGCGAGAAACAGCAAGATCATGCTGCCGCCATACAGGCTATAACTGGTGATCGCGGTGGCGTCGGCACCACTGTCGCTGGCTTGCACCAGCAGGAGCACCAAGCCGACGATCCCCAAGATAAAGCCAATGCCGTGGCTAATGCTATTCGCCACCTCTTCCGCCAAGGAGTAACTCGATAGGGGGGCGCTGACTGTTGTCATCGTTAGTAACCTCACAGGGTGAGAGTCGGCCCTAGGTTGTATGCGACCGACCCAAAATTCACGCCCTCTAGGTTAGCTGAGAACAATTCCAGTGTACACGTGTACGCTAAAAAAGAGTCAGGATGTGTGGCATCCTCACCTCGGCGCGATGTGGCTAGAATCACATATAATCACCATGATTATTATTTTTACAACAGCGTAAGGTGTGCATTAGCGGGGTGTACGCCGCGAGAAAAGCATAACCGGCGCAGATATTTTTATCTTATTGAATTCATTGAGCTGATTTTTAAGTAAAAACTAGACATTTTGCACAGAAAATCGCCAATTTATTAATTTGATAAGAGTCCCAATTAATGTATCATTTCTACGAACTATTTCGCCGCAAACGTGAACGCAATCGATTACGCTTTTTAAAAACTATTGCTGGATCACGGTTTCTGTATCTGGTTATTTCTATAATGCGCGTGGCCAGCGAGCAGGCATTAGAGCGAGTGATGGCTGATTTGTGGCGATGTTGACATGTTGTCGTTGTCTCCCTCTGCGCGGGGGAGCTTTTTAAGGTATGTGGCACTCATATGAAAAAAACAATTTTAGCTGCGGGCGCGCTGTTATCCTGTCTTACCACCACCAGCATGAATGCAACGGCGGCAGACAACAACGGCGAGTATCTTTCTGATTGGTGGCACCAGAGCGTCAACGTGGTAGGCAGTTATCACACTCGTTTTGGGCCGTTCCGTACCAATGACGTCTATCTAGAATATGAAGCCTTCGCCAAGAAGGATTGGCTCGACTTCTATGGCTATGTCGACGTACCGAAGTTCTTCGGGGCCGGTAACAGCGTCGATAAGGGTATCTGGGACAAAGGCTCTCCACTATTCATGGAGATCGAGCCGCGTTTCTCCATCGATAAGCTGACCGGCCTGGACCTGGGTTTTGGACCGTTCAAGGAGTGGTACTTCGCGAACGACTATGTCTTCGACATGGGGCATAACAGCGCTAACCGCCAGAACACCTGGTATATGGGTCTGGGGACCGACATCGATACGGGCCTGCCGATGAGCCTGTCACTGAACGTGTACGGCAAGTATCAGTGGGAAAACTACGGTGCGGCCAACGAGAATAGCTGGGACGGCTATCGGGTGAAGGTGAAATACTTCGTGCCGTTGACCGAGCTGTGGGGCGGTAACCTGAGCTATATCGGCTTTACCAACTTCGACTTCGGCTCTCGTCTGGGCGACAAGTCTGGCGTCGGTTCTAACGGTAACCAGTTGCGCTCCAACAACTCCATCGCCTCCAGCCATATCCTGGCGTTGAACTACACCCATTGGCACTACTCGGTGGTGGCGCGTTACTTCCATAACGGTGGTCAGTGGAAAGAGGGCGCGGCGCTGGGTGAAGATCTGCATCCGACCGGTTGGGGTTACTACCTGGTGTTGGGTTACAACTTCTAATTCCTCTATTTCCGGTGATCTAGGCCCCGTCTCGACGGGGCCTTTTCTTTTTTTGCCTGCGGAGGTGTCGTATCCGCCGGCGATTCGCTGCTTATGTCTCCACCGAAAGGGGGAACTGGCGTGGAAAATCGAACCGTTTTTTCGCGACCGGTTTTACGCGATGATGGTGGCCGTCGTCTAGCACACATTTTCCCTCTTTAAGGAGCAATCATGACCCGACACCTCAGCAAGGATACCCAGTTGTGCATGTCATTGGCGGCACGTCCAGGTAACTTCGGTACCCGCTTTCATAACTACCTGTATGATGCTCTCGATCTCGACTACCTGTATAAGGCCTTTACGACGCAGGATATCGTGGCCGCCATCGGCGGTGTGCGTGCATTGGGGGTACGCGGTTGTGCCATTTCGATGCCCTTTAAGGAGGCGGTGATCCCATTAATGGATGAGATGGATGCTTCGGCGGCGGGGATTGGCTCGGTGAATACCATCGTCAATAGTGACGGTTGGCTCAAGGCCTATAACACCGACTATATCGCTATCGCTCAACTGCTGCGCCAGTATGCGCTCGATCCGACGCTGACGTTTGCCCTGCACGGCAGTGGTGGGATGGCCAAGGCGGTCGCCTGTGCCCTCAAGGATGCCGGTTTTACCCGTGGTTATATCGTGGCGAAGAACGCGGTAAGTGGCCAGCAGTTGGCGCAACTCTACGGTTATAGCTGGTGTCAGACGCTGCCTCCCGAGGCCTCGGTCGATCTGTTGATCAACGCCACACCGATCGGCATGCTGGGCAGCGAGTTTGCTGGCGTGCTCTCCTTTAGCCCGGAACGCATTGCCCACGCCAGCGCGATCTTCGAGGTGGTGGCACAGCCGATCGAGACCCCCTTGGTACAGGCGGCGCGTGCAGCCGGGAAGGTTGTGATCACCGGCGCCGAAGTCTTCGCCATTCAGGCGGTGGAGCAGTTTGTCTTGTATACCGGCATTCGACCAGAGCATGCCCTGTTCTTACAGGCTGCCGCCTATGCTCGAGGCGCGTGAAGCGCGAGCGTTGGCGCTCCCGTCACCCATCAGGGCGACGGGAGATTGCCGGTTACTCGGCTTCGTCGAGCCCATAGGGTAATGGGGCAATGGTCAGTTGACTGAGGTCGTCGTCGCGTACGCGCAATACGCTGTCGGCGGCGAGATCACTGCTTAAGACCGCCTGAATATAGACTTCACCGTCGGCGAGGCGCAGCGCGGCCAATACGGTTCCGCTGCGGCGCCAACTGTCGCCTAAGCGCAGTTCGAGATCCTCGCTGGCGTGTGGCAGGCGCCCGGCACTACCACGCAACCAGAACAGGGCGCGCCGATTGGCGCCACGGAACTTGGCGCGCGCCACCATCTCTTGGCCACTATAGCATCCCTTATTGAAGCAGATCCCGCCGAGGGCTTGGAGATTGATCGCCTGTGGCAGGAACTGGTCGCTGCTTGCCTCATCGATGATCGCGAGACCCGCCTCGATATCCAGAGCCAGCCATTGTGCGCCATCGCTGAGCCGTGCGCGGCCGCTTAACTGCTGGATGATGCGTTTGGCCTCATCTTCATCGTCGCAGATTAACAGGTAGCGCGGCTGAGGTTCGGCGAGGAATAGCAGTTGACTATGTGCCGCTTGGCGCAATGGGCAAGCCGCATCGGGCAGCTCGCTAAATAACTCACCGAGCGCCTCGCGTGCCTGTGCGCCGGCGAGGCCTAGCACGATCGCGTGCGGCTCATCGGCGAGGGTGACCTTAGAGAAGACGGCGTATTTCTTCAATTCCAGCAACTGAATTTCAGCTACGCTGCGACGCAGCAGGTAGGCGAAGCCATCTGCGCGCCGCCACAGGCGTAGCGTACTCCACAGTTTGCCCTTAGCGTCGCAGTGCGCACACAGAGCATGTTGTTGCGCCGTGAGGGCCGGGACATCAAGGGTGAGCTGGCCTTGCAGGTAACTCTGCGCATCCGCGCCACTGACGCCGACCAGTTGCCAGTCTGTCAGAGCCATCAGGGTGAGCGGGAGTTGTGCGGCGGCCAGTACGGGCTGCGAGGTGAATTGGGCGTTAAGGTTCATGATAGTTCCCTGTAAGGTCATATCGGAAGTAGTGTCCATGGTAAGAAAGCCGGCTCGCGATGCCAATGGTTAATTGCATCCAGGCCACGTCTTGTTCAAGCATTCCCGAGCGTGTGTGCCTACGCCGGGTAACCACGGAGCCTCGTTAGTGAAGTGGGCGGACCCTATCGTGGGCCAGTCGTACGGTGTCGCGCCAGGTGATGCGTGTCTTATGGCCGTAGCCGGGGCCGCTATGTGGGGTCATGGCCGCGTCGCGTCTGAGTTTGCTCACCGTGAATGATGAGAGATGCTAACCGAATAGCGTCATCGTCAGAAATAGGCCGTAATTTGAGGATAGTATTGCGTAACGTATTACAATTGCAGAATAAAAGCGCACAGATAACAAATCTTGTCGTGCTGAAGTAAGGCAAAATATGACAGAGTATGAAGGGATTCCCGCAATGAAGTGTTTTTTCACGCTAGAATAGAGAGCGATTAGCGACGGGCATAAACCAGGCCGCCACGTGGGGAGGTCCCCCGTCTTTTGTTAGCCGTAGAAAAATTTAAATATAAAGCCGGAGTGAATGAGTCATGGATATCAATAATAAAGCACGGGTTCACTGGGCATGCCGCCGCGGAATGCGTGAGCTGGACATCGCCATTATGCCCTTCTTCGAGCATGAGTATGATGCGATGAGTGACGCCGATAAGCAGACGTTTGTCCGCCTGCTGAACTGTGATGATCCCGAGCTGTTCAAGTGGCTGATGAACCAAGGCGTGCCGGAGGATGCCGATCTGGCACGGATGATTACCCTGATTCAGACGCGAAATAAAGCACGTGGCCCCATGGTGCTGTAATGTCCATGTCTCCTGGCGCACCCAGGTGATCGCGTTGTTGGGATATGGTGCGCTGGTGTTGACGATCCTCCTGGCCCCCTGGCCTGAGAGTTATGGCGTCAGCGCTTTCTGGTTGCTGCTATTGGTGGTGGTGATCTTCGAGTGTATCCGTAGCCAGCGCCGTATCGCGCGTAATCGCGGGGAGTTGCAATACAGCGCTACGGGAGAGTGGCGTTGGCAACAGCGTGAGTGGCGGCTTGCCCGCCGGCCGTGGATCAGCGATATGGGCGTATTGTTATTGCTACAAAGCAGCGCCGGGCCGGCACGTCGACGCCGCCTGTGGTTGGCGGCAGACAGTATGAGCCAGGAGGAGTGGAGTGAGTTACGGGCCCTGTTACTGAACGCTCCCGAGACCAACGACTGAGCGTCGGTATCGTCAAGGGGCCCATCGTTCTTCTCGTGTTTCTTCCAGCGGGGGGAGCGCCTCGGGTATGAGGGGGGCGGGGGTTAGAGTAGTTCCGCCGCCTCCAGCATGATCTGTTGGCACCATTGCTGCAGGCGTGCATCGCTGAGGTCATACTGGTTGGCCTCATCCAAGGCGAGGCCCGCGAAGAGGCGCCCCTCATCCAGGGTGGCGCGTGAGGCGCTAAACTCGTAGCCCGCCGTCGGCCAATAGCCGACCATGTTGACCCCTAAGGGCAGCAGTTGGTCGTGCAACAATCCGAGTGCATCCTGGAACCATTCACCATAGCCTAACTGATCGCCCAACCCATACAACGCCACGATCTTGCCCTGTAGCGGTAGGGTCGGCAGGGTGTCCCATACCGCCTGCCAATCTTCCTGTAATTCGCCGAAGTCCCAAGTAGGAATGCCGAGGATCAGCATGTCGTACTGGGTCATCGCCGTGATCGGCGTCTCTTTGATGTTATGTAGGGTGACCAGATCGGCGCCGAGGATATCGCGAATTTTCTCTGCTGCCATCTCGGTGTAGCAGGTGCTGGAGCCGTAAAAAAGACCGATTTTCATTGTGCATTTGCCATGGTTGCCAAAGCGGATAACGTCAGTGTAACAGATTTGAATCCACTGCCGGCATCATGTAGGCTGGCCGACAACGACGCGCCGCACGCGCTGCGCAAGGTTATCATGGGGATTGAGGAGTCGGAGTGCACGAGCAGGATCAGGCGCTGATCGAACAATTTTTGGATGCGTTATGGCTAGAGAAGAATCTGGCCGAAAATACCTTGGCCTCTTACCGCCAGGATCTGCGTACCCTCGCCGAGTGGCTGGCCTATCATGACCTCTCATTGCTGACGGCGTCGCCCGGCGACCTGCAGAATTTCTTCGCCCAACGCGTCGATGGTGGCTACAAGGCATCCAGCTCTGCGCGTCTGCTGAGCGCGCTGCGCCGCTGCTACCAGTATCTCTATCGTGAGACGTTGCGAACTGACGATCCAAGCGCACAGCTGGCGGCGCCGAAGCTGCCGCAGCGGCTGCCGAAAGATCTCTCCGAAGCTCAGGTAGACGCCTTGCTACAGGCACCGGCGATCGATAATCCGCTAGAGCTACGTGATAAGGCGATGCTGGAGTTGCTGTACGCCACCGGTCTACGCGTTTCCGAGCTGGTTGGCCTGGGGCAGGAGGATGTCAGTCTGCGCCAAGGGGTGGTACGGGTGATCGGCAAGGGAAACAAGGAGCGCCTGGTGCCGTTGGGCGAAGAGGCGATCTATTGGATCGAATACTATCTGGAGTATGGTCGTCCCTGGCTGGTGAATGGCCAGACGGTGGCGGCGCTGTTTCCCAGTAATCGTGCGCGCCAGATGACGCGCCAGACCTTTTGGCATCGCATCAAGCATTATGCCGTGTTGGCGGGTATCGATACGCAGCGCCTGTCGCCGCACGTATTGCGCCATGCTTTTGCCACCCATCTGTTGAACCATGGCGCGGATTTACGTGTCGTACAGATGCTCTTGGGGCACAGTGATCTTTCTACCACCCAGATTTATACCCATGTCGCGACGGAGCGGCTCAGACAGCTACATCAACAGCATCATCCCCGCGCTTGAGCGGAGGGCAATGCAAAGGAATTGGTTATGAAAAAAAGCGTGATTTGGTTGGCATTACTGGCGGCATCCGTCAGCGGCCTGGCCCGGGCAGATGATGCCACTATCCAACAGTCGTTGAAGAAGCTGGGGATCCAGCAGACACAGATCCAGTCTTCGCCGCTGGCGGGTCTAAAGACCGTCTTCACCGAGGGTGGCGTGCTGTATGTGACGGATGACGGCAAGTATATCCTGCAAGGGCCGATGTATGATGTCAGCGGCGCGGTGCCGGAAAATGTGACCAATCAACTGCTGCTCCAGCGTCTCAATAAGCTGGAGCCCGAGATGATCGTCTATAAGGCACCGAAGCAGAAGTATGTGATCACCGTCTTTACCGACATCACCTGCGGCTATTGCCATAAGTTGCACTCGCAGATTAAGGAGTATAACGATCTGGGGATCACCGTACGCTATCTGGCCTTCCCGCGTCAGGGATTGGACTCGAAAGCGGAGAAGGATATGCAATCCATCTGGTGTATGGCCGATCGACGTAAGGCCTTCGACGAGGCGGTAAAAGGGGAGGCGATCTCGCCGGCCACCTGTGACATCAATATTAAGTCTCACTATGAGTTAGGCGTACAGTTCGGCATTCAGGGGACGCCGGCGATCGTCCTGAGCAATGGGATGGTGATCCCGGGTTATCAGGGGCCGAAAGAGATGCTGGCGATGCTGGATGCCCAGGCGCAGATGAGTCAGAAGAAAGGTTAAGGCATTGGCGATCAAGACACGGTTATGCCGGCGTGAGGCGGTGGCAGAGAGCCAATTGCCGGATGCGTTGCCGCCGCTGCTGCGTCGTCTGTACGCGAACCGCGGGGTGCGCAGTGCTACTGAGCTGGAGCGTGGCGTCAAGGGGTTACTCCCCTATGCGTCGCTGAGCGGTATCGAAGCAGCGGTCGCGCTGTTGCAGGAGGTGCTGGAGCAGCGTCTGCACCTGGTGATCGTCGGCGATTTCGACGCGGATGGGGCAACCAGTACCGCGCTCTCGGTACTGGCATTGCGCGCCATGGGCTGCGACCACGTGCAGTATCTGGTTCCCAATCGTTTCGAAGATGGTTATGGCCTCAGCCCGGAGGTGGTCGCTCAGGCCGCCGAGATGGGCGCCGAGATGATCATGACCGTCGATAATGGCGTCTCCTCCCATGCCGGGGTGGAGGCGGCCCATGCGCGCGGTATCCGCGTGCTGGTGACCGATCACCACCTACCCGGTGAGACACTGCCGGCGGCAGAGGCCATCGTCAATCCTAACCTCGCCGATTGCGCCTTCCCCTCGAAGTCACTGGCGGGGGTCGGGGTCGCCTTTTACCTGATGTTGGCGCTACGGCGTCATCTGATCGATCAGGGCTGGTTTGAGCGACTCGGGCGTCCGGCGCCCAATCTGGCCGAGCTACTCGATCTGGTGGCGCTGGGGACGGTGGCGGATGTGGTGGCGCTCGATAGTAATAATCGGATCCTGGTTCATCAGGGATTGAGCCGCATTCGCGTCGGCCGTTGCCGCCCGGGGATCCGGGCCCTGCTGGAGGTCGCCAAGCGCGATGCCGCCCGTCTGACTGCCGGTGATCTGGGGTTTGCCCTGGGGCCGCGTCTGAATGCGGCGGGGCGACTGGATGACATGTCGCTCGGGGTGGCGCTGTTACTGAGTGAGGATATGCCGCAGGCGCGGGCATTGGCCTGCGACTTAGATAACCTGAATCAGACCCGGCGCGAGATTGAGCAAGGGATGCAGAGTGAGGCGTTGGCGATCTGTGCCTCGCTGGAGCGTACGCTGACCGAGCTACCCTATGGCTTGGCGTTGTACCATCCCGAGTGGCATCAAGGGGTGGTCGGTATCGTGGCCTCACGCATCAAGGAGCGTTTTTATCGTCCGGTGATCGCCTTCGCACCGGCGGGGGATGGCCTGCTGAAAGGCTCCGGGCGTTCGTTGCCTGGGTTGCATATGCGCGATGCCCTAGAGCGTCTGGATACCTTGCATCCCGGATTGATGTTGAAGTTTGGTGGTCATGCGATGGCCGCCGGACTGACCATTGAGGCGGATCGTTTCGAGGACTTCCGCCGCCACTTCGCAACCTTGGTCGGCGAGTGGCTCGATCCGGCGCAGTTGGAGGGAGTGGTCTGGTCGGATGGTGCGTTAGGGGGAGACGAGTTGACGTTGCCGGTCGCCGAGCAGTTGCGCGAGGCTGGCCCTTGGGGCCAGGCGTTTCCCGAGCCGACCTTCGACGGCTGTTTCCGCATTCTCCAGCAACGGCTGGTGGGAGAGCGCCACTTGAAGTTGATGTTGGAGCCGTTGGCGGGCGGGCCGTTATTGGACGGCATCGCCTTTAATGTTGATACCACGTTGTGGCCGGACGCGAGCGTGCGTGAGGTAGAGCTGGCCTACCGTCTCGATGTCAATGAGTACCGTGGAAATCGCAGTGTACAGTTAATGATCGAGCACCTCTGGCCGCGTTGAGGCAGAGTGCACAAAATCATGTATTGTAGAGGGGTGATATTTATCACCCCTCTACTTTATTAGCATAATTAATAACGAGGGCGCGCAGATTAGTAAATTCGTTGAACTGCTGCGTTAAGTGCCGGATTTTATAGCAACAGTGCAGGATCTCGCTGTAAGGTCTGCCATTTCGCTAAACGAGTTGCTATAGTCTGTAGAGATAACGCGGGCAATTATGCCACCCATCCGCTATCACATGGTTGGATATCCCGTTGCTTTGCGTTTTTCCATCTTGGCCGGGGCGTAGGGCGGTAATCGTTTTTCCCGGTCGGTGTACTTTTTATAGAAGATAACAGCATATGTTTGAAATTAATCCGGTAAAACACCGTATTCAGGACCTGTCTGCGCGGACAGATGTTCTGAGGGGGTATCTTTGACTACGATGCCAAGAAAGAGCGCCTAGAAGAAGTTAACGCCGAGCTGGAGCAGCCGGACGTATGGAATGAACCGGAGCGTGCACAGGCACTGGGCAAAGAGCGTTCCTCCCTGGAGAGTATCGTCAATACCATCGACGAGATGCATCAGGGATTGGAGGATGTATCCGGATTGCTGGAGCTGGCCGTCGAAGCCGACGACGAAGAGACCTTCGATGAGGCCGTCGCCGAATTGGATCAGCTCGAAGTAAAACTGGGGCAACTGGAGTTCCGCCGTATGTTCTCTGGCGAATACGATAGTGCCGATTGTTACCTGGATATTCAGGCCGGTTCCGGGGGCACCGAAGCCCAGGACTGGGCCAGCATGCTGCTGCGTATGTATCTACGCTGGGCAGAAGCCAAAGGCTTCAAAACCGAAATTATCGAAGAATCCGAAGGTGAAGTGGCCGGCTTGAAGTCCGCCACCATCAAAATCAGCGGCGACTATGCTTACGGTTGGCTGCGTACCGAAACCGGCGTACATCGCCTGGTGCGTAAGAGCCCGTTCGACTCCGGCGGTCGCCGTCACACGTCGTTCAGTTCCGCCTTTGTTTATCCTGAAGTGGATGATGATATCGATATCGATATCAATCCGGCGGATCTGCGTATCGATGTTTACCGCGCCTCCGGTGCCGGTGGTCAGCACGTCAACAAGACGGAGTCCGCCGTGCGTATTACCCATATTCCGACCGGACTGGTGACGCAATGCCAGAATGACCGTTCACAGCATAAGAACAAAGATCAAGCCATGAAGCAGATGAAAGCTAAGCTTTATGAACTTGAGGTGCAAAAGAAAAATGCTGAACGTCAACAGATGGAAGAGAACAAGTCCGATATCGGTTGGGGTAGCCAAATCCGTTCTTATGTGCTGGATGACTCCCGCATTAAAGATTTACGTACCAGCGTTGAGACACGTAATACACAGGCCGTGTTAGATGGCGACCTGGATAGGTTTATTGAGGCAAGTTTAAAAGCCGGGTTATGAGGAAACACTATGTCTGAACAACAGCAACAAGGCGCCGAACAGGCTCTGGACTTAAACAACGAAATGCAGGCTCGCCGCGAGAAGCTGGCAGCCCTGCGTAAGGAAGGCGTCGCTTTCCCTAACGACTTCCGTCGTGATACCACTTCCGATAAGCTACACAGCCTGTACGATGGTAAGAGCAAGGAAGAGCTGGAAGCACTGGACATTGAAGTTTCCGTCGCCGGGCGCATGATGACTCGTCGTATCATGGGTAAAGCCTCCTTCGTTACGCTGCAAGATATGGGCGGCCGTATCCAGTTGTACATCGCACGCGATGACCTGAAAGATGACGTGTATAGCGAGCAGTTTAAGAAGTGGGATCTGGGTGACATCATCGGTGCGCGCGGTAAACTGTTCCGTACGCAGACCGGCGAACTGTCTATTCATTGCCACTCTATCCGTCTGCTGACCAAGGCGCTGCGTCCGTTGCCGGACAAGTTCCACGGCTTGGCTGACCAGGAAACCCGTTATCGTCAACGTTACCTGGATCTGATCGCTAACGAATCATCCCGCGAGACTTTCCGTACTCGCTCCAAGATTCTGGCGGCTATCCGTAACTTCATGGTCAACAAAGGCTTCATGGAAGTCGAGACTCCGATGATGCAGGTGATCCCGGGGGGCGCCTCTGCCCGTCCGTTCATCACTCACCACAATGCGCTGGACATCGATATGTACCTGCGTATCGCGCCGGAACTGTATCTGAAGCGTCTGGTGGTCGGTGGCTTCGAGCGTGTGTTCGAAATCAACCGTAACTTCCGTAACGAAGGCGTCTCTCCGCGTCACAACCCTGAGTTCACCATGATGGAACTCTATATGGCTTACGCGGATTATAAAGACCTGATCGTTCTGACCGAAGAACTGTTCCGTACCATCAGCCAGGATGTGTTGGGCAGCAGCGTGGTGCAGTACGGTGATCAGACCTTCGACTTCAGCAAGCCGTTCATCAAGATGAGCATGAAAGAAGCCATCTGCCACTATCGTCCGGACATCGCCTCTGCCGATCTGGATGACATGGAGAAGGCGTGCAAGATCGCCGAATCTCTGGGCATCAAGATCGAGAAGAGCTGGGGCCTGGGCCGCATCCAGTGCGAGATCTTCGACGAGACGGCAGAAAGCCAGCTGATCCAGCCGACCTTCATCACCGAATACCCGGCGGAAGTCTCCCCGCTGGCGCGTCGTAATGACGAGAACCCGTTCATCACCGACCGTTTCGAATTCTTCATCGGCGGCCGTGAGATCGGTAACGGTTTCTCCGAGTTGAACGATGCCGAAGATCAGGCCGAACGTTTCCAGGATCAGGTGAAAGCCAAAGATGCCGGCGACGACGAAGCCATGTTCTACGACGAAGACTATGTGACCGCGCTGGAGCACGGTCTGCCGCCGACCGCCGGTCTGGGCGTGGGTATCGACCGTATGATGATGCTGTTCACCAACAGCCACACCATCCGTGACGTCATCCTGTTCCCGGCGATGCGTCCGCAAAAATAAGCGTTATCTTCATCGCTTATCAGCCCCGGCTATGCCGGGGCTTTTTTTATCGTTTCTTGACCCGCTTACCAACCATAGGCGATACCCGCCCCGATCACCTCACCATCATGATTATCCCATGCCGAAGCCAGACGGATATCGGTACGGGGTGTCAGTCGATACTGAGCGCCGATGGCTACGGCGTTGGCGTTACGGTAATTGGCGACGCCGAGACCGGTGCTAAAGGTCTGTTGGTTGGTATAGGGGATATCGGCCATCGCCGCGACGGAGGCGATCCCACCGTTGCTCTGGTTATGTTGTTGCGTCATCTGCTGTTGGAGATGGGCTATCTGCCCACTGAACAGCTTGCCGAGATGGTCGATACGGGTATTGGCCGAGCGAATATCATCGTGTTCGATGGTCATCATCGCGCGATGGCTATTGCTCATCTGTGCGACATTAACCGCATCGCTGGCTTGTGTCCCCGCGCTCAGATCGGTGAGTTGACGATGATTGCCTGCGGCGCCGATGGAGACGCTATTCGCACGATTGGTGCGGCTGTTGGCCCCGATGGCGACACTATTGATGTTATCGGCCTGACTGGCGCTACCTAGGGCGAGGCTGTTATAGGCGGAGGCGTGTCCGCTGACACCGATGGCGGTGGCGTAGGGGGCGTTGGCCTGTGCATCGTCCCCGACAGCGATGCTGTTATCGGCGCTGGCGTGGGCGCCGGCACCGAGAGCGGAGGCGTGTAAGGCGGCATGACTGGCAGCCCCGATCGCCAGCCCGGATTGTTGGCTGCGACTGGCGCTACCGATGGCGACACTGTTGGTGCCGTCGGCATCGGCATCGGCGCCGATGGCGCTGGCCGCGCTACCGTGGGTACGGCTACTACTGCCTAACGCCGTATTGTAGTCGCCTTGGCCGCAACCGCTGTTGTTCCCTAAGTGGAGGTTGAGCTCGCTGCGTGTATTGATCGCAGAGAGAGCGACTGTGGGGAGTGGGGCGGCGGAGGCGATGGCTAAGGGTATGACACTACAGAAACATGATAACGAGGCAATCCGGATACGAGCTAGGGACATGATGTAATCCTCTGTTCCATTGAGTGAAGAACCATACACGGTCATGTTCTGAGTGGCGGACAGCGTTGGACGGCGGTGATGACAGCCCGCTGTCGGCGGCGAGAGGCCCGAGTCCAGGTTTATCGGATGATCCGCGTGGGCTCCTCCTGCCGGACGCCGAATAGGGTGTGTGCGACAGGGGGCAGCATGACTCCGCGCCGATGCGATGAGTTATGTTTACCCGATATATCGAGGTGAGCTGATACAGAACACAACATAATGTCTTTATATATTATGGTGTTGTGTCGATAGTCGTCCGTATTCTTTTGCAAATTGAATGGGATATTTTTCGTTATTGTCTACTGATGTCATTTTTCTATTACCCCTTATTACCGCGAAACAATTAATGGCTATATCGCGTGGTTTGTTATTTCTGTGATTAATTCTTAGCGTACGAGCTAAACGAGATAGGGGTAACGGGACCTGTCGGGGGGAGTGTGCATATTGCACGGGCTCTTATTGCCGGAGAGGGCGTAGGGGGGCTAAGGTCAGGCCGTGTGCTTGTCGCCGACCCGCTTAGTCGATGGCGGTTCCTACGTCTGAGATGAGATGTTCTATGATATATGTTGAAATATTCATCACTTAGCATCATTGCCTCTTGCTGCGCCGGCGGAAGTGATTATAATGGTCTGCATATCGCGGGCGTAGTTCAATGGTAGAACGAGAGCTTCCCAAGCTCTATACGAGGGTTCGATTCCCTTCGCCCGCTCCAAATTAGCAACCCTCGCCTCGGCGGGGGTTTTTGCTTTTCGGGTTCCATGTACGGTCAACCGATATCCCCGGCATCGCTCGTGGTTTTCACGAGATAAAAAAAGGGACAGGCCGTCGCCTGTCCCATCGCGTCAGAGAGGATTAGTTAAACCATCCGCTGGCTTTGTCTGCGGCGGCCTTGCCCGCATTCTCAATCCCGCTTCCCATCCGCTCCTTGAGGTGCTTATCGCCCTCGCTCTCGTTGCGAATGGCGTCACCGACGGCGGACTTGTTGCTGATTTCAGCGCGTCGTTCAGCCGCATCCAGCTGCATCTGGTTTTTCTGCTCTTCATCCACCAGCTTGCTGCGGGCATGATTACGGGCTTTGGACAGCTCCAGCTCCGCGCGGCGCGCGTCCATCTCCATTTTCATGTTTTCCAGCTCCATCTGCCGCAGTTGATCTTGGTAGGACTGCTCGCGCTGCTTATCGGCCATCCGCTCTTGATGCGCCTCCCGCTGTGCGGCAAGCTGCTGCTGTTCCCGCTTGAGGCGGGCCTGTGCGGCGGCATGCTGGCGCTGTGCGGCGACGGCCTGTTCATGGCGTAGATGGGCCTGGCGGGCGGCCTCTTCCTGTGCCTGCCTGTTGGCCTCCTCCCTCACCCCCTGCTGCTCGGCGGCGGCGACCGCGTTTAGCTGGGATGAAAGGGGACTGGCGCAGGTCAGCGTCGGTATCGCCAGCAACAGGGCGATTAATGGCTTGCGCATGTTAGACCCCGCTTATGACTTTTTCGGGCAGGCCGCGTTTGGCTGGATACGGGTTTCCCCTTGTTCCATGGAGATCACCAGCGCGATACCCGGCTGGAACTGGCAGGTTTCGCCAACCTGAGTCGAGGTGTAGATCTTGCTGCCCTCTTTGTAGGTCAGGGAGACGCCGTGTACCAGTACCTTGTCTTTGACCAGTGAGCCCGCCGCGGCGCCAGTTGCTGCGCCAGCAGCACCACCAGCAACGGCGCCTGCCTTGGAGCCATGTCCCAGATTGTAGCCGCCGGCGGCGCCAGCAACGGTGCCCAGGATCGCGCCGACGGTTTGCGCCATTTCTTTGTTCTCTTTATTATCTACAGCAACCTTGGCCGGCAGAATAGAAATAATATTGACGGTTTTGCTCTCCTGTTTCTGATTTAGCTGAGTCGGATTATAGACATCGGCAGCATATTGATCTGCATTATTCATACAACCGGAAAGGAATAAAGAGGAGGATAATGCCAGCAGTGCACAGGAAGTTTTTACTTTCATTTAATATACCATTCTCTGTCAAAAAACGCATAGCGGCACGAAATGCCGCAGCGGAATATCGTTACGCAAGAGTTCCTTCGCCGTCTGTGACGGTGAGTGAGAGGAAGAGGATTTGGACAGTCTAATTATTCTGCTGATTTGATTATAAAAGCTGATGCATTTGCATGCTAGGCGATGATGATCGTCCCTACACGCCGTGTAAGGAACAACAGATTAATTCATAACTGATTGGATTTAACGCTTTTTATCTTGCGGGAGAGATTCTATGACCGATGTCTCATGCTGTAAACCCAGAGGCTGGCTCATTGCACTTTGGAAAACACTTAACATTTGACTTAGTGCGCTATCACTGGCTGATGATTTGGCTTAGTTTGCCGTGCTGAGGTAGATAAGAGGGAATATATAAAATGAGTTAATGTGTTTGTCGTGTATTTAGCGATAGAGATAAACTGTCAGTTTATTTGATGATGGTCAAACTGGAGGCCGTAATAGTATAAAAAGTGGGTTAATGTTGGTTTGGTTTTCTCAGTTTATTGCATTGCTGTTGTCTGATTTTCTCTATTACACGCTGTGTTGTTATTTTATGTTGTATAAGTTAGTGCATTACGCGTTATTGCCGAGAGACGATAGGCGTTTCTGTTTGTTAACCCGGCAGCGAGGGTCTATCAGGATATCAACTGCCGGGTAAACGATGCCGTGAGCGGTATAACCTAACGGGTATACAACGACGGCATGCCCTCTGGGCGGGTCTTAAAGCGGCGGTGTAGCCACAGGTATTGTTCTGGCGCGCGCAGGATCTCGCGTTCGACAATCCGGTTCATGAAGGTGGCGGCTTGTACCATGTCGTGTGCCGGGTAGCCATCCAGTTCTGGCTCGATGATCAACTGATAGCCTTGGGCGCCGGGTTTACGGATCAAAACGGTGGTCAGCATGACGGCATTCGACAAGCGCGCCAGCGTGGCGGTGCCATTGGTGGTGGCGGCGCTGCTGACGGCAAAGAACGGGGCGAAGGAGCTGCCGCGTGGGCCATAATCCTGATCGGGGGCGAACCAGACCGCCTCGCCGCTTTTCAGGGCCCCGACGATGCCCTTCAGATTCTTACGATCCAGCATCTGCTTATTGCCGCGCGAACGCCCTCGGGTTTGCAGATACTCTAACACCGGGTTGTTGTGCGGACGGTAGACCGCCATCATCGGGTTGCACAGTCCCATCACGCGACCGCCGAGGTCGAGCGACATAAAGTGGACGCCGACCACTAACACCCCTTTCCCTTTTTGCCGTGCCGCCTGCATGTGTTCCAAGCCGGAGACGTTGAACCAGCGCCGGATGCGGCGATCCGACCAGAACCAGGCGATGCCGAGCTCAAACAGCGAGATCCCCAGGGATTTAAAGTTTTCCCGCACGATATGGGCGATCTGCTCAGGACTCTTCTCCGGGAAGCATAGCGTGAGATTCTGGCGGGCGATGGAGGCGCGTCGCGCCATCAGGCGCATGGCGCAGAGGCCGAGTAGACTACCCAGTCCACAGATCCAGCGGTAGGGCATCTGCACCAGCAGATAGAGTAAGCCGATGCCTAACCACAGCATAAAATAACGAGGGTGTAAAAATTCCCGGCGGAAGTGAAACGTTTTTTTCATTGTTACCTGATAATCGTGGGTAAATTATTTTTTATTTGATCGTAGCCTCTGACCGCGTTGACACAACTGCGGCCATAACACCTTGATATTATTTTTGATATGAATAAGTCATCCTGGCGAAAGCCCTTTTTGCCCTATCTTTCCGATCGTCATTGACGGTGTGTGCGTGGATGCCTGGCATGAGCTTGCTCACAGGGAGCGCGTAGGTGCGAAGCCATAGCACGCTTGGATCGTGCGTCAATTCTCGATTTTCGGCAGTATCCTATGTTCATTCGGGAACAGCGGCCCAGCGAGTGGAGGCCGATCACGGAAAAAGGCGGATGCTGAACGGGGTGAATGGCTGCGTTAGGGTTGCCTTGTTGGTCAAACCAGTGTTGGCATTAACTCATGGGGCCAGGCTTTTCGCAAGCGCTATTTTATTGTGACGAAGGGGATTAGGAACATGACTTATAATGTAATAATCGTTGCCCAAGTTATTTATTAAATGTGTTTAAGTCATGCGAGTTATTTTATTTCATCGGTAATATATAGTGCGTGGGAGAGCGGCCCCCGTAGGGGCCGTGGTGACGCTTAGCTGCGTGTTAAGGTGAGGGCGAGCGGGTGTGCCGCCTGGGTCGTCACACGTAACAGCGTATTGCCATCCTGGTGCTGCAGATGCGCGCCGGCGATCGGCTGAGCTAGTTGCCAGCGCCCCTTCAGCGTCAGTTGGGCATGTTGCGGCGTGGGTTCGCTGCTACGCCAGGGGCGCGAATAGATGCTGACCTCGCGCTGCTTACCATCGGCGCCGATCTGATCGGGATCCTGTCCTGCGTACAACGCCAGATCCGGGTTGACGACGCTCAGGCGTAGCGTATCGCCTTGCGGGGCGAGTAGTGCCATTACCGGTGCATCGCTGGCGAGCAATAGACCGTCACGCTGAAGGCGTGTGGGCTGGAAGAAGGCGTATCCCTCTTGGCCGCTGGCTTGATCTCGGACGGCGTGTAGGCGGTTATCCTTCTGCAGTACCTGGTAGTCCGGTGCCGTCGCCTCGGGTGCATCGATGATGATGGCATACTCATATCCCTGCTGTTGCGGCGCATTGCCATGTAGCAGGCTGGCGACGGCGAATAGCCCTTCGGTCGGCGCATCGTTACGGTCATCGACAGAGTGTTGACGCTGGTAGCTGACGCGGAGCTGCTGACCCGCCGGTAGCCAGTAGCTGTTGCCTGCCGGGTCGACCAGATGGCTGGCGCCTTGCAATACCTGCTGGCTGCCTAACTGGTTGATGCTTTTCCCGTTGACCTGGATGGCTTGCTGTTGTGGCACGGCGAACTGGAACAGCGTCGTCTCTGTCGGATGACGGCGATCCTCGTTGCTGATCCCCGAGCCGAGGGCGATCACCCGATTATCAAACAGGAAGTAGGATTTGTTAGCACGCAGGCTCTCTTGGCCATACTTACTGTGGCCATGCAACTTCATCGCAAACATGCTGTTGCCATCCAGGGTATTGGCACCGACATAGCGCTCCGTCGACAGCAACATCTCCTCGATCCCGGCTCCCGGCAACTGATTAAGCTGAGCCTTCAGCAGGGGATAAGGCAGGATCACACTGGTGGTACCCGGATAGCGGTTCCAGTCCCAGCCCGCGTGGCTAAAGCCTTGGCGCTTCGCGTCGGCCGGAATGATCTCTAACTGTCCATATTGCAGATAGCGGCCATAGCGGTTGTTGTTCTGGTAGCTCTCGTTGCCTACCAGATAGCGGCTGAAGCCACGGGCAATGGCGAGCCAAGAGCGCCCCGGATCTTGTTGTCCGGCGCGGCGTTGGATGGCCATCGCCGCGTAGTTCATCGCCCAGGCACCGCTAGGTTCGGCTTCGGCAGGGATATCGGCGAAGCGCGCCTCGCCAGCCAGGCGCGCGTAAGCGGCGGCCAGTTCAGGATCGACCGTTTGACTACCATCCGGCGAACCGGCTAACGCCATCCATTTAAACGGCGCGATGGTGATGGCGTGCAGCCCGGTGGGATGGCGCCCGCTGAGTGTCAACGGGATCTGGGTCTCCTTGGTGTAGATCCGCATCTTCAACAACACCTCTTTCAGGCGTTGATGCGCCTCTGTCGGGAGGCGGAAGGGAGACTCGCTCAAGGCATAGACCGTGGGCGCCAGTCCGCCGAAGGCATCCTTGGCATAGGCTGGATAGTGCTGCGAATGATGGAAGATCGAGCCATCCGGCTTGAAGCCGCCGCTCACGCCTTGAGAGCGCAACACCGTCTTGGCTAACCATTCGCGAGTCTGGTTGAGCAATGCGTCGCGTTGGGCGGGATCGGGCAACATCAGAATACTCTTCACCATCCATTGCAGCTGGGTGTTGAGGATATCCACGTTGGCATCGACGATCTGGGCATCAGGCTCGAAGATGCGCCCTGTAGCGTTGTACCACATCATCGCCTGTTGGGTCGGCGCCAGTAATTGGTGTTGTGCCAATAGATTACGCTGGATGAACCAGGCATCGAATAGTTCACGCGTCTGGTAGCCGACATGGGTGATGATCTGGTAGCCACTCCCCCGTGCAAAGCCCTGGTCGAGGACATAGCGAGTGGTATCAAGGAATTGGCGTTGTAGGGCATCGCGCTGTTGGGCGCTCAGGGTATCGCTTCGCAGGTAACGGGCGGTCTGCAATAGGATCTTGCCGACGTTCCGAATCGCGTTGGCATCGGTGATGGCTTCAAGCGTCTGCGGGGTAAACACGCCTTTCACTTTCATGAAGTGCTGACGGTTGGGGTGGTCGAGCGGGCGTCCACCGATGGTGCCGTCGGCCAGCGGATGGATACCCAACTGGCGGTAGGCCGCCAGGTTCTGAGCCACCTGCTCGGCGCTGACCGGACTGTCGTGTCGAATGCCATGGTAGTCGTCGAAGCGGCGATAGATTGGGGCGCTGGGACCACGCTGATCGTCGAAGGGGACGTCGAAGTTGAGGGTGGGGAAGCGCTGGCTCAACATCTCGTCATACATCAACAACGCGCTCCAGTTCTTGCTGACCATCTCGTTGACGGCGGTGTTGGCGAACGGCGTGGTGTAGTCAGGCAGCGGCCAACGGTTATCGACCGGCACCCCCAACATGATCTGGTCGAAATAGAGCGTGCCGGCTTGAGCCGGTGCCGTGATGGTGACGCGGTCCATCTGGGCGCTGGGTTTTCCCTGCATGTCGCGGTAAGGCACGGCGATGCCCCGCCAGCCACTAAAGTTCAGTTTGGCCTGGAAACTGGCCGCTGCGCGATCGCCCTGGGCGAAGCGAAAGGTCAGGACATCGTCTACCGGGCGCTCGTTGTAGATCCAGGCCATAAAGGTCAGCGGGGTGGCGCTGTCAGCCGCGTCACGATAGACGATCGGTGACCGGATGGTTAGGGTCGCGGCGGGTTCGTGCTGCCACTTCAGGGCGTGTGTCCCATCTTTGGCTCGTTGGTCACTGATGCTGATGACGCCATGCTGACTGCTTAGCGAGTCCGGCACGGTCTGTTCGAACAGATAGACCGCGTTGCCGCTGGGCTCCTGACTGACGGAGGGGAGGGCGGCGGCGAGGGGCGCCGACAGGCAGGCTAGCACACCGAGGGTAATGAGATTGATACCGTGATGGTTTTGCATGGGCGGGTATTCCATTATCAAGCGTGGAACAAGGCGGGCGAGGGGAGGCCCCTCGCCCGCGCTGCGTTTAGGGCAGTTTCTTCAGCGCAATCTGTTGGGGAATGCCGAAGTCGATGCGGAAACGGAGTCGCGTCTCGTCGCCGCTGGTTGAGCAGTCGATGCCCTGCTCCGGCGTGGCCGGTTGCCAACGTCCTCGTAGGGTGACGTCGATGGTGACCGGTTTCGCCGCCTTCTGACGTGTCATGTTGAGATCCGGGGTTACCGCGCTGAGCACCAGGCCACCCTCTTGCGGACGGGTCATCACGATAGCCGGGCGGTTGACGCCGATCACCTCGCCCTCGTTGAGGCGTTGCGTGCGATAGAAGACATACCCCGTCACCTGGCTGAGGTTGTCGCGGATGACATGAACCCCGTCGTTACTGCGCAGGACGGTGAAGGGGGCTTTACCCTGCTTCAGCTGTTGCGCCAATTGGTTCATGCGTTGCGGGGTGGCGTCGAGCACCACCAGATACTGATAGGCGCCATTCTTGACCGCCTTGCCATGATTGAGCCAGGCGACGCTGAATTCCCCCTCCGTCGGCGCCATGCTCTTATTGTCGGCCGAGTGTTGTAACTGGCGGCGGACCTCCGCCGTCGGCCCCTTCACCAGCAGATAGCCGTTGCCGTTGGCATCGATCAGCCAGTCCCCGTTGTGCAGGCTACCCTGCCAGGAGGCGGCATCAATGCGCTGTCCGTTGACCCAGATGGCGCTGTCGCGTCCCGGTTGATTGGCCAGTTGGAACAGGGTGGTCTCCAAGTCGTGCTTGCTGTCGCTGCTCTTGAGATTGCTGCCGACCATGATCAGGCGATCATCGACGGCCAGGACGCTTTTCAGCGCGCTCAATGCCTGATCGAAACTGGGCTGATCACGCATTGGGCGCAGATCGAAGGCCAGCATGCCATAGCGGCCATCCAGCGATGAGGTGCCGCTGAAGGGGTGACTCCCGCGCTGCATCAGGGTATGACGATTGGGGCTGTTGAGTGCTTCCAACGGCAGATGCAGGGTGGTGGCTCCGGGCATCCGGTTCCAGTCCCAACCCGCCTGGCGATAGCCCTGATCCTCTTGCGAGCCCTGGTTGATGATCTGCACCACGCCATGGCTCTGGTAGCGACCATAGCGGTTATCTTTCTGGTAGATCTCGGAGGACCAGACGTTGCTGTTAAAGGCTTTCAACGTCACCATCTTGTCGTGCCAACGGTGGATGCCGAAGGCGCCGCCATTAAAGGCGTAGAAGCCTTGCGGTAAGGCTGCCGGCGGGATGGCGCTACCGAATAGCGCCTTGGCATCGGCCTCGCTCTTCCCCGCCAGGCGGAGGTAGATGGCCGCCAGGGTCGGATCGGGCTTTTTACCGTAGGCCATGGCCAGCCAGTAGTAGGCGTTGGTCAGGCTGGCGAGCGACGGCGAGTTGAAGGGGTGGCGCCCGGCCAGCGAGATCCCGGTCTGCGGGTTGCTGTAGATCCAGGCGGCGACCATCGCCTGCTTGAGCTTGTCCAGCCCCGCGCGCTGTAGGGCGAAAGGCGTATCGCGCAACAGGTAGGCGAGCTGAGCGGCGTTCTTAAAGGCCGGGAAGGAGTAGCCTGGGTAGTTCCCCTCATGGCGCCAGGCGGTGCCATCTGGGCGCAGGCCATCGTTACTGCCCGGCGGCGTCTGAGCCAGAGCTCCGCTGATGTAATGGCTGAAGGTGTTCAGCAAGTCGATACGCTGTTGCGGGTTAGGCTCCAGCAGCAGTAGGGCGAGATGCTGGCGCGACAGGGTATTGAAGTAATCTAGGTTACTGCTCTGCGGGCCGACCTTCATGTCGAAGCTAGCTTTAAACTCACGCGAATACCACAGCAGCGCATCGTAGACCTGCTGTGTCAATTTGGCCTGATCCAGCACCGGATTCATCAACAGTGCCGAGATGTACCACCAGCGGGCGCTATATCCCCAGTGGTGGGTCGTGACCAGGCCGCTGCCTTTGGCAAAACCTTGATCGAGCAGGTGACGGGTCATCAGCAGATACATGTCGGCCAACGTTTTCCGGGTCGCTGCGTCGTGACTCTGGAGGTAGGCATGGCTGATGTTGTACATCAGTGTGGTGTAGTCGCCCAGGATGACATAACGATCGAATTTCGCCTTATCTTGCGCGCTCAGATACTCCGGTTGATAGAGCACCTTCTGTTTGTCGGTGATCAGATGGCGTCCACTCAGCGTGCCATCGGCCGCCACGCGGATCTGCAACGCCTGGAAGGCGGCGCGTAGCTTATTGAGATCGGCTTCGGCCTTCAGGTTGCTGTCTTGTGGTCCATTGACGAACTCATCGATCAGTCGTTGGCGGATCAGATCGACGCCAGCCTGGTTCGCCGCCGTCAGCGCCAGCGTTGGCTCGGCGTGATGAAAGGCGATCTCCGGTTCGTCGTAGCGCGTCTTGACATGGTAGTCCGACCATTGATAACGCGCATCATCGACCGAGATCATCACGCGATCGATGAACAGGCGGCCGGACTTCTCCCCGGAGGGGGCACGGAAGCGGATGGTATCGATATGCTTACCGAGTGAGCGGCTGACGCTGGGTTCGCCGGCATCTTCGTCGCTGCGTACACCGACGCCGCTCATCTCCCGATTGGCCAGATCGTTGTTGAGCGAGACGCCGACGGCGCGCCAGCCCTGGAAGTTCAGTTTGACCTGAGTGCCCGCGTCGGCCTCATTGTTAGCATTAAGGCCGTTACCGAGATCGACGATAAGCACATCGTCGATCGGCTTCTCGTTGTAGATCCAGAAGGAGAGCACCGGCGTGGCGGAGCGTCCCCAGGCTTTGGAGACCTGAGCATCCGACGGGATCTCCATGTCGTGGCGCAGCAATAGGCTGGCGCCACGTTGCCAATCCCAGACCAGTGCGCGTTCGCCCATGATGGCGCGTTTATCGCTCAGCGCGACATGGGAGCCGGGGGTCGTGGTGATGTCAGCGAGATCGGCGGGCTGATCGAAGCTGTAGATCTGCGCGCGCATGATCTCGGCACGTTTCTTGGCGGCGGCGTCGTTCGGCGCCGCGTAGAGCGGGGCGTTGAGTAGCAGGGCGGCAATCGAGGCCGCCAGCAGGGTGCGATGCATGGATGACATGATAAATTCCCTTCTCAATAGCCCGATTAGAAACGGTTGCCCAGGGTCAGACCGATAACGCCCTCACCGTAGCGATCGTCGCGGTTGTAGCCCACACCGATGCCCAGATTGAGTGACTCGCTGATGTCGAGGCGAGCATTGGCATCGACACGTACCTGGTTACCGCCCACGCGAGCCCCGATGGTTTCGAAGGTGGAACCGCCGTTGTTGATCGACACCAGGGCATGGCGCTGGCGGATACGGCGGTCGCCATCGAGGTCATGCAGGTAGCTGGCCTGGAGGGACGGTGTTAGCGTGCCCCAGCCTGTGGCGAGTTGGGTCCAGGCACTCATGCCACCACCCAGGTGGTTCAGGCTATATTTTTGGCTGCTGTTGCTCAGTGCCAGCACCGAACCGCTCTCACGCCAGGAGTTGAGATTGACCCACTGGTATTGGTAGGTCAGCATCGGACGTAGGTTGAAGCCTGCCACCTCCAGATTCAGACCGGCGTTGAGCTGATAGCCCGCTTGCATCCCCGTGTAATCACCGTTGGCCTGGGTCTCGCCCTGCCAGCCATTACCACCGTCGATACGGCGTTCGCTCTTGACGCGCAGGTAGCCGATATTGAGGTTACCATCGGCGAACAGCATGCCGCTGCGCCAACCGAGGTAGGGCATCAGCTCGACGGTATCGATGCGTTTGCTTTGATCGACGCCGCGGCTGTCGGCCTGGTTGTGGCTGTAGCCCAGGGCAAAGCCGAGCATCGCGCTATCATCGATCTCCTGATCGGCACCGAGGCTGATGCCATAGCGGTTCATCGTAAACCCGTTGGCATAGTCGTTGCCGCTCTGTGAACCGTGGCCATACAGGGTATTGACCCACAGGTTCCAGCCACTGTCGCGCTCTTGTGCTGGCAGTTGCCCCAGGTAGCCGAGCTGGCGCTGGGCGATGTGGTTGCGCATGTCGCCGACCAATTGATTGGCGGCGCGGAGTTCGCTGCCATCGCTGTTCGGTGTCATTTGGTTGGCCAGGTTGGCGATGGAGCTCGCGTTGTTGCCGGCAGAGACCAGCAGTGCCAAGGCTTGATCGGAGGCGGCGCTGTGGGTGCCGTTAAACTCGTTGAGTACGTTGGGGACGATAAACTCGGTAGCGCGTAGGGCGTTCGCCGAGGCGCCACCCTGTTCGGCCAAGGTGGCAAAGGTGCTGGCCCCGCCATAGCTGACGCCATAGTTAACGATCAGCTTATTATCGCTGACGCCACCGTTTATCTGCGGTGGAGAGGATTCGATCCAGGAGTCGGTTGCCGTCAATAGCGGAGAGATATCCAGCTGGGTGCCATCCATACCGGCGATGGTGACCTTATCGGCATTGGTGATGCCCTGGGTGGCTTCGATCAGCACGATATCTTTATTGATAATGCTGGAAATATTACTGCCGTTGTAGCCCATGCTGACGGTACTGCCATCTTTATGCAGGGAGAGTTTGTCGACCCGCAGGATGGCATCATTCAGGTTGGTTTTATCATTAAGCAGGAAGACCAGGTTACTGCCTTTCTGGTTGACGAAGGTTCCCCCAAAATTGATCGTTTCATCCTGACCCATTATGGTCAGGGTTCCCCAGTTTTCGATCGTATTAAAACCGGTAATATTCTTACCATCAAAGGTGGCGCTAGAGTTATTCAGGGCAAAGTTGATTTTATTCCCTTTCCCCGTGTCACCATTGCCGAGGATATCGCCGATAATGGTACTGCCATCGGTGATATCCGCGCGCATCGCGCCGGTTGCCTGGCGGAAGTCCATGGCGATACCGTTGCCTTGGATGGTCGAGCCACCTTTCACGCTGATGATGCGACCGCTGGAGAACTGACCATCGACCTGAATGGCTGGGCCTTGCTCGCTGACGATGTTGGCGCTGTTGATGTAGATGTTGCTGGTGACGGTGGTGCCTTTCTCAACCAGAATCGCCGGTGCGTTTGGCGTATTCACCAGGACATCGTTGGCGATGGTGGTTCCCTTTTCTCCGACGATGATGGTGTCACAGGTCGCATTATTGGGATCGCAAACTTCTGCCGCCCAGGCAGTATTATAGAGGGCAGAGACAATGGCGGTATAAAGGAAAAGGTGCTGGTATTTATTCACGTGATAACCTCGGCGTTGGCAATTTTTATTGATGAATTAGAAACTCGCGCGTACGGCGACCTTAAAGTAGTCGTACTCGGTTTTCTTATCGCTATCTTTGGTTTTGATTTTCTCGTGATAATATTCAGTCATAAGGCGCCACTGATTATTAATCGGATAAGCTAATTGCAGGCTGTAACGTGACATATCTTTCTTGATCACATCACCCAAGGCATTACGCTCGGTTATTTCACCGAATACCGATTGACGGGTAGATGGTGAGATGACCAGGCCGATAGGCGTGTTCCAGCTTAGGTATAAACGTACCTGTTGGTTGCGCTGGATTTCACGCGTATCGAAATCATTTTGCTTATTGGCATGCTTGCCGCTTTGGTAATAGGCCAGCGTAGTGTTGATCTTGGGGGTGATAAAGTAGCGAATACCAGGTTCAAACTCCCATGAAAGATAATCGGTGTTAGTGGTCAAGCCTTTCTTCAGATCTTCTTTCTTTTCGATGCTGAACATGCCGCTACCGGCCAGCGCCCAGTTATTCGAGAGGTTGTAGTAATAGGAGGTCTTGGTGCTATAGAAATCGACGGTGAGGCGGTTGCCATTATCATAAGAGGTAATATCTTGACGTACCTTGAAGCTGGGTTGGATCCAGCCATTATTGATCTTGTAGCGGTAGCCCGCTTGGAGATCCAGACGCTGATAACGACTGTTGTTATCGGCTTCGCGCTGACGCAGGCCGGCGTCGAAGTACCAGTTAGATTTGGTTGGGTTAATGTTGATGTCGAGACGATAGCCGGAATAGTTAGCAGGGGTATCGTAATCGGCGGTTTCCCAGGAGAAGACGGTATTGATATTAGCGGCATGCGCACTCAATGAAGTCAGTGAAAGCGCCAGCAGCGAGCCCAGAAATAATTGGTTATTCTTGTTCATAGCATTCCTTACGATAATAATCGTGATGCATTAATGCCGTTATTTATTTTGTTATGGTAATGATGTCAACGCAGGCCAGACGGCATCCTTACTATCGCCGTAGACGATAGTAAGGTGCTGTAGGGTAATTACCTATGGTGAGTGGCGATTAGCTAGCTTTGGCGCACTCGGCCACTTTCTTATTCAGTTTATTGGTGGTCGCTGTGGTGAATTCAACCGGGCGCCAGGAGTCGCCGGTTTTTTCCAACCAAGGGAGCAACTCTTCATCGGTCAGCTTTTGAATCAATGCTTGATTACCCGCCGCAATATTTTTCATCTGGTAGGGATCGTTAATATTGTCGTACAGGGTATATTTTAGCGGTTGACCATCTTGGCGATCGATCACCAGAGTATGGCTGGCGGTACGTACGCCGCGACGTCCGAAGGAGGGCTCACCATAGGGGACGAATAAGTACAGCTGTGAGCTGGCTGTTTCACCCTTACCGCTGGTGATCCGCTCGGCTAAGTTGTTGCCCTCGACCGTCCCCGGGATCCACTGCTCCAGCCCCATCAAGCCGAGGATGGTCGGGTAGATATCCGGTGCCGACATCAATGCGTCGTCGTTGCCCGGCGCGATCTTGCCCGGCAGGCGGAACATCATCGGGATACGCATCGCCTCTTCGTAGGCAACGTTCTTGGTCGGTTGGCCGTTAGCGCCCAGGCAGCAGCCATGGTCGGAGAAGAACACCACCAGGGTGTTATCCGCCAGCCCCTGCTTATCCAACTCGGCCAGGATACGACCAAACTGCTCGTCGACCCCGTTGACCATCGCCATATACTCTTTGAAGTATTGCGGGCCGTAGCCTTCTTGGTAGTTGGCTTGCCAATCGACATTGGGACGGGTATTGAGATCGCGCGAGGTCTTACCCGCGAAGCGATCCAGATATTTTTGCGGCACCTGGTCGTAAGGCGAATGGGGGGGATTCATGGAAACCACTAACGCAAACGGCTTATCCGCCGCGCGGAAGTTACCCTCATCGTTACGCAGGAACTTGATGGCCATGTCGGCCTCATGTTCGGCACTCCACTGATCGACGAACATCGGCTTCTCGCGTGGGGTGGTGTTGCCCCAGTACATCGGACGCATGTGCAGATCGTAGGTGCCATAGGAGTACCAGAAGTCGAAGCCGTGGCGACGATCCGGGGCGGTCCAGTCGTTCCAGTAACGGCCCTCCATCGGGTTGTTGTAGCTTTCGATGTAGGGGGCATGCGGGGCATCCAGATGCCATTTACCGATGTAGCCGGTGCTGTAGTCCAGCTTCTTCAGCACGTCGGACCAACACTGAGCGTAGCGTGACAGTTCGATGCCGACCTTACCGCCGAAGTCGTGCGCATTGCCGGTGATGCCGTTGCGGATCGGGTATTGACCGGTCATCAGCATGCCACGAAACGGCGTACACAATGGGTAGTTAGAGACGGCCTGGCGCATCACACGGGATTGCTTGGCGAAGGCGTTCAGGTTGGGGGTCAGCGAGGGATCCTGCCCCATAAACTGTAGCGCCTGTGTGCGGAATTCATCGGGAAAGACGATCAGCAGGTTAGGCGCATCCTTGGGCCGGCCTGGCTTGTCTTGGCCCTGCGTTTGCCCTAGCGTGGCGGCGAGGGTCGCCGGCGCCGAGATGGCGGCGCCTCCGGCGGCCAACCCTTTCAGAAAGCTCCTGCGAGTAACGGACATTAACCCCCCTTCTTGTTCTTTGCGTTTTCTTTCGATTGGTTTTTACACATCTTATTTATACTTTTTGTGCAGCTCAAATCATAAATTAACGAAACTTTTGGAAATAGAAGCGGGATCACACTAAATCGTCTCTTATCCCCGTAGTGGAAGGGCGAGTGAGGAGGAAAACTGTGAGGGAGTTAACAAGGATAGCGATTTGTCATCCTATTATTCATGGAGTTATAACCGGTTGAGGGTTCGGTAATCGCGGAGTATAAGACGCAGGATTTCCGTCGTATCAGCGGGGGTGAGTGATCTTTCATTGTCGCTTTCGACATTGTCGCGTACGGCGTTAATCTCACGATCGAAAGCCGAGTGATTAATAGATAATTAACTATAAATTATGTGATTAGCGGCGCTTCGTTTTAATAAATTTAAAACGAAAGCCGTTTGGTGATCGATTTGTGATTAAAAATCGCTCAGTTTGTTTTCGTTGTCTTTCGTGTGGCTGGTATTTAAGCATTGCGTGAGCGCGATAACTTCGGCGTGCAACGCGCTGATAAAGGCGTCGACCGGCGCCGAGCCGGGACGATGTTGAGGCCGAATGAGGCTGATGGTGAAGGGGACGGCGATACTGAATGGCCGCCAGGCCAATCCCTGTTCGGCAAAGTCGAGCGCCGTGAGCGGATTGACGATGGATAGACCCACCCCCTGTCGCACCAAGGCGCAGATGGCGGCGGCACTGTGCGTTTCCGCGACCATACGACGCCGCACGCCGGCCTGTAGAAAGAGCGCATCCAGCGTGTGGCGGTAGCTATCGTCTGCCGCCAGACTGATGTAGGGCTGGTCGGCGAAATGCGCCGGCGTCAGGCAGGCGTAGCGCAACAGGGGATGGTTGGCGGGGAGCACGCAGACCTCGTTCATGACCGCCAGGGTATGGCGTTGGCAACCCGGGGGCGTGCGACTCTCTTCCGTTAACCCGAGATCGTAACGCTGTGCGGAGAGCCACTCTTCCAGCAGAGGGGACTCCTGGGGGGTGATGGTCAGGCTGACATCGGGATACTGGCCGAGAAAACGGCGGCAGACGAGCGGCAGCAGAGACTGGGCGAAGGCCGGTAGACAAGCGATGCTGAGGCTAGCCCGGCGGAACTGGCGGATCTGACCGGCGGCATCCACGATGCGCTCCAAGCCGTGATAGGCACGTTGCACCTCCTCGAACAGTTGGCGTCCTTGTACCGTGGGGCGTAAGCGTCCCCGTACACGATCGAAGAGTTTCAGCGCCAGGAGGTGCTCTAGCTGGGCGAGCTCGCGACTGACGGTGGGCTGTGAGGTCTGTAAGAGTGCCGCCGCCTCGGTCAGGCTACCGCTGGTCATCACGGCGTGAAAGATCTCTATTTGACGTAGGGAAACACGGCGCATGGCGTCCTCCGTTGGCACGCGTGAGCGCGGCGAGATAGCTAATCCATATCATAAATGAATAGACTTGCGACAAATAGATATTTTTTCCACGCCGCGCGGGCTGTTACATATAATCCATGGTCGACTGCTTCAGGAGCCTCGCGTCATGCCTTATCCCCTTAATCAGGCTGGTTATGCCTTAAATGACACCCTACTCGGCGCCTTACCGGCACAGTTCGGTACACCGCTATGGATCTACGATGCGGGGGTGATCTCGCGCCAGATCGACACCCTGCGCCAGTTCGATACCATTCGCTTTGCGCAGAAGGCGTGCTCCAATCTCCATATTTTGCGTCTGATGCGTCAGGCGGGCGTCAGGGTGGATGCGGTCTCGCTAGGGGAGATCGAACGCGCCTTGTTGGCGGGTTTCCAGCCGGGGGGGGATGAGATCGTCTTTACCGCCGATGTGATCGATGAGGCGACGTTGGATCGTGTGTGTGCATTGGCGATCCCGGTCAACGCCGGATCATGCGACATGTTGCGTCAACTGGGGGAGCGTGCGCCCGGCCATCCGGTCTGGCTGCGCATCAATCCCGGTTTCGGGCATGGTCATAGTCAGAAGACCAATACCGGTGGCGAGAACAGTAAGCATGGTATCTGGCATCAGGATCTGGATCAGGCCTTGGCGCTGATCGATGCCTATGATCTGCGCCTCGTCGGGCTGCATATGCATATCGGGTCGGGCGTGGATTACGATCACTTGGCGCGGGTGTGCGACACGCTGGCTAATCAGGCGATTGCCCTGGGGCGCGACATTCAGGCGATTTCAGCCGGAGGCGGCTTGAGTATTCCCTATCGCGCCGACGAGCAATCGGTCGATGTGACGCACTATTTTGGTCTGTGGGACGCCGCGCGGCGGCGTATCGCCGCGCATCTGGGGCATCCGGTGCGTCTGGAGATCGAACCGGGGCGCTATCTGGTCGCCCAGTCAGGCCTGTTGATGGCTGAGGTCCGTGCGGTGAAGACGATGGGGCAGCGCCACTTCGTCCTAGCGGATGCGGGGTTTAACGACTTGATGCGTCCGGCGATGTATGGCAGTCATCATCATATCTCTCTGTTAGCGCGGGATGGCCGTGCGCTAAGTGGTCCGCTGATCGAGACGGTCGTCGGGGGGCCATTGTGTGAGTCGGGCGATGTGTTTACCCAGCGCGAGGGGGGAACGGTTACCGCCTGCGCCCTACCGGCGGCGCAAGTCGGCGATTGGTTGGTGTTTCATGACACGGGGGCCTACGGTGCGTCGATGTCATCGAATTACAACAGCCGGCCATTGTTGCCGGAGGTCTTGGTGACGGAGCAGGGGGTCACCTTGATCCGTCGTCGCCAGCGGATGGAGGAATTATTCGCCTTGGAGCAGCTATAATAAAACACACCGTATGCAGCGGATTGACGCTTAATTAAATTGTTGCCTTATGTTTCATAACCCAACAATAACCTTATTTAACTAATTAGATCATATTTAGCCGGACTCGGATCGCCTAGACTCAGCAGCCTGACTTCTTACCGCGTAATTGGTTTGGTTATGAATAATAAAGCAACCTGTTCCTTGTCGCGTATGGAGCCGGTCTGGCAAGATTTGCTGCATCAGGCGACGCGTAGTCTACTGGCCCAGCGTAACTTGCCAGGGCTGATGCGAGCCCTGCACCAGCTCTCCTTCTCGGTGATCCGCTTCGATCGCGTCAACATTCTGCGGCTGGACCCGCTGCATAACCGCATCACCCTGTACCGCTACGATCCACAACGGGATTGCGTCACACAGGATAGCGATGTGCTGCTGGCCGACGGTCCCGGCGGCCGCGTCTGGGCCGAACAACGCCCAGTCTGTTGCTCTGGGGCGACCTTTCGCCACGATTTCGCCGCCTTGGCCGCGCTGCCACAGTACGCCGCGATTGGCACTTACTGCCAGATGCCGCTGACCACGGAGCAACAACGCCTGGGCGGCCTCGAACTGATTAAAGAGGGGGCTGACGCCTTCAGCGAAGGGGAGTTGGCGCTGGCGGCGCCGCTGGCCGAGGTGGTGGCGCAGATCTTCGAACGCTTGCTCGAGCGAGAACAGTTTCAGCAGCAAGAGGAGCAGCTGCGGCGTGAACGCGACCACTTTCGCATTCTGGTCGATGTGACGAACGCGGTGACCAGCAAACTGGAGCTGGATGCGTTGGCGGCAGAGGTCTCGAAAGAGATCCATCGCTTCTTTGGCATCGACTATATCGGCCTGTCGCTGGTGGAGCAGCATGACGATCGTCTACGCTCCTACATCACCGGTTACCAAGAGGGCCAGCCGGTACTGCGTGAGCAGAAGCTGTTGCCGTTGGCCGGCTCTCTCGCGCAGCAAGTGATCCGTGACAAGAGCATGTTGTTGATGGATCTCTCCGATTCGGCACGCCTGGCACCACAAGATCGCCAATTGGCCCAGATGCTCAACTTCGGTCATCGCACCATCTGCCAGTTACCGTTGATCTTTGGCAATAAGGTGTTGGGGGTCTTGAAACTGGCGCAGTGCCAACCGGGGATCTTCACACCGCGTAACCTCAAGCTATTGCGCCAGATCGCCGCGCGTATCGCCATCGCCGTCGACAATGCCTTGGCCTACGGCGAGATCTCGCGCCTGAAGGATAGCCTGGTGCATGAGAACCGCTATCTGACGGAATGCATCCGCCAAGAGGGGGATTTCGGCGAGATCGTCGGTCAAAGTGAGGCGATGCGCAGCGTGCTGGAGCAGGTGGAGATGGTGGCGGCCAGCGACTGTAGCGTGTTGATTCTGGGGGAGACGGGGACCGGCAAGGAGTTGATTGCCCAGGCTATCCACAATCTTAGCCTGCGGAATCAGAAACGCATGGTGAAGATGAACTGTGCCGCCATTCCCAGCGGGTTGCTCGAAAGCGATCTGTTTGGTCACGAGAAGGGGGCCTTCACCGGGGCGAGCGCTCAGCGTATGGGGCGTTTCGAATTGGCTAACCATGGCACCCTGTTTCTGGATGAGGTGGGGGACATTCCGCTGGAGCTACAGCCTAAGCTGTTGCGCGTATTGCAGGAGCGGGAGATCGAGCGGGTGGGCGGCAGCAAGGTGATCCCGGTCGATGTCCGGTTGATCGCCGCCACCAATCGCGATCTCAAGCAGATGGTGCAGGATCGTCAATACCGCAGCGATCTCTACTATCGGCTCAATGTCTTTCCCATCGTGATCCCACCGTTACGGGAGCGGCCACAAGATATCCCACTGTTGGTCAAGTTCTTCACCCGCAAGATCGCCAAGCGGATGAATCGCACCATCGACAGTATTCCGACGGAGACCATTCGCATGTTGAGCCAGTTACCCTGGCCGGGCAACGTGCGTGAGTTGGAGAATATTATCGAGCGCGCGGTGATCCTTAGCCGTGGCCCGGTGCTCACCCTGCCGATGAACGAATTGCAGTATCACCTCTCGCCTCCGCTGGCCAACCGTGCGCCGGCGGGATTGGAAACGTTGCCGACCCTGCCAGCCGCCGCGCAGGCGGACACGGCGTTGAGCGAGCGCGAGCGCATCCTACAGGTGTTGCGTGAATGCAATGGCATTGTCGCCGGTCCGCGTGGGGCGGCGATGCGTCTGGGCGTGAAGCGAACGACCCTGATCTCACGTATGCAGCGTCTGGGGATCTCTGTTCACGATCTCAGCGTGTGACGTCAGCGTTGTCTGACGGCGTCGACAGTTATGTCGACGCCGCTTGCCAGCGTGAGCGTGGCAGGTCAGCGCGCAGTCAGATTCGGCGATAAAGTCGCCATCCTCGCCGAAATTAGTTATTAACGTTACTAATTTTCTGTAAAACATCATACAAATAATTAATAATTAAAGCTGGCATGTATCCTGCTTATTTATTACCGCAGAGGGAGCGATATATGCCTCCGTCTGGTGTGCGGCGCATCACATCGCGATGCGTACAATCTTTGGGAGTATGGTGGAGTATTTACTATGAAGGTCAGCGAACTAACCGAGAAGTCGCTATTTATCCATAATAAAAATGAAAAACTGATGGCGCAGTGGGCGACCTATAAGAGCAGTCTCATTAAGGCGACCACCTCTTCCCGGCTGAAGATTTTCCATGAGTTCAGCTGTGGTGATGGCGACAGCGTCAACTTCACGGTCTTCGACCACTTTATGGTGGAGATCCGTCTGGCGGGCGAGTTTTACAGTAAGACGATCCAATATGGTTTGCGTCTGGATACGGGCGATGAGGCGCGTTTTGTCGAACTGGGACGGGCGAGCTTCGATGATGAGGGGATGCTGGACGGCCGAGTCAACAACCGTGATCGGGATGGGGTACTGGAGCACTATCTGGAGAAGATCCAGTCGCTGTATGACACCCTGTACCACGCGATGCAGGATACCCGCCCATTGAATGAGGTGCTGTTAGCGCGTTGGGGCGCCACGGCTAGCGTCTGATGCGAACCGCCGTCGGCGTTTAAGGGGAAGCCTTCCCCACTGATGCCGGCGTGGCCGGTTACGGCTCCCGCATCGCCGCCATCTGGCCCGATGGCGTGGGCGAAATCGACCGGGTGCGGGTGCACCCGGCCAAAGCTGCGTGGCATCAACAGATGCGCGGCAGCGGTTCGCTGTGTGGCAGATCGAGCAGGCGTGCGGCGCCGAACAGGCCGACCAGACGCACCTGACGCCGATCGGTGGCGACCCCGATGGTGGCCGCATCGACGCCTAACGGGTGCGCGTGCAGGCAATCCAATACCGCCTGTTCCGCCTCCGGTGCGACGGCCAGCACCAGCTTGCCTTCGTTGGCGAAGTTGAGCGGCTCCAGGCCGAGCAGTTCACAGATGCCACGTACCGCATCCTTCACCGGCAGGCTCTTCTCGTTGACATCCATGCCGCAGCCGCTGGCTTGGGCAAACTCGTGCAGGATGGCGGTCACCCCACCGCGCGTCGCATCGCGTAGGGCGCGTACCCCAGGGATGTTACGCAGCGGGGCGATCAGCGGCGCCAGGACGGCACAGTCGCTGGAGAGTTGCGCTTCCAGTCCCAGCTTTTCCCGCAGGTTGAGGATGGTGGCGCCGTGATCCCCCAGCGTGCCGCTCACGATCAGACGATCGCCAGGCTGGATCTCGCTGGCGGCCCAACGGATATCCGCAGGAATGGCGCCGATCCCGGCGGTGTTGATGAAGAGCTTATCCGCCGCGCCGCGCTGCACAACCTTGGTGTCGCCAGTGACGATCTGGATGCCCGCCTCACGGGCGGTTTGCGCCATGCTCTGTACGATCTGTTCCAGATCGCGCAGTGGCAGCCCCTCTTCCAGGATGAAGCCGCAGGAGAGGTATTTGGGATGAGCGCCGCTGACCGCCAGGTCATTGGCGGTGCCGCAGACGGCCAGCTTGCCGATGTTACCGCCGGGGAAGAAGAGCGGATCGATCACATAGCTGTCGGTGGTAAAGGCCAAGCGGTCACCCTGCTGGTTAAAACTACACAGCGGCAGACGCGCCTGGTCTTCGCGCGCATTGAGCGCCGGATTATCAAACAACGGCAGAAACAGGCTCTCCAGCAATTGTTGCATTGCCAGGCCGCCGCTACCGTGCGCCATGGTAATCACATCGTCTTCAGACCATTTACTACTCACGGTTATTGCTCCATTCCTCGACGATATTGGTAGAACGCCGCACAGGCCCCTTCCGAAGAGACCATCAGTGCGCCAAAGGCATTCTGTGGGTTACAACGAGCGCCAAACAGCGGGCAATCCGCCGGTTTGCAGCGCCCGGTCAGGACATCGCCGCAACGTGCCTGTGGATCATCGGCGACGTGCTGGCTCTGCGGTTGGAAACGCCGCTCGGCATCGAACGCGGCGTAGGCCGGACTCAGGGCGACCCCGGAGTGTTCGATCTCACCCAGGCCGCGCCATTCGCTGCGCTCACGGGTGACGAAGACCTCGTCTAACGCCTGCTGCGCCAGGGTATTGCCGCTATCGGGGACGATGCGGCGATATTGGTTCTCTACCTCACAGCGTCCCTCGCACAGCTGCGCCAGCAACATGTCCAACGATTGCAGAATATCCAGCGGCTCGAAGCCGGTGATCACCAACGGCTTGTGGAACTCGTCGCAGATGAAGGCGTAGGGGTGGGCGCCGATCACCATGCTGACGTGCCCCGGTGCGATAAAGCCGTCGATGCGGACATCGGGCTGTTGCAACAGGCTGCGCAGGGTGGGGGTGATGGTGATGTGTTGGCAGAATACGCTGAAGTTATTGACGCCCTGGCGACGCGCCTGCTGCAGGGTGACCGCGGTGCTGGGCATGGTGGTTTCGAAGCCGAGGCCGAAGAAGACCACCTCACGGTCAGGTAGCTGTTGCGCCAGCGTCAGGGCGTCGAGCGGCGAGTACACGATGCGGACGTCCGCACCTTGGCGCTTGGCGTCTAGCAGGGAGCCGTTGCGTCCCGGGACACGCATGGCGTCGCCGAAGGTACAGAACACCACGCCGGGACGGCGGGCAATCTCGACGCATTGATCGATACGCCCCATCGGCAGCACACAGACCGGGCAACCCGGGCCATGGACAAACTCGATTTCCGGCGGTAGCAGCTGGTCGAGGCCAAACTTGAAGATGGCGTGTGTATGGCCACCGCACACCTCCATGATTTGTAAGGGTAGGCGGCAGTCGGCCGGTAGGTCGGCGACGCGCTGGCGGATCCGCGCTAACAGCGCCTCGGCCAGTTGGGGATCGCGGAATTCATCAACAAACTGCATCGATCACTCCCCGCTGCGTGCCGCGCCGGCGCCGCCGCGCATGAAATGCGCCACGTCGGCCTCAACCGCTTCCATCGCCTGTAAGGCCTCCAGAGTATCCTGTGCCTCTTGCTCGTCCAGTATGCTCATGGCGAAGCCGACATGCACCAGTACCCACTGACCAAGCAGATCGCTCGGCGCCCCTTCACACACCAGCGCGATGTTGACTTCGCGCTTGACGCCGCAGACATCGACTTGCGCCAGCTGATGGATATCGTCGCCCACGGCGACCACTTTTCCCGGTATTCCCAGACACATTATTGATTCTCTCCCAGCGTGGTTT